>JABDBW010000081.1 GCA_013288485.1 Bacteroidota bacterium
GATACGTTAGCAGCAAAACGGGGAAGCTTAATGAAGGGAAGGGCTGTAACGGCGTCAACAACAGGAACAACAATAGTTGCGGTGCCCGGTAATACGTTCAGGGGGCAAATAGATGGGTACCGGGTGCAAATATACAGCGGTTCGGTGCGCCAGGAAGCCTATGACGCGCAGGCAAAATTTAAGGATACACATCCGGATATGCGGACGTATATTATTTATAACGAACCAAACTATAAAGTACGCGCGGGCGATTTCAGGACACGCCTGGAAGCCGAAAAAGCGATGCAGGAATTAAGGCGGGCTTTTACAAGCTTATTTATTATTGAAGAGAAAATAAATCCTCCTAAAACAGAAGCAGGAAATGATTAAACAGCAAATACAGGAATTAGCAAAAAACATTTTTAATGAGGTGGTGGCTAACCGCCGTCATTTGCACAGCCATCCTGAGCTTTCATTTCATGAAGTGGAAACATCGGCTTTTGTGGCTAAAAAACTGGAGGACCTGGGACTTACTTATATACGGATGGCCGATAATGGCCTGGTAGCGCTTATAAAAGGGGAGAAACCCTCTGATGCAGTAGTGGCCCTGCGTGCTGATATGGATGCCCTGCCTATAGCCGAAGCTAATGATGTGCCTTACCGGTCGAAAAATACAGGCGTGATGCACGCCTGCGGGCATGATGTGCATACCTCGTCGCTGTTAGGCTCGGCAAAAATACTCGCCGATCTGAAAAGCCATTTTGGCGGTACTATAAAACTTATTTTTCAGCCAGCCGAAGAACGGTTGCCCGGCGGGGCAAGTATAATGATAAAGGAAGGCGTGTTAGAAAACCCCAAGCCTGCTGCCGTATTAGGGCAGCATGTAATGCCTTTAATTGATGCCGGCAAGGTGGGTTTTCGTTCAGGTAAATACATGGCCTCGACGGATGAATTGTACGTTACCGTAAAAGGAAAAGGCGGTCATGCCGCACAGCCCCAGCAAAATATCGACCCGGTAATTATTACCGCGCATATACTAACCGCCCTGCAGCAGGTGGTGAGCCGTTTTTCGGATCCGAAGAGCCCTTGTGTATTGTCGTTTGGTAAGGTTATAGCCAATGGCGCCACCAACGTTATACCCAACGAGGTTTATTTAGAAGGCACCTTTAGGGCGATGGATGAAAAATGGCGCGAGGAAGCGCATACCAAAATGAAAAAAATGGCCGAAGGTATTGCCGAAAGCATGGGCGGAAGCTGCGATTTTAATATCATGAAAGGCTACCCGTTCCTGGTAAATGAACCAAAACTAACCGCAGCCACACGCGGCCATGCCGAAGACTACCTGGGCAAAGAAAATGTACTCGACCTGGATATATGGATGGCTGCCGAAGATTTCGCCTATTACTCACAAGTAGCCGATTCGTGCTTTTACCGCCTGGGTACCCGCAACGAAAGCCGGGGGATTACCTCATCTGTACATACCCCAACTTTTGATATAGACGAAACTGCTTTGGAAACCAGCATAGGTCTTATGGCTTATTTGGCTATTAAACAATTGGGAAATTGATTGTTAGTTCATAGGTCATGGTTCATAGATCATGGAACAAATCCATAATAAAAAAATGTATTTTAGCTTTAAGCTTTCTGCTTTTTGCTTTCAGCTCAAACGCCCAGCGGCACCGTTTTAACCCTGATACGGTTTTGACTGTTGTAATTGATTCTGCCGTAAACATCAAATCGCATAAGTTAAACGCACAGGATTTTATTGATGCCGTGGTTGCCGATACCGGCTTTTATAAGGCTTTTCGTAATATGAAACGCTATGGTTTTATGGCCGAGAACCATATCTACACTTATGATAAAAAAAATAAGATAGAGGGCGAGATATACCGGAAAATAAAACATACCATCATCGGGAATAAACACCAAACCGAATACCTGGTAAAGCAAGATAAGGGCAATGTTTATAAAAAGAACGGCAAATACCAGTTGTATACCGTGGAGATGTTCGATTATATTTTTAACAACGCTTATAATTCTGATTTTTCAAAGAATGACCCATTGGCCGGTGTTGGTAAAAACGGCTCGTATAAGGATAAACTAAAAACCTTGATCTTCGCGCCGGGACGCAAGGTAACCGGGCTGCCTTTCATTAGCGGCAAAACAGAAATTTTCGGTAGCGATATGCGGCAATTTTATAATTATGAATTTGCACGGGGGAAATATCTGGATTCTATACCGGTTTATCGTTTTAAGGTGATCCAAAAACCAAGCACTGCCGATGGCGATGTGATTATAAAAGAGCTCACCACCATATTTGATATGCGTACCTTTAAAATTCTGGGCCGATATGTTGATTTGAAATACAGCAATTTTTTATTTGATTTTGATGTGAAGATGAATATTGAACTCATCCCATTTAACGGCGAATTGCTCCCCGCAAAAATAAGCTACCAGGGCGAATGGAACGTGCCGTTCCACAAAACAGAGCGCGCCAGTTTTTTGATTTTACAGAAAGATTATAAGTAATATCGACTATTTGTCATCCTGAACGTAGTGAAGGATATTATACGCCATGCAAGTCGCCGACCTGTCTATTTTATAAGATTCTTCGCTCGCGCTCAGAATGACAAGTAAAGCTCATTAAAATTCCGCGCTTCTCGGGAACCTCGGGAAAGGTATCACATCCCTTATATTGCCCATACCGGTTACAAACAGCACTAAACGCTCAAAGCCTAAACCAAAGCCGGCATGTTCGCAGGCGCCAAAGCGGCGGGTATCAAGGTACCACCAAAGTTCCTCTTTGGGGATATTCATCTCGTCCATGCGCTGCTCCAGTTTATCCAACCGCTCTTCACGCTGCGAACCGCCAACAATTTCGCCAATACCCGGGAAAAGAATATCCATGGCGCGTACGGTTTTACCGTCGTCGTTCTGGCGCATGTAGAACGCCTTAATTTCCTTAGGGTAATCAGTCAAAATAACCGGTTTTTTAAAATGCTTCTCTACCAGGTAACGCTCATGTTCCGATTGCAGGTCGGTGCCCCAGCCTTCAACCGGGTATTGAAATTTCTTCTTCTTGTTGGGAGCCGATTCCTTTAAGATATCAATGGCTTCTGTATAAGTTAATCGCTCAAAATCGTTATCCAAACAAAACTGCAGCTTTTCGGTCAGCGACATTTCTGAGCGTTCATGCTGTGGTTTTTGTTTTTCTTCGTCTAACAAACGTTGTGTTAAAAACTCAATATCATCCCTATTCTTATCAAGCGCGTAGGCAATTACGTATTTCAATAATGCCTCGGCGGTATCCATGTTATCAACCAGGTCGCAAAATGCCATTTCGGGTTCTATCATCCAAAACTCGGCCAGGTGGCGGGTGGTGTTCGAGTTCTCTGCCCTGAACGTGGGGCCGAAGGTATAAATATCGCTCAAAGCCATTGCGCCCAGTTCGCCTTCCAGTTGCCCGGAAACGGTTAGGTTGGTGGCACGACCAAAAAAGTCTTGTTTAAAATCAACTTCGCCGTTATCGGCTTTGGGGATGTTCAACAGATCGAAGTTAGTCACATGGAAAGTTTCCCCCGCGCCTTCCGCGTCACTCGCGGTAATAATGGGCGTATGCAGGTAAATAAACCCTTTCTCCTGGAAAAACTGGTGTACGGCATAAGCCAAACTGTTACGCACCCTGAATATGGCGCCGAATGTATTGGTACGGAAACGCAGGTGCGCTATCTCGCGTAAAAACTCCAGGCTATGTTTTTTTGGCTGGAGCGGGTATTTTTCGGGATCGCTGTCGCCTAATATTTGAATGGTTTTCGCTTTTACTTCAACCGTTTGGCCCTTGCCTAACGAGGCTACCAAATGGCCAAAAACGCTGATAGCGGCGCCGGTAGTTAAGCGTTTTAATAAAGCAGGGTCGGCATTTTCAAAATCGACAACCACCTGCAGGTTATTATTGGTTGAGCCATCATTTAAAGCGATGAACTGGTTATTGCGGAAGGTACGTACCCATCCTTTTACAGTTACATCAATACCGGTTTCGGTGCTTTCTAATAATGCTTTGATCTTTATTCGCTGGCTCATTGTAAAAATTTAGAGTCGCAAAAATACGATTAATTGATTTATGTTACCCTGTCAGACTTACGAAGTTTTTAAAACTTCGTAAGTCTTTAATTCCTGTTAGTTAAGTTTGCACAACGTACTATATTTCTATGAACCCTAAACTAAGCCTCGCCATAGGCATTTTATGCATCTCGTTTTCGCCCATATTGGTAAAGCTGGCTGATGCTTCGCCTGTGGTATGCGGGTTTTACCGGCTGTTTATCGCGTGGATATGTTTACTTCCTTATTGCCTGGTCAAAACAAATTTAAAACTTGCCCGGAAAGATATCATCCTTGCCCTAATAGGCGGTGTTGTTTTTGCTGCCGATATAGCCGTATGGAACTTATCGCTTAAACTAATAAGCGCTACCGTTTCCACTTTATTGGCCAATTTAGCGCCCGTTTGGGTAGGACTTTTAAGCTATATCCTGTTCAAAAAAATATCAGGATCGTTGTTTTGGATAGGTACAGGTATTGCTATTGCAGGTATGGTAGTATTGGTTGGCGTAGTAAACCTGCTGCACCTGCAAATTAACGCGGGTATATTATTAGCGCTTACGGCGAGTCTATTGTATTCCACTTACATTATGATAACTAAGGATATTTTACGGCGCATCAGTACCATCGCTTTCATGTTTTACAATATGCTGGGCGCGTGGGTGTTCCTACTCATCATTGCTGCCATAATGCGCGATGAGTTGCTGCATTATAATTTAAAAACCTGGGGCAGTTTTGCAGGCATGGGGTTGGTGTGCCAGTTAATGGGCTGGATAACTATCAACTATTCTATAAGCAGGTTAGACCCGGCAAAAGTCGCGCTCACGCTGCTTAGTCAGACCGTTATAGCGGGTTTTTTGGCGATTTTGATTTTAAACGAAAGATTGGAGATGAAAGAGATCATCGGGAGTGTAATTGTACTGGCGGGGATAGGTATTACATTTTTAAAGCCGCGGCAAATAAATAATTTGTAAATTAATGGTTCGTAAAATTTAAGGCAATGGATGATTTGCCCTACATTTGCAAGTAACACATGATATTAAAATCAACCATCGACCGTATTATGGAAGCCACAGATATTGTGGAGGTGATTGGTGAATTTGTGCAGTTAAAAAAGCGTGGTGCTAATTATGTGGGCCTGTCGCCGTTCGCGAATGAGCGCACGCCGTCGTTCACGGTATCGCCTGCTAAAGGTATTTTTAAAGATTTTTCGTCGGGAAAAGGCGGCAGCGCGGTTACCTTTTTAATGGAGCTGGAAAAATTCAGCTATCCCGAAGCGCTAAAATGGCTGGCAAAAAAATACGGCATAGAGGTTGAGGAAACGGTTGAGACTATTGAAAATAAAGAGGAGGAGAACCGGCGGGAAAGCCTGATGATCGTATCGGCCTTTGCCGCTAAATTTTTCCATGAAAGTTTACTGGAAACCGATGAAGGCAAAGCCATTGGCCTGAGCTATTTTAAAGAACGCGGCTTTACTACAGATACCATTAATAAATTCGAGCTGGGCTACTCGCCCGATCAATGGGAAGCGTTTACGGGGCAGGCGATAAAGGAAGGCTATCAGCCGGAATTTTTGATTGACAGCGGCCTTTCTGTAAAGCGTGATAATGGAAATTTATACGACAGGTACAGGGGTCGTGTTATATTCCCGATACATAGTTTTACCGGGCGCGTAATAGCTTTTGGTGGGCGTACGCTGAAAAGTGATAAGAACGTACCAAAATATGTTAACTCGCCCGAGTCGGAGATATACCATAAATCCAATGTGTTGTATGGCTTATACTTCGCCAAGAAAGCAATCAGGGAAGAGGATAACTGTTATTTGGTTGAAGGTTACGCCGATGTACTATCCGTGCACCAGGCGGGCATAGAGAATGTGGTGGCCTCATCGGGTACATCGCTCACCGCCGAACAGATCAGGCTGATAGGGCGCTTCACCAAAAACATCACCATACTATATGACGGCGACGCGGCGGGCATTAAAGCATCGTTGCGCGGGCTGGATATGATACTTGAAGAAGGGCTTAATGTAAAAGTGGTGCTCTTCCCGGATGGGCATGACCCTGATTCGTATGTGCGCAATGTAGGCACCAATGCCTTTAAAAAGCATATAGAAGATAATAAGAAGGATTTTATCCTTTACAAAACAGACATACTGCTTAAAGAAGCCGGAAACGACCCGATAAAGAAATCGGAAGTTATACGCGAGATCGTAGAAAGTATTGCCAAAATACCAGATTCTATTAAAGCGTCGGTATTTATAAAAGAATGCAGTCACCAGTTGCAGATCGATGAGCGTGCGCTGTTATCCGAGCTGAACAAAATGAAACTGGGTAAGGCCAGGAAAGATTCGCAGCAGCAGGCAAACAGGGCGGTAACACCGGCTGAAGATATATTGGCTGATGAGCCGGTTGAAGAAATAAAGGAAAATGCCTCGCAGGAAAAAGAGATAGTTCGCTTGCTGTTATTATACGGCAATAAAATGATAGATTGGGATGGTATTGCAAATACTTATATCGGTCCGTTTATGATCGCCGAGCTAAACGATGTGGAGTTTGAACATCCGGCAAGCAAAGCCTTTATAGAAATTTACAGCAAAGAAGTGGAGAACGGCGTATTGCCCGAGGAACAGCATTTTATCCATTACCCTGATAAAGATATTGTCGATCTGGTAGTTACACTAATAGCAACTAAATATACGTTAAGTGAAAACTGGTACGAGATGCACAAAATATTAGTGCCCGATGAACAGGTTAATATGAAGGCGACCATATTGGGTGCTATATTTCACTTAAAAAAGCAGAAAGTGGGAAAAATGCTGCAAAGCCTGCGCAATGAATTGCAAAAAACAGAAGGAGAAGCCGACCAGGAAATATTGCTTAACCAATACATGCGGATGAAAAAAGTGGAGAAAACCATTTCTGACTACCTGGGTTCAGTAATTTTAAAATAATGGCCCGGCACTTAGATTTGGGCCGGAAAGGGGAGAGCCTGGCAAAAGCGCACCTTGAAGAAGCGGGTTACGAAATATTAGACGAGAACTGGACGCATGGCAACCTCGAGGTTGACCTAATTGCTTATAAAGACAGGGTTATTATATTTGCCGAGGTTAAAACCCGTACAGGTAACGGTTTTGGCGAACCCGAGGATTTTGTTGATGCCCGAAAACAAAAGCTCCTGGCCAATGCCGCGGATGAGTATATTTATTTAATGAACCACCAGGGCGAGGTGCGATTTGATATTATTGCCATTTTATTTAACAATGAAACAAATTATAAACTAAAACATATTGAAGATGCCTTTTGGCCATCAGCACCTGAATTATGAAAAACAGAAACCTATTTCTCATCGCCGCCATAACACTCCTTATTTATAGCTGCCAAAACAAATCATCGGAAAACGGGAACGACATCACCATCAGCCCCGAATCAGGAACAAGCTATAAGGCAGGCGATGCGGTAAATGTGACCATTCATTACCCCGCATCGGTTAAAGCGGACTCAATAGTGTATATGCTGGATTCTGTAAGAGTTGCTTCCAAAAAAGACTCATCAGCCGTGAGCCTGAAAACAGATACTATGGCGTTAGGTGCAAGGGTTATTACCGCCAAAGTATACCAGGGCGGCAAACTACAAGATGTATCAACCAATTTTGTATTACTGGCAGCCAAAGCGCCCGAAGAATTGACCTTTACCGTGATAAAAAAATACCCGCATGATACCAGTGCCTATACCGAAGGGCTACTGTACAAGGATGGCTATTTATATGAAAGCACAGGCAACAAGGGGCAATCTGATCTAAGGAAAGTAGACCTCGAAACCGGCAAGGTTGTTCAACGGCAAAAGATCGACCCGAAATACTTTGGCGAAGGCAGCGCCATAACAGGCGATAAAATTGTGATGTTTACCTACAAAGATAAAATTGGTTTCGTGTTTGACAGGAACACCTTTAAACTGCTTAAAACCTTTAACAATAACGTTGGTGTTGAAGGCTGGGGCGTAACTTTCGACGGTAAAAAAATATTCCTTGACGATAGTACCAACCGGATATGGTTCTTAGATAAAAACGATTACCACCAAACAGGGTATATTGATGTGTACGACAACAAAGGGCCGATAAATATGGTGAATGAACTGGAGTATATTGACGGCAAACTATACAGCAACGTTTACACCACTGATACCATATTAGTCATCAATCCCAAAACCGGCGCGGTATTGCAACGGGTTAACATGAAAAACCTTTGGCCAAACTCGCAGCGCCCTGCACATTTTGATGATGATGGACAAAATGTGCTAAATGGCATAGCCTGGGACGATAAAGGTAAGCGCCTGTTTGTTACTGGTAAGAAGTGGCCGTTTTTGTACCAGGTATCTTTTAAGAAGAAATAGAATTACCTACCGCCAATTCTTATATTGATTGATCAACCCATTCGTCGATGAATCATGCGACGAAACTTTATCCTCAGTCCTTAGCTCCGGCAATATTTTGCCGGCTAATTGCTTGCCCAGTTCAACACCCCATTGGTCGAAGCTGTAAATGTTCCAGATAATGCCCTGAACAAATATTTTATGCTCGTACATAGCTATTAAAGAACCTAAAGTACGCGGGGTTATTTTTTTAACCAATATAGAATTGGTTGGGCGGTTGCCTTCAAACTCTTTAAAAGGCGCCAGTTTCTCAATTTCTGCTGCTGTTTTGCCCGACGCTTTTAATTCGGCAATCACTTCCTCACGGGTTTTACCGTTCATTAATGCTTCGGTTTGCGCGAAGAAGTTAGACAGCAGCATGGTATGATGTTCGCCCAGCGGGTTATGCGTTTGCGCGGGTGCTATAAAATCGCAGGGAATTAGTTTGGTGCCCTGGTGTATCAGTTGATAAAAAGCGTGCTGTCCGTTAGTACCCGGCTCGCCCCAAATAATGGGGCCGGTTGAATATTCAACAGGTTTGCCATTGCGGTCAACGTGCTTGCCGTTGCTTTCCATGTCGCCTTGCTGAAAATAAGCGGCAAAGCGGTGCATATATTGGTCGTATGGCAATATAGCGTTGGTTTCGGCTTCAAAAAAGTTATTGTACCAAATACCTATCAAAGCTAAAATAACAGGCAGGTTTTGCCCGGGTTCCGCTGTTTTAAAATGATTATCCATAGCATGCGCGCCGGCCAAAAGCTCGGTAAAGTTTTCAAAACCGATGCTCAAAGCGATAGATAAACCAATAGCGCTCCATAACGAGTAACGGCCGCCAACCCAATCCCAAAACTCGAACATATTTTTGGTGTCGATACCGAATTTTGAAACACCTTCGGCATTGGTTGACAGAGCCGCGAAATGTTTGGCCACATCATTATCCTTGCCGCCGCTTTTAATGAACCAGTCGCGGGCGCTATGGGCGTTGGCCATGGTTTCCTGCGTGGTAAAAGTTTTTGAGGCGATAAGGAAAAGTGTAGTTTCGGGGTCAAGCCCTTTTAAAGTTTCAACTATGTGCGTACCATCCACATTGGATACAAAGTGAAGGTTCAAATGATTTTTATAGGCTTTCAGCGCCTCGGTAACCATTACCGGCCCCAGGTCTGAGCCGCCAATGCCAATATTTACCACATCGGTAATGGGTTTACCGGTATAGCCTTGCCATGAGCCCGAAATAATGGCTTTGCTAAATTCTTTCATGTGCTGTAATACCCTATTTACATCGGGCATTACATCTTTTCCATCTACATAAATTGGTGTATTGCTTTGGTTACGCAAAGCGATATGCAATACCGGGCGACCCTCTGTAACGTTTATTATCTCGCCGCTAAACATGGCGTCTATTGCATTATTTACCATACATTCTTTCGCCAATTGTAGCAATAAGGCTATAGTT
>JABDBW010000082.1:0-9590 GCA_013288485.1 Bacteroidota bacterium
TCAATTGCTTTATAAAAGCCATAACCTTCCATTTCAACTGCAACAGTATCACTATAATTTTTTTTAATATGCCTAAATATTGGCGAACGGGTACTTGCAATTACCTTCTCTCCTGCAGCTATTGGTTTGGTAATAGCTATAGGGTCATTTTTTTCAGGATCGTAATCTATTATACGCTTTTTCCAATCATCATTTCTTGCTATTGCTTTAGCTCGCTGAAGTATTCCGTAGGTAGATTTACCTAAATCCGGTCTTGCCAGCATGTCCCCTTTTACAATTTTACCAATTTCATACCCATATGCTTTATCAGCAACAACTACATCACCGTAAGTTACATCTTTTATTCCGCCAGCAATGCCAACAAAAATCACAACACTTGGATTAAAATGTTCTATTGCTCTTTCAGTTTCTAAACAACACATTGTATTACCTGCACCCACTTCTGCAACTAAAATATCCCAATTATTTCTTTCCCCATAAAATAATCCTCGGTCATAGACGTCTCCTTTAGTTGGATGTTCTTCTTCGTTTGGACTATATAAATGAGCTCGAACAGCTTTAAACTCTACAGGAATAGCAGTTAATATTACAGCACGAGGTAGCGTATCGTTTTTCAATTATGCAAGGTTTATTAAGTAAATCTAATAAAATATTTATAGCTAGTATCTTTATAGCGCTTTGTATGTGATAATTATATATAAAATTCCGAGCGCCATGTTAACTGGACATATCCCCCTCGTTATCCGAAGTTTATAACTTCGAACCATTATGCCCGTAGTCTTTAGACTATCTAACGCATCTTTTTATTTGATTAGCAAGTGCAGAGATTGCTTCGTTCCTCGCAATGACGCGTGGAGAACTTTCTCGTTACACTGTCACGACAATTAAGAAGTAATCCTGCCAATCCGCCTAATCTTACAAATCATGGTTCAGACAAAAAGGGGATAGTGCCCCGGCCGCGTTAGCGATGGCAGCGTATACCGGCCTCGCGCCTAATGCCATGTGCGCGTATGAGCGTACAGCGCGGCCCGCAGGCAACGCCCATACCTTTCCCAAAAAATCTTTCCCCCCTGTAACATTTCTCAATTTTAAACGCCTTATAAATAAACCCTAATCACTTTTAACAATTTTTAACAAAAAATAATTAAAAACCACTTGCATATACGAAAACAATCGTACATCTTTGTACGAAGATATTCGTAGGATAGAAAATATGGAACTGAAACCAACAGAAAGCGAGCTTGAAATATTACAGGTAATTTGGAAAAAGGGCGAATGCACCGTGCGCGAGGTGAACGAGGAACTGGCAAAAAACAAGGACGTGGGTTACACCACCACACTAAAGCTGATGCAGATAATGCACGATAAAGGATTGGTTGAGCGCAATACCGACGCCAAAACGCATTTATATAAAGCGGTGATAAGCCGTGAGCAGGCGCAGAACACCGCGCTGGATAAAATTTTAGATACCGTATTTAAAGGCTCCACCGCCGACCTGGTTATACAGGCGCTTGGCCAGCACCGGGCATCGAAGGATGAGATTGAGGCGATAAGGGATTATTTGAAGAAATTTAAGGGTGAAGATTAGAGATTGAAGATTAAAGATTAGGTGTAGCAGCGGGATATACTATTGTAGAGTCAATAATAAATTGGCGCTTAGTCCCAAGTCGGGAGTCTTAAGTCCTAAGTAAAGAAAAAGGCAAAATTCGACTTATGACTTCCGACTAAAGACTATTGACTTGACACTATCAACTTATTAAAGAGATTAAATTTAACAGTTATGGAAAATCTGTTTTACAACATCAGCCAGGTTTTAGGTATAACCATTATCCACTCGCTGTGGCAGGGGTTAATTATTTATATCGCGTTGCGCGTATTTATGCAGGTGTTCCCGGCAGCGCCGGCCGCGGTAAAATACCGCGTGGCTTATTCGGCACTGGCGGTTACGCTTGGCTGGTTCTTGTACACCTTATTTAACGAGATGGGGCATTATGCCTGGCTATCAACAACGGCGCTTACCATTGCGCCCCTAACTTTACCCGCGGTAATGCACCAGTTAAGCGGGCCCGCCAATAAATACTATGTAACCATTTCGGGCTATATGCCCTGCCTCACCATGATCTACGTGGTGGGCCTGGTATTTAATACCCTCAAACTATCGTTGGCATGGAACAGCATTTACCGCATAAGGCAAAACATAAGCGACGCCGGTTTCGACGGCACAATAACCCGCTTATCAAAAAAACTAAACCTGGCCAAAACCGTACAGGCGGTATTTAGCGAATGGGTTGATGTGCCCTGCATTACGGGTTTTATTAAACCCATGATATTACTGCCCTTTGCTATCACCTGCTATTTATCGGCCGAAGAAACTGAAGCCATTTTATTGCACGAACTGGCCCATATAAAACGGAACGATTACCTGTTAAACTTTATTCAGCAGGTTATGGGTATCCTGTTATTCTTTAACCCGTTTGCAAGGCTGGTTAATAACCTCATTAATGAAGAAAGAGAAAACTGCTGCGACGACATGGTGGTGCAGGCAACCGGCAGTCCGTTTATATATGCACAGGCTTTACTAAAACTCGAAGAAAACAAACAACAGGGCTGGCAACTGGCCCTTGCCGCCACCGGAAAAAAGTATGAATTGTTAAACAGAATTGAACGTATTATGAAAACTAAAACCCAAACTATAAATATCCGCCCGGTAGTAATTACCCTGGTGGCGCTGGCCTGCAGCATCAGCAGCATAGCCTGGCTTAACCCCGAAATTAAAGATGGCAAGGTAACCCTAAAAAACGCCGAACCCGCCATGCGGATGATATCGGCAGCCATTACCGCCGCTGCGCCCGTCGTGGTAACACATCCTGTTGCAGCTACGGTTACAGTACCCCTGCAAAAAAAGAATTTAGTTGCAAAAGTTGTTACGGATAGCATCGGTACTGCTGATACCGCCATTAAAGGCAAAAAATATAAAATTGTGGTAGAGGATGAGCAGGGCAACAAAAAAGAATACAACTCGGTAAACGACCTGCCCGCTGCTGATAAGGGCGCTTTTATTGACGATAACGCCTTTAATAATTCTTATTCGAATTACAAAATGGCTGATAGCAGCCACTTCATGAATATGCGAAAATTTGTTTCGGGCGACGTGTGGAAAAAGCAGGCAGAGCAAATGCAGAAACAAGCTATGGCGATGTCGAAAAAGTTTAACAGTCCCGAATGGAAAAAACAGGTTGACGATATGGCAAAACATGGCGCGGAAATGGCAAAGAAATTCAACAGTCCCGAATGGAAAGCGCAGGTTGAGGAAATGCAGAAAAAGGGCATGGATATGGCCAAATACTATGATAGCCCCGAAGGAAAAAAGCAAATAGAAGCCATTGCAAAACAGGGCGAAGAAATAGCCAAATACTACGACAGCCCCGAGTGGAAAAAGCAGGTTGAGGAAATGCAAAAACAAGGCGCAGATGTAGCTAAATATTACGACAGCCCCGAATGGAAAAAGCAGGTTGCCGAAATACAGAAACAGGGTGAAGAAATGTCCAAATATTATAACAGCCCCGAATGGAAAGCAAAGGTTGAGGATATGCAGCAGGAAGGCGGCGACCTCAAGATCAAATTAATGAGCCCCGAACCCCGGCCGGCCAAAATGAAAGAGCCTGTAAAAATGAAAACCCCCAAACCGGCAAAACCCGAAAAAGCCCCCAAACCGGTGACCCCCGAAACGCCGGAACCAGAAAAGCCTTTATAGGATCAGTTAATAGTTAATTAAGAACAGGCCGGCGCGAGTTGGCCTGTTTTTTTTAATTTAAAAGAGCAGTAATTTCTTCTTCTAATTTTGGCAAATGTTTAACAACTATGGACCAAATTATGTCATCTGATACGCTATCATATCCGTGAATTATTCTGTTCCTGGTATCAATGATCTTTTTAATATCAGTGATTTTGATGTCGGGTTGTAGTTTTAAAATTCGGTTAGCCGCTTCACCAATTATCTCAACGTTCCTTTCAATTGCTCTTTTGGTTTTAATATCTTTTTGGAATTGAAAAAAGTTCTTTTTATCAGGAAGGAACTCATTGATCTCCATAATTGCTTTCTTTATATCTGAAAGCCAGGTTTTAATCTCATCTGCCATAAATAAGCACTTTGGTGTTATCTATCTGCTTTTTAAGGAAAGGGTTTTTAATTGCTTTCTCTTCCAGCAGGTCGATCTTCCTGTTAAGGATGCCTTCTAATTGAAATTTTAAAGCGAAGTAGTTATCGGTATAATTGAGGGGGTCTTTACTATCGATATCAACCACCAGGTCAATATCGCTTTCAGTTTTCAATTTATTAGAAACAACCGAACCAAAAGCAAAAAGCGATCTGACATGGTATGCGTTGCATAGCAGCTTTATTTGCTCTATATGGTCTTTAAGTTCTTTCATAATAATCAAAGTTAACAAAAAACAATGGCCAAAATTGTAAGAAATGTTCGTAAGTGTTTATGTATTTTAGTATCCTCCAAACCAGGGGATATTTTTTATGCTTCAAAAACTCAGTATCAATAATTACGCTTTAATTGATAACCTCGAAATTAGTTTCGACGCCGGGCTAAACATTATGACCGGCGAAACCGGGGCGGGTAAATCAATTATACTGGGGGCGTTATCGCTTATTTTGGGGCAGCGGGCCGAGAGCCGGTACTTTTTTAACCAGCAAAAAAAATGTGTGATAGAGGGCACGTTTAAAATTGCCGCCTTTCACCTCAAAACTTTTTTTGAAGATAACGACCTCGATTATGAGGCCGAAACCGTTTTAAGGCGCGAAATATCTGCCGACGGCAAATCGCGGTCGTTTGTGAATGATACGCCGGTAAACCTGAACGCCATGAAGCTATTGGGCGAAAAGCTGATCGATATACATTCGCAACACGCTACGCTTGAAATTAACGATCCGGAGTTCCAGTTATTAGTGGTTGATTCGGTGGCTAAGCACCCGGAGTTGCTGAGTGAATATCAAACTAAATTCCGCGCCTACAAGAAAGCTACGGCCAAACTGCAACAGCTGATAGACGAAAGCGATAAAACCAAAGCCGATTTGGATTATCACCAGTTCCAGCATGATGAGCTGGAAAAAGCCGGCCTGTCCGCTGGTGAGCAGGAACAACTGGAGCAGGAGTTGTATACCCTAAATAATGCCGAAGAAATTAAACGTAATTTATTAGGCGCAAACTACCTGATGCACGAAGGCGAAGCATCAGCATTGCTGCAATTGCGCGAGGCTGATCAGCAGTTAATTAGTATAGGAAAATTTAATCCGGGGGTTGAAGAATTGCACGAACGGTTAAACAGCGCCATCATTGAGCTAAAAGATATCGCCGCCGAAATTGAGAATATAGAACAACGTACCCATACCGATGAAGCCCGCGCTGCCGACATTAACACCCGTTTGAGCGTGATCTATACCCTGCAAAAAAAACACCGCCTCAACAGCGTTACCGAACTGCTGCAATTGCAGGATGAACTATCCGAAAAAATACAACAAGCTGTTTTTGGCGATGAAACCATTGAAAAACTTCGGCTGCAACTCGCTGCCGATAGAAAGGAACTGGAGCAACTGGCCGCACAATTATCGGCAAACCGTGCAAAGGCTATTCCTACTATTGAAACGCAGGTGCTGCAAACATTGGGCGAAATGGGGATGGGGAACGCGGCGCTCAAAATTGAATTATCGGCTATTACGGCTTTGGGGGCAGATGGGGTTGACCAAATACGGTTCCTGTTTTCGGCCAATAAAGGCCATGCCCTTGCCGAAATGAGCAAGGTAGCATCGGGCGGTGAGCTTTCGCGGCTAATGCTGAGCATTAAATCGCTCATTGCCAAAAACACAGCCCTGCCTACCATTATTTTTGATGAGATAGACACAGGCGTATCCGGCGAGGTAGCCAATAAAGTAGGGCAGATCATGGAGCAGCTGGCCAATAATTTACAGGTAATTACCATTACCCACCTGCCGCAAATTGCCGGCAAGGGACAGCGCCATTATTTTGTATATAAAGACGATACAACAGCAACCACCTATACCCGCATTAAGCAATTGGATAAAAACGAGCGTATTTTAGAGATAGCCAAAATGCTGAGCGGCGATAAGCCGGGCGAGAGCGCTTTGCAGAACGCGAGGGAACTACTTAGTTTGCAGTAGGCAGTTTGCAGTGGGCAGTTATTAATTAAACCAGTATAAAACCGTGTCGTTTCTGACAGTAAATATTAATTAACCATGAAAACCAAACTCCACCTCCTCACGTTCCTGATCACCACATCCGTATTTTCCTTGCTTTTGCTTGCTGGATTTGCCTTTACAAAGCAGGAAGATAAAGGCTATATAATTGATCATGAAAAAGAAATTGCCCATGATGAGCCCGGGCCGCATGACGGCGGCGGCAAAACTACGGCGTTCCCGTTCTTCAGTAAATTTAAGGGTGCTAAAATGTCTTTCCGTAAACGGGTATTGCATCCGGGTGCAACTATCGGTTACCATTTGCAGGAGCAGCAGGAAATTTATTATATCCTGAACGGCAAAGGCGAATTGACAACGAACGGCAAAACTATCACCGTAAGCACCGGCGACGCGATACTTACCCTGCCAGGCAGCCATCACGGCCTGAAGCCGGCGGGAAATGAGGACCTTGCCGTGCTCATTACCTACGAAAATTAAAAATGTTGTGTCATTTCGACCGTAGGGAGAAAACTATACACCTACATAGTTCGCGCCTGTCATGTATAGATTTCTCCCGCTGGTCGAAATGACAGTGGTTTTATATTTACAATAATTATATACCTTTGCCTCCATTATAATCAAACTTAAATATGGCTTATAATTTACTAAAGGGTAAAAAAGGAATTATTTTTGGCGCGCTGGATGAAAACTCCATTGCCTGGAAAACCGCGCAGCATTGCTATGCCGAAGGCGCCCAACTGGTGTTAACCAATGCCCCTATCGCTTTGCGTATGGGCGCCATTAATAAACTGGCCGAAGAAGTAAAGGCCCCGGTTATCCCTGCTGATGTTACTGTCGACGCGGATATTGAGAGCCTGTTTGCCCGTTCTATGGAACATTTTGGCGGCGGCGTTGATTTTGTTTTGCACTCCATAGGCATGAGCGTGAACGTGCGCAAGGGCATTCCTTATTACGAAAACAACTATGAGTTTACCCATAAGGGTTTTGATATTTCGGCATTGAGCCTGCACCGCGTATTGCAAACCGCCATGAAAATGGACGCCATCAATGAATGGGGATCGGTTGTGGCGTTAACCTATATTGCCGCGCAGCGTGTATTCCCTGATTATAATGATATGAGCGACAATAAAGCCGTTTTAGAAAGCATAGCCCGCAACTTTGGTTACTATTACGGCACCAAAAAACGCGTGCGCATTAATACCGTATCGCAATCGCCAACACGCACTACAGCAGGTTCGGGCGTTAAGGGTTTTGATGGCTTTATTAATTATGCCGAGAAAATGAGTCCGCTGGGTAACGCCAGTGCCGACCAATGCGCCGATTATTGCGTAACCCTGTTCTCTGACCTCACCAAAATGGTTACCATGCAAAATCTTTTCCACGATGGCGGGTTCTCCTTTACCGGCGTTACACAGGCGGTTATTGAGCAGATGGAAAAATAGTTTTTTGATTTCGGAAATCGCCTGCCTGCCGCAGGCAGGGAATTTCGATTGCGGAACTTAATATAAGGCTGACCAATAGGTTCAGCATAAAAACAAAAAGGGTTAACCAAATAAACGGTTAACCCTTTTTTATAACATCTTCCTAATTCGATTGCACCAGTACCAGCTTCACTGTAATATCGTTGGTTGGTTTAACGGGTGTGCCGCCTCCAGGGGGCTGCGCGTATAATACAAGGTTGCCGGGGTAGTGAATATAGCTGTAAGCTACATTGTTATATACCTCGGGTATTTGCTCATACACGTTATTAAAAAAAGAAAAATAAACCAGTGTAGCACCATGTGTGTTAAAGTAGCTATCTATTGCAGGCGCTTTAATAGAAACAGAATCTGATTTACCATCGGTGGTTTGAACCCAGCTGCTTGCCGAAACCGTAACAAAATAGGTTTGATTAGGAACAACATTAGTTACATAGGTTTTTCTGCAGGACGACAGCGCCGCAACTATCAGCACGACGCAGGTGATTGATAAGAGTTTTTTCATAAAGTATAAAGTTTTTTCCATTTGTTAGATGATGTTAAAACGGAAAGGTTTAATTTTTAGTTTGGGTTTATGAATATTTTTGTGAATTACATAAGGCCATGATACATTTTCACATAACCCGATGGGACAGTTTTAGTACTTATTTTTAAGCCGACACTGTTGCTTTTGTTAACCCTTCTATGTCAACCTGATTATATTAAATTGTAACATTTTTTTCTTTTGCACGTTAGCTTTAAACATGTACTAATGCGAAATTTAAAAGCAGGCGAATTTTTCGGAACGACCAATGAGACGGTCGAGTTGACAGGACTGACACTGACCGACACGGAATACACCCACCAAAAAGTGGACTGGCATTGGCATGAAAAACCTTATTTCACCTTTATTATTCAAGGCAAGGTGATCGAAATCAATCAAAAGGAAACGTATCATTGCACCCCGGGTACATTATTATTCCATAACTGGCAGGATGCACATTATAATATAAAGCCTCCCGGGTTTACGCGTGGCTTCCATGTGGAACTCAATAATGAATGGTTTAATTCGTTCGAAATAAAGACGAATGGTTTCCAGGGCAGTTTGTCTTTATCCGATCCCCGGATGAAAACGCTGTTTTACCAAATCTGGAAGGAGGCGAAAACCGGAGGACCCGCAACGCAACTGGCTGTTGACGCCCTATTGCTGGAATTATTTGGCCTGCTTTCAGGCTTGAAACCAACCCTGTCCAAGGCCAAGCCTGTTTGGGTCGGCAGGGTAAAAGAAATACTCCATACGGATGATCAGCAATGGAAATTACAAGACCTGGCCAAGGAATTGAACATCCACCCGGTCCACTTGTCCAGGGATTTCAGCAAACATTTTAATTGCAAACTAGGGGGTTATATCCGTTTAGTGAGTTTACAGCGGGCATTGGCCTTATTGCCTAACCGGGATATTTCGTTAACCCGTATCGCAACGCAATGCAAGTTCGCTGACCAAAGCCATTTTATCCGCGCTTTTAAAACGCAGTTTAAGGTTACCCCCTCGCAGTACCGGAACCTTTTTAGCCGTTGATGCTAATAGGGTTCTATTTTGAATGCTTTTATACCGCTAATTTTGAATAAAAAATTTAAATAACAGCTCATGCGTTTTTATTCCCTATTGATCATCGCCCTTTTCATCGGTTCACAACCTGCCGGTGCCCAACAAATAGATATTGTCAAAAGCAGTGGCATCCATTCCATGTTTCACCAGGACCATGTCGGCCAAATCCTTTTTACAACCCGGGACATTCCGCTTAAAACGCTCAACCAAAAAAACGTTGTAAGCAACTACCGGTTGACGAATAAAAATCCTTTATGGGTTCGTCTTCACTTTTCAGGTAATGATCAGCAATGGCGATGCC
>JABDBW010000082.1:9600-9746 GCA_013288485.1 Bacteroidota bacterium
GTACTGCGAGGGGGTAACCTTAAACTGCGTTTTAAAAGCGCGGATAAAAGCAATCTCTTTATGAACGCTTTCCTGGTCAATTCGCTTACGAACGAGTTGCATCGGCTGGCTCCGCGCTTAACCGCTGACAGCCTGGTTAAGGTCGG
>JABDBW010000083.1 GCA_013288485.1 Bacteroidota bacterium
AAACAAGAACCAGGCAAAAATATTTTGACGGGTGGCGTAACCATTCCTTCACAACTTGCAGAACTTGGCCTGATCGATGAATATCATTTTGTGGTTCATCCGATAGTTATAGGAGAAGGAAGACGCTTGTTTGAAGGCATCAACCTGCAAGAGAAATTACAATTAAAATTGGTTGAATCGACGGTTTTTAATTCGGGGGTTGTTGTGCTTCGGTACTTGAAACAATGAGAGAAAAAACAACGGGTAGAAAAAAAACGTCC
Organism: Bacteroidota bacterium; assembly: GCA_013288485.1. Lineage (GTDB taxonomy): Bacteria > Bacteroidota > Bacteroidia > Sphingobacteriales > Sphingobacteriaceae > Mucilaginibacter. The sequence goes on from JABDBW010000083.1 coordinate 261, forward strand.
CTAATAGGCAATATAAAAGTGCAGAGTCAGCACTATAATCACTAACGACACACCCATGAGAAAAATAATCGTTTTAACATTTATTTCATTAGATGGAGTAATGCAAGCACCCGGCGGGCCTGAGGAAGATACATCAGGAGGTTTTGAATATGGCGGTTGGTCTGCGCCTTATGCTGACGAAGCTTCCGGTAAGATCATGCAAAAACAAATGGAACCTACAGATATCCTTCTTGGCAGAAAAACATTTGAAATTTTTGCCTCTTACTGGCCTCAACATGCTGACTATTGGCCGGGTATCAATGAGGTTACAAAATATGTCTTATCTAACACTATGGAAAAATCAGAATGGAAAAACTCAGTGTTCCTCAAAAGCGCGGCAGACATCAAAAAACTCAAAAATTCAAAAGGTTCTGACATCAAAGTTTGGGGCAGCAGCGAGCTCGCTCAGCTATTATTTAAGAATGATCTGGTGGACGAACTTTGGCTCAAAATTTACCCCGTGATCCTGGGTAAAGGAAAAAGGTTGTATTCCCACGACACAATTCCGGTTGCATTTAAGTTAACAGAAAGCCATGTTACACCCAGCGGCGTTATTTTTGCCAATTATAAGCGAGCCGGGGAAGTTAAAACAGGTACTATGGGAGCTTAAGAAAGTGGTTAAAGTCATATTCAAAGGCCCTGTTTATTAGAAACTAAACGTTCCCGCCACTAAAGTAATGTGTTCGTAATCATCGCTGACAAGGTGGCTAAAATTACCGGATACTGGTCTGGTAGAGGATATAATAATCGCTCCGACCATAGGCACTGCCTGACTTCCGGGCGAAGGATAAAATATGATTTGAGGATCTTTGGAACGGGCAGATTCGGCAACAAAATGCCCTGCTCTAATTGCGATAAAGTTTATGATCAGTTTTTCGCCTGTATCAAAAATAAATGTTAAACTTCTTGATGAAGCATGAATAATTTCTGTGGTCAGCTTTACGCTGTGGCCACGGTTATCAACATAGCTAAACTTACAAAATGGGTGCACACGGGTTTGTAGCGGCAATATGCGTGCGGGGTTAAAACTAACAAATGATGCGGCCACGCAAACTAACAAAGCCAGCGTAACAAATAGCGTATTTTTTTTCATAACATAAAATTTAAGGATATTCGTTATGTAAACTTAATGATATTGGGTTGGAATAACTACTATTCAAATCCATAAAATGGTTGATAAGCAAACACTTAGGCGCACGACGACACATAACCACACAACAAAAAAGGCTTCCCGGTTAACCGGGAAGCCTTTTTCTATAGTTTGATAAAACTATTGTTGCGGGCGACGGCCACCCATGCGGATAATTGCTGTAGTTGCATTTGGGTTTCGTTCTTTTGCGGCTGCAAGAGCGGCATCATAAGTTTTCTTCTGATCAGGGGTTAACAAAGCAACAATGGCTGCTTCGTTAGCTGTTGCAATTGGGGCAATTTTTGGGCCCATTGCCTGCATTGCTGCCATCCTGTCTCCACCTCCTGCAGTCAATGCAGTCATAAGGCTGTCCTGTGATTTGTTTTGCCTGGTAAGGATAACAACTATTTTTGCTTTTTGATCGGCAGTAAAGGCGTAAGCATCCATATTTGGCCTTGCAAGCGTCGCTGCTGCTCTTTCTTCAGGGGTACCCTGTGGGCCGCCGCCTTGTGCTTTACTAAGTGTGGTAACACCGGCCACGAGGGCCATCATAATAATTAACTTTTTCATTTTTTTATTGATTTTAGGTTTAAAATTAAAAACTGGTTTTCGCTTTATTTTTTTTGATAAATATATAAACAATTAGTTGATTGATGCCAATATAAAAAAGGCTTCCCAATTAACCGGGAAGCCTTTCCATTATGGTTTGATAAAACTATTGTTGCGGGCGACGGCCACGGCCACCAACTAATACAGTTGTTGCGTTTGGGTTATTTTGTTTAGCAGTTGCAAGCGCGGCATCATAAGTTTTCTTTTGATCGGCAGTTAACAAGGCTACAGCAGCAGCTTCATTAGCTGCTGAAATGGGAGCCAATTTAGCGGCCATTGCCGGATAGGCTGTTTGTGGATCTGCACCACCAGCCATTACTATAGTTCTGAGGCTATCCTGCGATTTGTTTTGCCTGGTAAGAATAACAGTGAGTTTTGCTTTTTGATCAGCGGTAAAGTTGTAAGCAGCCATACTTTGTCTTTCAAGCGATGCTTTTGCTCTTTCTTCAGGGGTTCCTTGTGGTCCGCCGCCTTGTGCCTTGCTCAAGGTAGCAACACCTGCCACAAGGGCAATCATGATAAGTAATTTTTTCATTTTTTTTGATTTTTATTGGTTTAATACTAAAAGACCGGTTTTGCCTTTTCTAATTTTTTTGATAAATATAAACAATTGGTTCAAAAAATAAACAAACAACCAATTCTATCAAAAATGTTACTAACCCAAATCTCCGGTCCCATCAACGATTAATATACGTATTCGTCTGCAATGGCAATGGCCTGCGAAATTATGGTAAGCCCTTCATCTACCTGTTCTTTGGTGATGGTAAGCGGCGGGGCTATAAATACATAGTTCCAGCGCACAAAAGTGTACATGCCCAATTCTTTTATTTTAGCGGCCACTTTATTCATAATAATCATTTCTTCGGGCTTCGCGTTAAAAGGGGCCATCGGCTCTTTGGTTTCCCTGTTTTTTACCAGTTCAAAACAACCTAAAAGGCCGGTATTTCTAAAATCGCCTATACTGGGATGAATTATCTTCATTTCCTTTGCCCGCTCATCTATATAAACACCCATAGTCGCGGCGTTTTCTATTAAATGCTCATCTTCATAAATTTTTAGCACTTCAACCCCTGCAGCACAGGTTACCGGGTGTGCCGAGTAAGTAAGGCCCAACATTAAGGGTTTATCGTCAAAATGCGCGGCTATTTTATCAGTTACTATGAGCGCGCCGAGCGGCAAATACCCGGCGGTTATGCCTTTAGCGGTGGCAATCATATCGGGCACAACGCCATGCAGGTCAACAGCAAACCATTTCCCGGTACGGCCAAACCCGCTCAATACCTCATCGGCAATTAACAGGATGCCGTACTTATCGCATAAGGTTCTTACTTTTTGAAGGTAATCGGGCGGATATTTGATGCACCCAGATGTGCCGCTTTCGCCCTCCATTAACACAGCCGCTATATTTTCGGGACCCTCAAACTCAATTACTCTTTCAATATGACTCACACATTCGCGGTTGCAGGATGTAATTTCTTTTCCCCAGGGGCAACGATAACAATACGGATCTTCCACATGAACAATATTGGGCGCCTGCTGCGAATCGGATGCCAGTTTACGCGGGTCGCCGCCCGCAGTCATAGCGCCGTATGAAGCACCGTGAAACGCCCGGTAGCGGGCAATTATTTTATGCTTTCCGGTATATATTCGGGCCAGTTTTATCGCGTTTTCAATAGCGGAAGCGCCGCAAACGGTAAACAAGGTTTTAGTGAGATTGCCCGAGGTTATCTCCGCTAATTTCTTGCCCAGTTCGCCGCGTGCCTTGGTAACGCAGTCGGGTGTAATATAACAAACCTGCTGCATTTGCTCAACAACAGCCTGCGTTACCCGCTGGTTGCCGTGGCCGATATTTACATTGATAAGCCCCGAAGAAAAATCAATATAACGTTTACCTTCATAGTCATATAAATACACCCCTTCGGCCCTTTTTACCGCGATAGGGTTAAAGCCCTTTTGTTTGCTCCACGGAAAAAGCGTGTAATCCATACTGTTTTGGATGATCTCTTCGGTTTCGCTTAGTTTTTTAATTTCTTGCATTGTATTTATTTTATAATATCGTGGCCCAATGATCAATCGCCTTTAGCTTTTGTTAAACCCTTGTTCCATATAAACCCCACTGCCATTAGCGCCCCCAAAAAGCCCAGCCCTGCTGATATACGCATAATACCCGCGTAGGCGGCTATAAAGCCGGTATGATAAGCTTTTTCAATAATTGGTTTATCGGCAGCTATAATATTAGGCGGCACTTTAGCATTCCCCAGGTTTGCCGCTTGCTGCATAATGGCTTGTTTATCCTGCGAATTTAACGGAATAGGGTTTATCTGCTGCTGTAATGCCCCCGAAAAAAGCAAAATAGCCAGCGCGCCAAATATCGCGTTAGCGAAAACACCCGATATACGTGTCATGGCATTATTGATACCCGAGGCGGTTCCCGAGAAATGATCACTAACCGAACCCATTACAGTCGCGGTAAGCGGCGCTACGGTGAACGACATACCTAACCCCAAAACCAGTACGCCGGGGAAAAATGTGGTCCAATAGTCTGCCGGACCATTAGTTTGTTTGATGAAGGATAAAATAAGCATGCCCGTTCCTGCTAATGCCGGGCCGCCGATGAGGAATAAACGAGGGCCATATTTATCTGCCAAACTGCCGGCATATCGCGCTATGCTGATCATTAACACCGTAAAGGGTAAAAAGGTTAAGCCCGATTGCAGTTGGCTGTAGCCCTGCACCTGTACCAGGTTCAATGATAAAAATAACATCCCTGCGCCAAGCCCTGCGTACAGGAAAAACGTGAGCAAATTTGCCCCGCTGAAAGTGGCATTTGCAAACAATTTAAGCGGCATCATAGGATGGTCGCTTTTTATTTCGATGATAATAAATGCAAATAAAAACAGAACCCCCGCTGCCAGTGAGCCAATTACCTGGATAATATTAAAGCCAACAGCGGGTATGCGCAGGAAGCCAAAGGTTAAAAAGGCCAGCCCCAGCGCGATAGTTATAGCTCCGGGAAAATCAAGGGCCCTATTACTCCCCTCGTCGCGGGTTTCTTTTACACGGAACGCCAGCATGAATAATGTAATTATCCCGATAGGTACATTAATAAAAAAGATATACCGCCATAAACCGGCGTCGGCCAAAGCTCCACCCAAAATTGGCCCGCCTAAAATAAGCAATGTCGTAAACGCCGACCACGTACCAATGGCCTTGCCGCGTTCATTCGTATTGATGGAGGAGGAGATAAGCGACAAACTGCCAGGTATCATCAAGGCGCCGCCTACGCCCTGCAAAACCCGGAATACAACCAATAACAAAACACTGGCCGACGTTCCGCAAGCCGCCGAAGCTGTGATGAATATAAATATGCCAACCATAAATATTTTTTTGCGGCCCAGTTTATCGCCCATAGCGCCGCCTATTAACATGAGCGAGGCCAGCATAAGCAGGTAAGCGTTTAATATCCAGAACAGGTCGGTGCCCGTGGCTTTAAGGCTTTTTTGAAGGGAAGGCAATACTACATTTAGCGCTGTGGCATCAATAAACGCCATAGATGAGGCCAGGATGGTTGAAACCATGATCCATTTGCCGGCAGAACTGCGGAGCGGAACTGTTGCCATAATGTGGTTAACAGGTTAAGTATTTATATGTTCTTTTAAAACAATGGTAACAGTATCGCCAGCTTCCTTCTTTATTATTTTGCGTATATCTGCCTTTATGGGTAATAGATGTCTGCCATCGCCCATCGCCATAAATGAACTGCGAAAAGGGTGCCCATCAACCGTCGCCCCCACCTTTACCAGCCCGCGCGTACCAAAAAACTCGACAGATTTTGGCCATATTACAAAGGTCCAACTGCCTTTAGTAGGTCTTTTTTGCAGGATGGCGGTAAATTGTTCGTTCATTATAAGCTATATATTTTACTATTATAATATTGAAAGTTAGGTATTTTGAATATATTAGACAATGTAAACTTTTAACTGGTACTCATGAAACGTTGGTTGCACCCATTATATGTTTCTCTTAATGCTGTTGCTATGTTTCAACAACAATTGGAGGTCAGCCAATGAACGAAGAAAAAAAGAGGCCCATGCCCCGGAAGCCGGTTCCCTCAAAAAACCAAACAGAAAAACCACAAACCACTAATTCGCAATTGCAAACTGAAACAATGGAAGTACACCATCACCCCAACGTAGAAAAAAAAGGATTGAAAGAATATATCCTGGAGGGCCTTATGATATTTTTAGCCGTAATAATGGGCTTTATTGCCGAAAATATACGCGAGGGTATTTCAGAAAATCGTCGCGCGGCCGAATTTGCGCACTCCTACTACGAGGATATAAAAAACGATACTGCCCAATTACATAAGCTTATAAAATTCAGCAAACATAAAATTGCAGCCTGCGACAGCACAATTGCATCATTTCATTTGCCTGATAGCCGGCATAACGACACCATTATTTACAGTGAGGGCCAGGTGGTTACCAATGTTTACCCGTTTCATTCTTCATCCGGCAGTTATGAACAGATCAAATCGTCGGGATCATTGCGGTTTTTTAAACAAAAAATAATAAACCTTATGAATGAATATGACCTACAGACAAAATCGATAACTGCGCGGGAGGATATCGATATGAAATTTATTATAGAACAGGCCATCCCTTTTTTTGGAACAGTATATAATACCGAAGTGTCCTATGATTTCCGGTTTGGATCAACTACTACCCACGAGTTATACGTCTCAGACAGGAGCCTGATTACCAAAAGACTACTTATAAACAAAATAATAGCGGCTAAACTATTCAGGATGCGGGCCATGCAGGAGTATGTTAAACTTCTCAAAATTTCGGACAGTGTACTCACTGAACTGAAAACAGAATATAATTTAAAAGATGAGTGAGGAAGAAAACAACCGGAAAGCTCGGAAGCCGGCAAATCCGCGGAAGCAAAAAGCTGATATTACTAAAACCGAAATTGAAAATCCGACACCCAAAATTGAAAATATGGAAGTACATCACCACCCCGACGTAGAAAAAAAAGGATTTAAAGAATATATCCTGGAGGGCCTCATGATATTTTTAGCAGTAACCATGGGGTTTTTTGCCGAAAGCCTGCGGGAGCATATTAACGAGCATCAAAGGGCAAAAGAGTTTGCAGCATCCATGTATATCGACCTTAAAGAGGATACTACCGACCTGAGAAAATATATAAAGCGACTTAATTTTGCTGTAGCAAACGTGGATACACTGATGCAACTATTATCAACAAACGAACCCCAACACATACCCTCGGGTAAATTATACTGGTACGGGTTATTTGGCGGTGGCCCCAATACATTCGCGCCGCATGACGCTACTTTGCTTGAAATGAAAAGTTCGGGCTCATTACGTTATTTTTCCAAGACGTCTGTTAACCGAATGGTGGCTAAATATGACCAGCTTTTGCAGACATTTAAAGCGAATGACGAACACCAGCAGGGAGTTTACACCGAAGTAAGAAAAGCCCGTTCGCAACTGTTTTATTTTAAATATAATGATGCGGCAAACATTGTTTTCCAGAACATCAACAAAAAATACAGACGGGCAGCAATTGATTCGTTTATAAAAACTAACCCGCCGGTTCTTTCTTATAATAAGGTGCTGTTTAATCAATATGTAGAAATGATACGTTCCCGATTTTTGAAAAATCAGCTGATCAGTGCAGATACGTTAAATAATAACGCGACAAGGCTTATTAGTGTATTAAAAAAAGAATACGATCTGGGCAATGAGTGAGGTTTGTACTTTTAGTGAGCAATAATAGAGTGAATCAAGTATCTAAGGCGTATTCCCTCCAATATATAAAACTACCGGCCCTGTCCCCAAACTTTCAGGCGGGGTTAAACTCACCATTCCTTTTTGAAGCGTGCCCGCATCAATATACTTGCCGGAATAAGGCTGATACCATCTTGCTTTTAACGGCTTATCCAGTTCAGTTAAATTTAATGTGAACGGAACCGGTTTAATTTGAAAAACAACATATTCTTTTGCGGTATGGGCCAGGCAGTACCCGGCGTTCACTAAGGTATCGGCGGGCTTTAACAGCCAATATCGCGTTTGGGTGAAAAAATCCTTAAAGTTTTTAAGATAGGCATAGCCGGGTGGCGTTTCCTCTGGACGTATCACATCCCATGCGGTATAAGTGTAATAATAGGCGTTATATCCACCTGCCATTTGTATTTCCCATATCCGCAACGCGTCCTCTTCGGCTGATTCTGCGTTGTTGTAGGTTTTATCCAGTAGCCCGTTTGGCCCGTGTTCATACCCCGATTCCACATTCATTACCGGCCAGTTATTTTGCGCCAGTTGTTTTAAGGTACTTGCATGTAAATGATTAGATTGCTCCTGGTGGCTGCGAAAATCGGCCAATGAATTATAGGCCCCGCTATTATAAGTTTGAACGTCAGTATGTATAGTTACCAGGCGATGATAAGGGTCAGTTGACCGTATAAACTTTAAACGGCCCGTTTTATAATCTACCGATTTTTCATTATTCGCTTCTTTGGCAAGGTCCCAGGTAATGTTAGGGTAGGCGGCGTAACGGGCAATGATCCAGTTATAATATCGGTCGTCTTCCGCGCTGCCGTTTTTGGGCCAGTTTACTTTTTTGTTATAAACCTTAAGGTATAAATGCGCTATGATATGGCGTTTATTCATCGCGTCTATCATCCGGTCAAAATGTTGCCAGTAGGTTAGATTAAAATGGCTGAAATCAGGCTGTTCATTACTGCCGTTCCAGGGATATAAATCCGATGGCCCGTAATCATCATCCGATGATTTACCCGGCCGCCAGGTGGTATCGTAACCATAGCAATTGATGAGGATAAAATTGAAACCGTAGTAGCTTAACTTATCAAGGAAAGAATTAATAACGGGGAGTTTGTTATCATGCTCATCAAGCGCCCAAAGCCAGTCGCATTCATAGCCGTCAGGGAACCAATGCGTTCCGTCCTCGTAAATAAAATGATGCGGATGTTGAGGGTCAACCATTAAGTTGCCATGTGCTCTTTTATCGGTATTGGCAATACAGGTAAACTGCAATTTTTGATCGTTGATACCGGCTATATCTGCAACTGTGGTGAGCAGCCAGTTACCTTCTATGGTAGGGGAGAAGCGTACTTTCCAAATCCCGTTACCATCATAAAAGCCGGGCAACACCAATTTAACGCCTTTTGGCCCTATAAATTCTGCCGAAAAGCTAACAGTGAACGGGTTATCGGGGATGGTTTTGCTTTTAAATTCAAAATCATGCGGCTGCCATTTAGGTATACTTATAGCAAATGCGTTAGATGCAAGTATCAACCAACATAATACCAGGAGTAAACCTGCAAATTTTTTTAACATAACAGATGTTTCTTTATTATTGGTTTGGAAGTTAAAAGTAATAATAAGAATTGTCTATTCCGGATGACCTGTAAGTATTTTTAT
>JABDBW010000084.1 GCA_013288485.1 Bacteroidota bacterium
CGCATAGGCTTTTACGGTATCAACTACCGCCGCCCAGCTTTTAATATCTTTTAAATTTACCTGCTGCAGGCCCATGCCATATTCATAAAAATGGGCATGGGCGTCAATAAAGCCGGGATAAACCGCCATGCCTTCCGCGTCAATAACTTCGCGGGCCTGGTATTTTCCCTCCAGGCTGTCGGTATTGCCTACAGCTATAATTTTTCCACCATTTACAACAAATGCTTCCGCCGTGGTAAAAGCGCTGTCGACTGTATATACTACAGCGTTCTTAACTAAAAGGTCGGCATTGTACTCTTTTTTTTTGCAGGCTGCCAGGAAAAGCAGCAGGATGGGCCATATTTTTCTCATACAGGTAAAGTATAGTTGTAAATATATTACACTTAAAAGTATATACAACTATGTAATCATAAAGTTATGGTATCAAATAATTAATTTAGCGCAGAATATGACCCGCCGCGTGGCGGGCGGAGGGAAAAATTTAAATGTCAGATATTATTCAGCTTTTACCGGATTCCGTTGCTAACCAGATTGCCGCGGGCGAGGTGGTGCAGCGCCCTGCATCTGCTGTAAAAGAACTGGTAGAGAATGCTATTGATGCCGGCGCCGATAAAATTCAGTTGATTATAAAAGATGCCGGCAAATCATTGATACAGGTTATTGATAATGGCTGTGGCATGAGCCTTACCGATGCGCGCATGAGTTTTGAGCGCCATGCCACCTCGAAAATAAAACGCGCCGAGGACCTGTTTGCTATCCGCACTATGGGTTTCAGGGGCGAGGCCATGGCGTCTATAGCCGCTATAGCGCAGGTGGAACTGAAAACCCGCCGCCACGAAGATGAACTGGGTACACAAATATTTATTGAAGCATCGGATGTATTGAAGCAGGAAGCCTGCTCGGCCAACGCGGGCACTTCCATATCGGTTAAAAACCTGTTTTATAATATCCCGGCGCGGCGCAACTTTTTAAAAAGTAACCCGGTAGAGATGCGCCATATTATTGACGAGTTTCAACGGGTGGCACTGGCCCATCCTGAAGTGTTTTTTACACTGCATCATGACGGACAGGAGGTGTATCATTTACCGGCTACCACGCTAAAGCAGCGCGTTATACACCTGTTTGGCAATAATTATAACCAGCGTTTGGTACCTGTTGAGGAAGATACTACGATTATTAACCTGCGCGGTTTTGTTGGCAAGCCCGAGTTTGCCCGCAAAACCCGCGGCGAACAATTCTTTTTTGTAAACAACCGCTTTATACGCGATGCCTATTTAAACCACGCGGTATTAACCGCGTTCGAGGAGTTGCTGCCTGATGATACCTATCCGTTGTATGTGTTGTTTATAGATATTGATCCTTCAAAAATTGATATCAATGTTCATCCAACCAAAACCGAAATTAAATACCAGGACGAAAAGGCTATTTATGCTATTGTACGTTCGGCGGTAAAACGGTCGCTGGGGCGGTATAATATTACACCCAGCCTCGACTTTGACCAGGAGAACAGCATTGAGCATTTAATAACTCCCAAGCCTTTTGAGCAAATTGTAGCCCCCGTTATTGCCTTCAATGCCGATTTTAACCCGTTTACAGATAAAAAAACAGAGCGGGAACTGCCTTTTTTGCGCGATACCGGCGAACGCCACAGCAAAGCTATCCCTCAAAATTGGGATACTTTATATGAGATCAGCAAAAAAGATGCTGCGCTTCAGCAGGAAATGCCTGCCGGAAAAACAATAGCTGTTGATGACCAGGAAATAACAAAATCGAGCGACAGGCAGTTTTTCCAGGTGCATAACCGGTTTATACTGTCGCAAATTAAATCGGGGTTTATGCTCATCAGCCAGCAGGCCGCGCACGAGCGTATTTTATATGAACGCTTTTTACAGCAGTTGCAAAACCATTCGGGGGTGAGCCAGCAAAGTTTGTTCCCGCAATCGCTCACCCTGAACAGCAGCGATTTTGAATTGTTAAAAGAATTATTGCCTGATATACGCGCCCTGGGTTTTGACATACGCGAGTTTGGCAAGAATACCGTAGTGGTTGAAGGCATACCCGCCGACCTGAACAACGTAGGCGAACATGAGTTATTAGAGCATTTGCTGGAAGGGTTTAAAAATAACCTCGCCATATTAAAACTGGATAAGCGCGATAACCTGGCGCGGTCGTTAGCCCGAAACGCGGCTATAAAGGCAGGCACGAAGCTATCGGCAGAAGAAATGAACCGGCTAACCGACCAGCTTTTTGCCTGCCAGATGCCAAATTTGGGCCTGAATGGAAAGCCTGTAATTACTACCTTTACATTAAATGAATTATTAGAACGATTTGAAAAATGATCGTAAAATTTGAACTATACTAAACAACTATGCAATCTCCTTTCGCTAATATGCCCCCGGTTGTAAAAAACCTTATTATTATAAATATTATATGCTTCCTCCCCTCCCTGTTTTATAGTCATGGTTTCTCGGGTAACAGCGACCCGGTGGCCGAACATTTTGGGGTGTATTATTTTAATTCGCCCTTATTCAGGCCATGGCAGGTAATTACACATATGTTTATTCATGGCGGCTGGGTACATATTTTCTTTAATATGTTTGTTTTGTTCTCGTTTGGCCCGGCTGTCGAATATATAATGGATTCGAGGCGCTTCCTGGCTTTTTATTTTATTTGTGGTTTAGGTTCCATTGCCATGCAAATGTTCGTGCAGGCCATAGAAGTTCATGCCGTAACGGGGGGCATTACCATACCGTTAAATTATGCCAATGACCCGGCAGTTATCGCAAAATTGCAGGCGATATATTATGTACCTATGGTAGGCGCGTCGGGCGCTATATTTGGGGTGATGATAGCATTTGGCATGTTGTATCCCAATGTTGAATTAATGATATTGTTTATCCCGGTGCCCGTTAAGGCAAAATATATTATCCCGGTATTAGTACTTTATGAACTGTTTTTAGGAGTAGGACAGTTCGGGGGCGATGATGTAGCGCATTTTGCGCACTTAGGCGGCGCTTTATTAGGTTTTATATTGGTAAAAGCATGGCACATACAGCGGCCCAAAGATTTTAGAAGTTAAACGCGTACAACAGGCAACATGACGTTTTTAGAAAACATATATTATAAAATGTTCCGTACAGGCAGTAAGTTATACCTGCTTATCGGTATTAATGTTATTGTTTTTTTAGCTATAATTATTCCCGGTCAGCTTGAAAAGTTGATGTTTCGCAGCGATCTGATAGACACTTATACTACCGATTACCTGTCGCTGCCCTCCTACCTGCCTAAACTGCTTACCCGTTTCTGGACACCCATTACCTATATGTTTATACATAGCGGTTTTTTTCATATCCTGTTCAATATGCTGTGGCTATACTGGATGGGGCAGATATTTGAAGAGTTTTTAGGCGAAAAACGTACCGTAGGCTTGTATTTATTGGGCGGGTTAGCAGGCGCGTTTTTATATGTTGCCAGCTACAATATATTCCCGGCGTTTACCCAAAGCGGCTTAGTGCTGGTAAGCTCGGCTGTGGGGGCATCGGCGGCGGTGATGGCCATAGTTGTAGGGGCCGCAACCATAGCGCCTGATTACACCATCGTATTTATGTTTATAGGCCCGGTAAAGTTAAAATGGCTGGTACTGGTTTTCCTGGTAATTGATTATTTAGGCATAACCGGCCCCAACGCGGGCGGCGAAATATCTCATATCGGCGGGGCCATATTCGGGTTTATTTATGTAAGGCAATTGCAACGGGGGCGTGATATGGTGGGCGCCATAAGCGGCCTGTTTAAATCAAGGTCTAAACTTAAAGTAGTAGCAAACAATAACAATAAAAGTTCGGCAGATACACCCCGCCAGGATGAAATTGACCGTATATTAGATAAAATTTCAAAAAACGGCTATGAGAGCCTGAGCAAGCAGGAAAAAGAAATATTATTTCGCGCAAGCAAAAAATGAAGGCTAAAAAATTACCTTTTATTGATAAGGTGTTTTTGTGGATAAACTACGGTTTATGCGCGGCCCTGCTTATCAGCTATCTTGCTCCCATAACCGATCCGCAAAAATTCTGGCCAGTGGCTTTTTTTGGATTGGCCTACCCGTTGTTATTATTGGCCAACGCACTTATGATCATTTATTGGTTAATGCGTAGAAGCGCCTGGGTATTGTTACCTGCAATTGGTATTGGCATAGGGTGGAATATATTGCTTAACAATATCGGGTTTACTTTACCCGCCCATGCAAGCATTGCCCCCGATTCAAATAATGTGCGCGTAATGACCTATAACGTGCACAATTTCAAAAAATACGGCGCTAATAAAGACATATCAACCAAACATGAAATATTAGCTATTATCAGGGATGCGCATCCGGATATTATAGGGTTCCAGGAATATTATACACGCAATAAGGGCCAATATGATATGACCGATTCGATAAAAAGGAACACGGGGGCTTCTAATTGCTATTTTGAGCAATTGGAAGCGAACGGGGGTGAAGCTATCGGGATGGCTATTTTTTCTAAGTTCCCCATTCTAGCAAAAGGTATCATTCGTTTATCTGCTATTCCCCAAAGCGGCAATCAATGTTTATATATTGATGTACAAAGGAACGGCCATCCTTTTAGGTTCTATAGCGTGCATTTGCAATCTATAAAATTTGATCCGGAAGATTATAGATATGTGGATACGGTGTCAAAAAGCGGTAAGGCCGACCTGGCCTCCACCATGCGTTTGGGCGGGAAATTAAAACGGGCCTTTTTAAAACGCAGCGAACAAGTGGCTAAAGTAAAAGAACATGCCCGGCAATGCCCGTACCCTTACATCATATCAGGCGATTTTAATGATACCCCCACATCATACGCGGTTAACCAAATGGCAAAAGGGCTTAAAAACGCTTTTCGTGAAAAAGGTTCCGGTTTGGGGCGCACCTATAACGGCAATTTTCCTAATTACCAGATAGATTATGTGATGACGGATAAAAGATTTGATATAGAAAATTATCATATAATAGAAAAAAAGTTATCAGACCATTACCCGGTGTATGTTGATGTGGTGTTGAGGTAAGGTGAGTGGTTGATTGAGTGAATAGTTGATTAAGTTGGCCGGCGGAAATTAACCACTCACTTATTCAACTTAATCAACCATTCAACCTAAAATCGTAAGTTTGCGCCCATGAAACAAAATTTATTTGTTTACAATACTTTAGTACGCAAAAAAGAAGAATTTAAACCGCTTAACGCGCCGCATGTGGGCATGTATGTATGCGGCCCCACGGTTTACAGCGATGTGCACCTGGGCAATTGCCGCACCTATATTTCATTCGATCTGATGTTCAGGTATCTTATCCATATCGGGTATAAAGTGCGTTATGTGCGCAATATTACCGACGCCGGGCATTTGGAAGGTGATGGTGGCGATGAGGGGGAAGACAAAATATCAAAAAAGGCTAAAATAGCCCGGTTGGAACCCATGGAAATTGTACAAAAGTACACCGTTGGCTTTCATGAGGTATTGCAGCTATTTAATACGCTGCCGCCAAGCATTGAACCTGCTGCCACCGGGCATATTATTGAGCAAATAGAATTAGTACAAGCCATACTGGAAAAAGGATATGCCTACGAAGTAAATGGCACCGTATATTTTGATGTTGAAAAATATAACAAAACACAGGATTACGGCATACTTAACGGGCGCAATTTAGCCGATATGCTAAACAATACCCGCAACCTGGGCGGCCAGGATGAAAAGCGCGGCAAATTGGATTTTGCCTTGTGGATAAAAGCCAAACCCGAACACTTAATGAAATGGCCTTCGCCCTGGAGCATGGGGTTCCCCGGCTGGCACCTGGAATGTTCGGCCATGAGCCATAAGTACCTGGGCGCGCAATTTGATATTCATGGCGGCGGTATCGACCTGATGCCTACTCACCATACCAACGAGATAGCCCAAAATGTTGCCTGCTGTGGTAAAAACCCCGCTACCTACTGGATACATACCAATATGCTGACTGTTAACGGCCAAAAAATGTCGAAATCATTAGGTAATAGTTTTTTGCCCCATGAACTTTTTACCGGCGAGCACTCCCTGTTAGATAAGGCTTATAGCCCCATGACTGTGAAATTTTTTATGCTGCAGGCGCATTACCGCAGCACACTTGATTTTGGCAACGAAGCTATGGAAGCTTCCGAAAAAGGGTTTAAGCGTTTAATGAATGCCGTTACTTTATTGGATACGTTAAAAACAGCCGACAGTACCGAAGTTGATATAGCGCCGTTAATGCAACGCTGCTATGATGCCATGAATGATGATTTTAACAGCCCGGTGCTAATTGCCGAGCTATTTGAGGCGGCGCGCATCATAAATTCTATACATGATGGAAAATTAAAAATAAACGCGGCCAATTTGCAACTTTTAAAAAACATGACGGATACGTTTGTGTTTGATATTTTAGGATTGAAAAATGAGCAGGCCGCCAATGATGACCTCCCCAAAATACTTGACCTTATAGTTAAACTGCGCAACGAAGCTAAAAGCAACCAGGATTATGCTACATCAGATAAAATAAGGGATGGCTTGCAAAAAATAGGCTTTCAGTTAAAGGATAGTAAAGAAGGTACTAACTGGAGTAAAATTTAATTTATTATTTAACGTTATATCAAAATTGAAGCAGACACTTGACCTAAAACCACAAAAATGAAAAGAATCGCACTAACTGTTATTATGCTTATTAGCTGTGCCGCGTTGGCTGCGGCGCAGGCGCCAGCCCCGGTTAGCAAAGTAATTAGCGCCGAGGATAACTTTAACAAATTAGTTGCACATAAAGGCATAAAAGACGCGTTTTTAACTGTTGCCGACCCGGAAGGCATTACGTTTAAACCAAAAATCGTAAAGATCACCGATTTTTACAGCAGCATTGATAAGCAGCCGGGTACGTTACAATGGCAGCCAAAATTTGCCCGTATATCTTATAACGGCGACCTGGCTTTTACGGCGGGCCCCTATATTTATCAAAATGGTGTAAGCGATGATGATAAAGTTTATGGCGATTATGTTTCTATATGGCGCGCTGACGCTGATAATAAATTAAAGCTATTAATTGACGTGGCTATACAACACCCCGAAGCCGAACAGCAAGCAGTAATAGATTTTAAAGAGCCCAACGCGTCAAAAAAACCGGAGGTAAATAAAGACCCTTTTGGAGGCAAAAACATTATACTGGCTACTGATAAATATTTAAACCAGACTTTACCCATGTCGTCGTTAGCGGCATATAAAGAATTTTTAAGCCCTGAAGGGCGCTATTATTTCCCTGGTTTTGAACCCATAACCGGTACAGATAAGATATTAAAGTTTTTAAACAACGAAGCTATCAGCATAACTGCCGAAAACGTAGGCGGCGGGCGCTCAACCAGTAACGACCTGGCTTATAGTTATGGCCGCGCGCGCATTACCAAAGGCACTATTGTAAGTAACTACAACTATGTGCGTATATGGGAATTAGACAATACCAGCCATAAATGGAATATTTTGCTGGAAGTGTTTTCTGCGATCGAAAACTAGAGATTAGAGGTTAGTTGACTTTCGGAACAGAATTCAACATAAAAAAAGGCTTACCCAAATAGGTAAGCCTTTTTTTTGTCGCTATGAAATGATAGGTACTAATCTCTAATCAACTAACATCTAATCTCTAAAACAACTGCTCAATAATATCATCTGTTGATAAGCCCTCTGCTTCTGCATGGTAGCTGCGCACAATACGGTGGCTTAATATGGGTTTTGCTATAGCCTGTACATCTTCAATATCAGGCGAGTATTTGCCATTAATAACCGCATGGCATTTTGCGCCCAGTATTAAAAATTGCGACGCGCGCGGCCCGGCCCCCCAGTTTAATAAACGTTTAACCTGCGGCGCGGCAAATTCGCCGCCGGGGCGTGTTTTAGCTACCAGTTTTACGGCATATTCCAACACATTATCCGTAACCGGTATATTTCTTACCAATTGCTGAAAATAAATTATCTGTTCGGCGTTCAATAGTTTTTTAACGCTGGCCTGCGTGGCGCTTGTTGTATTTTTAACAATTAGTAGCTCCTCGTTAAAAGAAGGATAATCTAATGATATTTTAAACATAAAGCGGTCAAGCTGCGCTTCAGGTAACGGATAGGTGCCTTCCTGTTCAATAGGGTTCTGCGTAGCTAAAACAAAAAATGGCTGCGAAAGCTTATGGGTAATACCTGCCGCTGTAACAGCTTTTTCCTGCATGGCTTCTAACAGCGCGGCTTGTGTTTTTGGCGGGGTACGGTTTATCTCATCGGCTAGGATAATGTTTGAAAAAACCGGGCCGGGAATAAATTTAAAATTCCTGTCCTCGCCCAATATTTCGGAGCCGATAATGTCTGAAGGCATCAGGTCGGGTGTAAATTGTATGCGGCTAAAATCAAGGTCTAATACCTCGGAAACGGTTTGTACCAATAAGGTTTTTGCCAGCCCCGGTACGCCAACCAGTAAACAATGCCCATTGCTGAAAATAGAGATCAGCACAAATTTTACCACTTCATCCTGCCCCACAATAACGTTACCAATTTCATCACGTATTTGCTGATAAGCAAGTTTTAAAGCATCCGCTGCTTCTACATCAGAGTGGTGTTGCATAATTTTAAGGATTGGTAGAGACTGTAGTTGCAGGCGTTGGCCAGTCTTTTAAAACCGAACATGCCTGGTATTGAGGATCTATTTTAATAAATGTTTCTTTTCTTCTTTTTGTAAACCATTGGCTTACCGTGCGATTTATTTTATCATCAGTAGCCAGCAACTTTATTTTAGGAAAATCTTGCGCCAGGTTAGCTTTATGCGCGTCGGTTACTGATTTTAGGTAGAATATGCGGTAACTCTTTTTTTGCCTTTCATCCGTATATAATATCGGTTTCGACACCTCTCCAACTTTCATGGTATCAACAACAAGGGCTATCTGCGGGTCAAGCTTATCAGTGGGAATGTGGGTACTGCGCACTTCAACGTTTTCGGGGTTTAACAACATTCCGCCATTAAATTTGGTATCTTTATCATCCGAATACATGGAAGCCGCGGTTGAAAAAACTTCGGCTTTATTGCTCTTTGCCACCAGAAAATTATAAATGGTATCGGCCTTTCCTTTGGCCCTCTCAAGGCTTTGAGGTGTAACTGCAGGGCTAATTAAAATATGCCGCACATGCACCTGCTCGCCGCGGCGCTCAATTACCTGTAAAAAAAAGTACCCATAATCAGGCGATTCAAATACAGGCGAATATTCGCCCGCCTTTAACCTAAAGGCCCAGGCCGTAAATTCTTTAACAAAGGTGTTACGG
>JABDBW010000085.1 GCA_013288485.1 Bacteroidota bacterium
TTGTTCGAGATGACATGACTTATATTTTTGTTAATAAGTTGATAAGCATATTTGCACCTGTTTGCCTTTTTGAATAATTTTAGCTAAAATTTACAACGCATAGCAATGAAACGCCTCATCGATCTTTTTAAAAACAAATATTTTTTGGTTACGATAGCCTTTTTGGTGTGGATGATATTTTTTTGATAAGAACGATCTGTTTTCGCAGTACCAGTATCACCAGCAGGTAAGTAAATTGAAACATGACCGCGATTTTTATAAAAAGCAAACTGCCAAAGTAAGCAAGGACCTCGACGAGCTTACCTCAGACCCCGCAAAGCTCGAAAAATTTGCCCGCGAAAAATATTTAATGCGGAAGGATAATGAGGACGTTTTTGTAGTGGAGAAAGAGAAGGCACAGTAAGAGGCCGCATAAAATACGCGTCATTGCGAGGAACGAAGCAATCACTTCACCTGCAAATCAAACACCGGGATGTTATTAAGAAGTCAAAGCAAAAAAGTAAACGCTCATGCCTGTCAATGCGGAGATTGCTTCGTTCCTCGCAATGACGCCGAAATTATAAGTCAATTTTCTACATTTGAACCATGAGTATCCGCGTAGAAGGTTTAACAAAAATTTATGGAGCGCAAAAGGCAGTTGATAATATAACTTTCAGCGCCGGGCCGGGTGTGCTGGGTTTCCTGGGGCCTAATGGCGCAGGGAAATCAACTACTATGAAAATACTCACCTGCTTTATCCCCCAAAGCAATGGTACGGCCGAAGTATGCGGGTACGACGTAAACAAACAACCCCTTGAAATTAAGCGCAACATTGGTTACCTGCCCGAAAGCAACCCGCTTTATACAGATATGTATGTAAAAGAATCATTAGCTTTTATAGCGGGTATTCACGGGCTGCACCAGCCTGCCAAACGCATAGCCGATATTATTGAACTAACCGGGCTCGGCCCCGAACAACATAAAAAAATAGGAGAGTTATCCAAAGGCTACCGACAGCGGGTGGGTTTGGCGCAGGCTATTTTACATGATCCGCAAGTATTAATTTTAGACGAGCCCACATCGGGGCTTGACCCTAACCAACTCATCGGCATACGCCGGTTAATATTGGATCTGGGTAAAACAAAAACCATTATCTTGTCAACTCATATTATGCAGGAAGTAGAGGCGGTATGTGATCACGTTATCATTATTAACAGGGGTAAAATAGTTGCTGATGATACCCTGCAGCAAATGCGTGATAAAAACAAAGGCAAAACGCTGGAAAATATATTTATTGGCTTAACGGGCATATAATATTGCCTTTTCATAAACTGGTGCCATTTTTTAATAATAATTGAAACATTTTTTTTTAATACCCCCCCGTTTTTAAACGACGGGAGTATTTAGAGAAAATGATCGCGTTTGCGGTTGATCGTGAATATGTTTTTCACTTAAATCTATTGTCATGAAGAAGCGTAGCTTAACAATTATTCTATTAGTTTTAACAATTGCATTTGCCAGGGCGCAATCAGAAAAAAAGTTTGCATTCGGCGTGAGCGGAGACTTTGCCCTACCCTACAATAACGACTACGGCTATGTAGACGGCATCGGCCTCACGGCAAAGATCGAGTACGCCTTAAGCCCTAAGTTGCGGTTAGCCTTTATGCCGGCGTATTTTACCGCGCCCTCAAATAATCGCGGTGATTACACCTACGCCAATCAGGCCGAAACAGTTATTAAGCCCGGCGGACCTAATGTAATTTACAAATATATTCCCCTGAAGATGGGCTTACGGTATTACTATGCGCAAAACATATATGTGGAAGCCGGGGCCGGCAAAATTTTTTGGTGCAAACAGTATAGCACAAGACGGATTTTTTTCCAGCGTTGGTGTAGGCGGAATAACGGTCATTGATGATAATAATTTTTTTGATTTTGGTTTTAATCTTGCACGGGGTTACCGAAACAATGATTTCTATGTGGGCTCCGCGAGCCAATATGGCCTGACGGCTGGTTACATACACTTTTTTTAAACCCGGAGTACTTTTTGCATTAGCAAATAATGTTGTAATTTCGGCGTTCAATGGCTTTTGCGCAAAGTGTATAGCATACTAAAAAAAGAAATTACATCATACCTAAGTTCATTGGTAGCATACGTTACCATCGGGGTGTTCCTGCTGGTGCTGGGTTTGTTTTTATGGGTGTTCCCTGATTCAAGCATTTTAGATTACGGTTTCGCCGGGTTAGACAGCTTGTTTAGCACAGCGCCCTACCTGTTCATGTTCCTTATTCCGGCTATAACGATGCGGTCGCTTGCCGAAGAACGCAAGGAAGGCACCTTTGAGTTATTGGTAACCCGCCCGCTAACCGACCTGCAAATTGTATTGGGGAAATATTTTGCCGCGGTGCTCCTGGTTTTATTCGCTTTAATACCTACGCTTACCTATTATTATTCGGTTTATGTTTTGGGTACGCCGCAGGGCAATATTGACAGCGGCGCGGTTATAGGATCCTACATAGGGTTGTTTTTATTGGGGGCGGCGTTCGCGGCAATTGGGTTGTTCGCGTCGTCGGTAAGCAAAAACCAGATCATCGCCTTTACCATCGCGGTTTTCCTGTGTTTCTTTATTTACAGCGGTTTCGATTCGCTTAGCGGGTTGCTTTCCCTGCAAAATACAGGTTTGCAAAGCCTGGGCATTACCGAACATTACCAATCCGTAAGCCGTGGCGTTTTAGATACGCGCGACCTGGCTTACTTTATTGTATTAACCGGCTTATTTATTTGCCTTACACTGTTTGTATTATTAAAGCAGCGGCAAAAAAGCTTGAAGGATGCAACCTTATTTAAATTAATAATTGCATTAATTATTATAGCCGTTTTATCAGGCATCACTTTTACGCGTTTTGATTTTACTAAAGAGAAACGCTATACCATTTCGCAGATCAGCCGGAATGTGTTGGATAGTCTGTCGGAACCCGTAAAGGTCACCGTTTACTTGCAGGGCGATTTCCCGGGAGGAATGAAGCGGCTGCAAAGGGCCACTAATGATATATTGACCGATCTGCAGGCCTACAGTCACCGGAAATTGCAATTTGAATTTGTCGACCCGCTAAAAAACCTAACAGCCGACCAGCAAAACCAGGCCATACAGGATCTGCAAAGCCGGGGTATTGATCCAACCCCGCTCAGCGTAAAAACAGATGATGGCGTATCGCAGAAAACTATTTTCCCGGCAGCAATGGTTTCGGGCAATGGTAAGGATATCCCCGTTAAGTTATTAAACCAGCAAACACAAATGGGCCTTTCGGCCGATGAGGTGCTAAATAATTCTATCCAAAACCTGGAATACGCGCTTATATCGGCCATAAAAAAAGTAACGCGTGGCGGCAGGCCCCAAATAGGTTTTACCACCGGGCACGATGAGCTGAATGATCTGCAACTCAATGATGCCATGAAATCCCTGTCGGATGGGTTCGAAATAGGCCGGGTTGATTTGGCGACCATTCCGTTTGACAGGCTGTTGAATGTAAAACTGATAGTAATACCCAAGCCCGAAAAACCGTTTACCGAACTGGAAAAGTTTAAGCTTGACCAATATATTATGCGCGGCGGCAAGGTGCTTTGGACGATAGACCAGGTGAGCGCCGAACTGGATAGTATGCGCGGCCATAAAGGGGAACAGCTGGCCTTTGCCAAACAGTTAAATTTAGACGATCAGCTGTTTGTTTACGGTGTCCGCATTAATTATGACCTGATAGCCGATATTAGTTGTGCGCAAATACCCATCACCACCGGCAACATTGGCGGACAGGCGCAAATATTGCCCGTACCCTGGCTGTTTTATCCCATATTTATGCCGCTCTCCAAACATCCCATTGTAAAAAACCTGGATGGCATATACAGCGAGTTTGCCAGTAGCATTGATATACTGGATACCAGGGGAGTTAATAAAACTATTTTATTGGCATCATCGCCTTTTAATAAAAAACTAAGCGCTCCGTATATGATTTCGCTGCAGGCTATTGAGAAGGAGCCCGACCCGAAGGAGTTTCAAAGCGTACCAAAAACTACGGCTGTTTTACTGGAGGGCAGGTTTACATCCGATTTTAAAAATCGTCCCCTGCCGGAGGGATTGAGGGAGCTAATAACTATTCAACCTGAAAGCAAGCCCACAAAAATGATCGTGATAAGTGATGGCGATATATTTAAGAACCAGGTGGCCGCGGATGGTTCGCCGTACCCGTTAGGATACGATCATTACACCAAACAAACCTTCGGCAATAAAAATTTGCTGCTTAATATTGCCGATTATATGACCGATGATTCAGGCCTTATAGCGCTGCGGAACAAAGAAATTAAACTGCGCCTGCTTGACCGGGCAAGGGTGCGCAGCGAAAAATTATACTGGCAGGTTATTAATACAATTATTCCTTTGTTTTTAGTGTTAATATTTGCTATTTTTCAACATTATATTCGCAAAAGAAAGTATGCTCATTAAATTTTATACTTTTGACTAATTAACACTAAATTTATATATGAGATTTATAGTTTCCACCTCAACTTTATTGAAGCAACTATTGGCTATAAGCGGTGCGTTAAGCAACAGCACCGTTTTACCGATACTGGAAAACTTTTTGTTTGAAATTAAGGATGGAAACTTAACCATTTCGGCTACCGACCTGCAAACCAGCATGACCACCTCGTTAACCGTTGAGGCTAAAGAGAACGGGCGCATTGCCATACCATCGCGTATTTTATTAGAGACTTTAAAATCGTTGCCCGAGCAGCCTATCGCTTTTTCGGTTGATGACGCTACGTTCGCTATCGAAATAAACGCCGGAGATGGTAAATATAAACTGAGCGGCGAAAATGGCGAGGATTTCCCCAAAATACCGGTTGTTGAAAATGCTTCGTCTGTAAATTTACCGGCATCGGTTTTAGCCGAAGCAATTAACAAAACCATATTTGCCGTAAGTAATGACGAGCTGCGCCCCGCCATGACAGGCGTTTACTGCCAGCTATCGAGCCAGTATTTAACGTTTGTAGCTACCGACGCGCATAAACTGGTACGCTATCGCCGTTTGGATGCCAAAGCGGAAGCCACCACCTCGTTTATATTGCCTAAAAAAGCGTTAACCCTGCTAAAATCAGCATTGCCTACCGATGATGTAAATGTATCGGTTGAGTATAACAGCACCAGCGCTTTCTTTAAATTTAACAACATTAACCTGGTATGCCGCTTAATTGATGAGCGCTACCCTGATTATGAAGCGGTTATTCCGTTAAATAATCCCAATAAACTAAGCATTGACCGCCTTGCGTTTTTAGGCTCATTGAGCCGGGTTGCCATTTATGCCAATAAAACCACGCACCAGGTAAGGTTAAAAATTAACGGCAGCGAACTGCATATTTCATCAGAAGATATTGATTTTGCCAACGAGGCGCATGAGCGCTTAAGCTGCCAATATGAAGGCGAGGATATGGAAATAGGTTTTAATGCCCGCTTTTTGATAGAGATGCTGAAAAATTTAAGCGGTGAAGAAGTATCATTAGAGATGTCTTCCCCTAACAGGGCCGGCTTGTTATTACCGCAGGGAGGCGATGAGAACGAAGATGTGCTAATGCTGGTAATGCCGGTAATGCTCAATAGTTATGCTTAACCCGCCTGCCGGCAGGCAGGGTGTAAATTTAAATTATAGATCCAAACCCTTAGTCCGGCGTAAAAACCGGACTTTTTTGTTAAAAGTGATAACAAAACTTATAATAAGCAGTTATATAGCCATCTGGTGATTTATGAATAGAAACGCATTAATTTTAGTTTTTGCCGGGCTTGTAATAGGTTTGTTATCATGCAAAAAGGGTAATGGCGATGTGCTGGCGGCCATTCAGACCACTAACCTTAACGTAGTTAACGCGGGCGCTGATACCCTGAATTTTTATGAGGACGGCACCCGGGTAAATAATGGCTCTAATTTAATTCCTGATGGGTCGTTAGGTTACACTACAGTAATTTCGGGTGCGCAAAGCTACCAGTTTAAAAAAGCCGGAAGCCCTAATGCGCTGGTTGATGTTCCGTTAACACTGGATGTATCAAGGTTGTATTCAATATTCATAGCCGGCGAAACAGCCGACAAGGTGTTTTTTACGAGGGATACCTTAGTTAGCGATACCGGGGCGCGTGTAAGATTTGTGAATGCTTCGCCGATAACCGGTACGCTGGATGTAACCATAGGAAACACCTTTAATTATAAAAAACTTGCTTTTAAATCGGCAACCGGGTTTATTCATGTAAACAGCGGAAAAAATACGTTAACAATTTACCAGTCGGGAAGCGCAACCCCGCTGGCTTCGGGTACGTTAACATTAAGTGGAAGCACTTCGTACACTTTATTTACAAGGGGCCAGTTAAATGGAACGGGTAATAGCGCGTTTGCCGCCCGCATTTTAACGGTGAGGTAATTATTAAAAAAATGGCTGAAAGAAATAAGGCAATGGTTTTTCTGTTTTTATGCAGTGTGGGCATAATGGTTATCTCATTTATAGCCTCCTGCGGAAAAAGCGGCAATACAGCTCCAGTAGGATCAAACGTACAGATGCAGGTGATAAATTTAAGCCCCGACCTGCTTGCGGTAAATTTATGGGTAAGTTATGTTAAGCAAAACAAAACCCCTTATACTTACCCTGCCCCGTCGGGATATTTCACCTTGGGTAATATTGATACGCCTATACAGGTAAGGTCGTATTTCGCTTCTGTTTCAACCACTAACCTGCTATCATTAAACAACGTTTTAAAATCCAATCTAAAATATACTTTATTTATTACGGGTTTACGGGCGGATAGTTCCGTCACCCCTATATTTACCGTTGATACCGCGGCATCGCCAACTGTGGGGCGCGGTAAAATAAGGTTTGTTAACGCTTCGCCGCGATCGAACGGATTAGATATAACAGCAAACGGCACGCTTGCATTTACTAACCAGACCTATAAAAACATATCTAAATTTATTGAGATACCGCCGGGTAATTATGATTTTAAAATAATGCCAACCGGCACAACTGCTAATATATTGGCCGATATGCCCGGCGTAACCATATTGGACGGTAAAATATATACCCTATACTGTTATGGCGTGGCAGGCGGGGCAGATTCTGTCGCTTTTAGCGCGGGAATTTTAAGCAACAAGTAGGCTTTGCCATATATATTCCTATTTTTGCCCCCAAAATTAAGCCATTGGAACTCATAAAAAGCCTCCTAGATTTTATACTGCATATTGACAAGCACCTGGTGCAAATTACTGCCCATTACCAGGGATGGACCTACCTGATATTATTCGCTATTATATTTTCAGAAACTGGTTTTGTTATCACCCCGTTCCTGCCCGGCGACTCGCTGTTATTTGCCGCGGGCGCGTTAATAGCCGGGGGCAATTCGGGTCTTGATATTTATATTTTAACCTTAATATTGATCATTGCCGCTTTTACTGGCAATACCTTAAATTATTTATTAGGGAACCACTTTGGCCCCAAGGTATTTAAAGAAAAAAATAAAATATTAAAGTTGGAGTACTACGTGCAAACCAAAGCGTTTTTTGACAGGCATGGCGGCAAGTCGGTAATATTTAGCCGGTTTATGCCTATTATCCGCACTATAGCGCCGTTTGTAGCCGGGGTGGGGCATATGCCGTTTTTACGCTATAGCCTGTACAATATTATTGGCGGCGCAGCATGGGTAATACTGTTCCTGTTCGCGGGGTATATGCTGGGTAATGTGCCATTTTTTAAGGCCCATTTTTCGCTGATAGGTATCGTGATAATTTTGGTATCCATCATTCCACCTGTTATAGCGGGTATTAGGAGCAGGAAGAAAACAAAGTAGCAATACAAAATATTGCGCGCCTCTACATCACCGGAAATTTTTTCCGCGCTTTTTTTCCGCGGTACCTAAACCAAAGGGAGTATGCAACCGGGATCAAACAATAGGTAAATCCGGTCAAGCCCACATACGTGGCATCCGTAAATAAAGGTACAGCTATAGCTGCACTCATAGCCAGCAAGCAAATACCAATACATATCAGGTATATTTTAGCCGTCGTTTGGGTGTCATATAGTTCTGATAGTGTAAGTTCTAATTCTTTTACAAATTTTTGTGCATGCCTGTACATTAAGTAAAATAAAATGTTGATCACAACAAAGCCTGCACCATATATCAGCATAAGGGGTTGTGTTTGCCCCTCATCTATCATTGGCATTTCACGCCCGTTAAGCATATAGGTTTGTTTCCCTCCTGAAAACACTAATTCAAATAAAAATTTCAGTGGATAAGTATATACCAGCACAACGAAAAGTAAGATAGCATTTAAGGTCAGCGTATAGCCGTCACTAAGCCCGTAACGCCTGAAAAATATATTTTGTGTATTCCAGATATTAAATAAAAGAGCAAAACATACTGCAAAGCTTAATGTCCCTTTCATTGTTATCATCAGATCATTGAATGATTTGGGCACTTCCATAGATATAACGATCAGTGTTAATGCAAACGCAAATGCCGCATCGCTGAAGGTTTCTATGCGTGATGGCTCATGGCTGCGCCATTTAATGCCATCGTTTTTATGAATGTGTGCCGCTGCTTTTGCTCTCATAATTGTTAATTGGTGAATGCCGCTATTTTCCCTGCTTTAAATATACTTTCTTCTTTTTGTATTTTACGTATACCATCCGCAGTTAAAGGTTGTTTGATGAGTTTGTTCAGGTCGGGCTGCCCGGCATCTATCCATGCCGAATACCAAAAACTGCCCACCGATAACACGGCCGACCGCATCCTCCGCTGAACCATACCCTGTAGCATTTCCTGGTAAGCCTTGCTGTATGCTACCGAATAATCTTTTACATCCCTTTTGCCCCGTTTTTCTATGCTGTATTTTTTACTAGCGGGGAATGTTTTGTTAAGGATACGCTCGAAACGTAAAACCGAATCGACTTCTTTAAAAGAAACATGGCAAATTTTAAAAGCCTCTTTTAACGGGTTCTCTATATAGCGCGCCTTGCCGGTATAGCAATTATAATTGGCGGCGAACAGTTCGGGCAGGCGGCTTTCCCATAGAGCATGCAGGCCGGTTTGGCCGGTGAGCTGCCCGTTATAGTTTTGGGTGAGGTGCAGCGGCACATGCGCGTCGGCAACGTAATGGCCCAAGTTTGCCGACGCGGTTAATATGCCCGTGGTATCATGGCCCTTAAATGCGTCGACCAGTTT
>JABDBW010000086.1 GCA_013288485.1 Bacteroidota bacterium
AGTTTGAACAATATGTTTGGCAATGTGGAAAATAATGGCGCGCCGTG
This sequence comes from Bacteroidota bacterium, assembly GCA_013288485.1. Classification (GTDB taxonomy): domain Bacteria; phylum Bacteroidota; class Bacteroidia; order Sphingobacteriales; family Sphingobacteriaceae; genus Mucilaginibacter. The sequence goes on from JABDBW010000086.1 coordinate 48, forward strand.
GAAGTATAGTAGCGCGGACAGGTTTAACTGGGCGGAAGAGTCGTAAGTCCATAGTCGATAGTCAATGGACCATAGCAACAACAAACTACCATTATCTATGGTCTATCGACCATTGACCATGGACAACACTATAAACTATGAACCATGAACCAATAACCATCCCCACCATGGCCCAAATGGCTGCCGAAGGAAAAGAGCCCGAAATATTATTTTGGGTTGGCTGCGCGGGAAGCTTTGATGAGCGCGCGCAAAAAATAACCCGCGACATCTGCAAGATACTACAGCATGTAGGCATAAGCTACGCCGTATTAGGCACTGAAGAAAGCTGCACAGGCGACCCGGCTAAACGTGCAGGCAACGAGTTTTTGTTCCAGATGCAGGCTATGACCAATATACAGGTGTTGGATGGCTATCATATTAAAAAAATTGTAACCGGCTGTCCGCATTGTTTTAATACGCTAAAAAATGAATACCCGGGTTTGGGCGGTAATTACGAGGTGATACATCACTCGCAGTTAATACAGCAACTCATTGATGAAGGCCAACTAAAGGCCGAAGGCGGCGAGATCTTTAAAGGAAAGCGTATTACTTACCATGACCCCTGCTACCTGGGCAGGGGCAACAATGTTTACGAGGCCCCGCGCAAAGCGCTGGAAATTTTAGATACAGAACTGGTTGAAATGAAACGCTGTAAAAGTAATGGCTTATGCTGCGGCGCGGGTGGCGCGCAAATGTTTAAGGAGCCTGAACAGGGCACAAAAGATATAAACGTGGAACGGATGGACGATATTTTAGAAAGCAAGGCCAGTATTGTCGCGGCCGCCTGCCCGTTTTGTATGACTATGCTAAGCGACGGAGTAAAGAATGCAGATAAAGAAAAGGAAATAGCTGTATTGGATATTGCAGAGATAACCGTAAGGGCGAACGGGTTATAACCCCTTCCCCTTAAAATAATTCAGCGCGGTACGCAAACTATTCAGGCGCGCGGGTTCCATATTTTTTACAGGGATATTGAGTACAGTTGCCATAGAGTCGACATCGCCTTTTTTATCGTTATAGGTTTGTACAATAATGTCGTCCGCTTTGGCCTTTAACTGCAGTGTGCCGGTATTTATATCGCCAATATAACCCACGTCATCAAGCCGGTGCAGTTGGAACGAAAAATATTCTTGTTTGCCATTCTGGTAAGTTTTGCGCAGGCGGATAAAGGAATCATCAGTTACGGTAAGTTCCCATTTCTTTAATTTAACGTCGGGCGACGGGTCGAAAGACTGCACCAGGCATTTATTAACCCAGCTTAGCCAGTCGGGGTCGCTTTTATCGGTAATAAAGCAATAACTAACTGCGCCGCCCAGGATAATTGAAAAGACGACAACTATTTTTTTGATCTTTGGCAGAACTGATTTTACCATGACAACAAAATTTCACCCCGAAGTTAATAATTTGGTAGCTTTGTACATGCAATTTTCTGAAAATTCAAGGGTATGGGTATACCAGTCGGATAAAAAACTGACGGATGAGCAAGTACAGCAAATTCAACAACACCTTAGCCGCTTTGCCGCCGAGTGGACCGCGCATAACCATCAGCTTAAAGCCAAAGCCGAAATACGCTATAACCGCTTTTTGATATTGGTAGTTGACGAAACACAGGCCGGCGCCAGCGGATGCTCTATTGATAAGTCGGTACATTTTATGCAGCAATTGGAACAGGAATTTAACATCAGCCTGTTCGACCGCTTTAATTTGGCTTACCGCGAGGCGGATGAAGTGCTGTCGCTGCCCCGTCACGATTTTGAAGAACTGCTTAAACTAGGCACTATCACCAGCCATACCATTGTATTTAATAACCTGGTTCAAACCTTAACCGAGCTGGAAACTAAATGGGAAGTACCGTTTAAGGATAGCTGGCACATAAAGCTATTTGGCAATTTGGTTAGCTAGAAAACACCTGCTAAATTTTTCAAATTTCGTAAGTCTAACTATATTAGCGTTATGGAACAATTCGACCCGCGCGTTGACGCTTATATTGAAAAATCAGCGGCGTTTGCAAAGCCTGTATTAAAACACATCAGGCAACTGGTACATCAAACCTCGCCCTTAATTACCGAAACCATTAAATGGGGTTTCCCTTTTTTTGATTATAAGGGCCCTCTATGTAATATGGCTGCTTTTAAGCAACACTGCTCCATGGGATTTTGGAAAGCCGCGTTATTGAACGACCCAAACGGCGTAATTAATAAAGGTGATGAACCATCGGCCGGCAGTTTTGGGCGCCTCACCAGCATTGCCGACCTGCCTGCCGATGAGGTTATAGCCGATTTTATTAAACAGGCTATCATACTCAATGAAACCGGCGCCAAAGGCGTTATGAAACCCGCCGCCCCCAAAACTGAAATATACGTTCCCGATTATTTTACAGCGGCGCTGGCCGAACATCCAAAAGCTAAAGCAGCGTTTGAAGCTTTCAGCCCGTCGCATAGAAAAGAATACCTGGAATGGATAATCGAAGCAAAAACAGATGCCACCCGCCAAAAGCGCATGGAAACTGCCATAGAATGGATGGAAGAAGGTAAATCAAGGCATTGGAAGTATAAATAACTGCCCGCGCATTTTGTTCACGATACTTCGAACGACAAAAATTAAACTTTTATTTTTTAGATAATTAAGCAAACATTTCTATTTTTGTACCGATAAAAAAAATCGATACCATGAGCTCAATAGAAGAAGCAAATTCAGAACGTCATTACATCATGCTGGTTGTGGCGATAGTTATAGGTTTGGTAGGTATTTACCTGCGCTTCGCTGATTTTAAACACGCGTCGGCAGTAGCCAATATTATACTCGCAATTGGGGCAGGTATGGCGCTTAAAACAGTGTTTACGATAATTAAATAATTATATTTTACTATATACAAGAGCGTCCGCTAATTTTTTTGGCGTACGCTCTTTTTTACATGCAATCCTGGGTATTCGGGACAGTATAGGATAAAATTCCCGCTGCCTTGTTCTTGCCTCATCCTGAAATAGGTTTATCGGTGATTCACTTTGTATGATTCACGCCATTTGGTCAATAAGTCAATAAAATATATAAACTATTTGTTTACAGGTTAAAAGTATAATTACCTAAAGTTTTTCTACTGATTCAGGGTGATTCACTCGCTTTTATCAAAGCGCTTAATATCAGTGACTTACCTGTAAAAAATGATTCATGTGATTCATATTTTTTGTGAATCACTTCACTTAGGCCGGTATTTTGATTCGTTTAATATTTTTTGCGCGTCACCATCGGCCATTAATTGTGGCAGGGTAACTTCGGGATGCTTATCCATATATTGTTTTACTATTTGCCACCCTGCCCATACCGCCAGTTTTGGGGCCGATTGGTTATGTTCGCCCAATCCGGGTGTAAAGGGTGCTTCATTTAAATAGTTCTGTATTTTTTGATAATCGGTTTCGTACAATAAATTCTCCTCCAAAAAATAGCCCCATATTTGCCCCTCATTGCTTTGGCACCATTTTAACTGGGGCGCGGTATAGCCTATTTTTACGGTATCAGGCACATTGGGCAATACCTGGTCCATAAAATACAGTATCTTACCATTATAGATCATTTTTGATAACAGCGACTTATCATTGTCGCTTTCGGGGAACATATCCTCACGGGCAATGCCTTCAACAACACGTGGCGTTATATTTTCAGGTGTAAACCGCCTGGATATATAATGCGGAAAAGTTTCTATCAGTGCCGGGTAAAACCTGGAATCGGCGCCCAAAAACATATCCAGCCCAATACCAAAATAACCATCGCCGACAGCAGTTTGCGCCTTAAAGCCCGAAAAGTAGGCATATATTTGGGGCATATTTTTTTGAGGATAGTAATATTTTATCCTTTTAAAAGCATCGGTCAGTTCGGCCTCCTGTTTATCCAATGTGCCGGGATACATGGCGTCAACATCGTGTTTTACATCATTATACGCCTGCCCGCTAAATACCGGCCTTAATACATTAAAATAAGCAGTATCGTTAATATTGCCTGCCTGTAGTATCTGTTCAACATAATCCCTGTAAAAGCCGCCATATTTTTTTTGCAGTAAAGTGGCCTGCGGCCCCATAGGTTTTGTACGCATGTTGTCAAAATCATGATCAAAACGTTCTATTTTAACCGTAATTGGTATATTGCTTACATCAATTTTTTTACCGCGGCTACAGGCTGTGAGCAGCAGGCCGATAATAAAAATTAAAAAAAAATGTTTGATTTTGTAAGTAGTAGGTATCATTTTTATACTTTCATCAAAATTAAAAATTATTTGCACTTACCTATCGAATTAATGACACGTAATATATGAAAATAGCATTAGCCCAGCTTAACTATCACGTTGGAAATTTTGAGTTGAATACAGCCAAGATCATTCAGCATATAAAAAAGGCGCGTAAAAAGGGTGCCGACCTGGTTGTTTTTGCTGAATTATGTGTTTGCGGATACCCCGCGCGCGATTTTTTGGAGTTCGGCGAGTTTATTAACCAGTGTGACGCCGCCGCCCAAAAAATTGCTGCCGAATGTACCGGTATTGCCTGCATAATAGGTTTGCCTATCCCCAATCATAAAACGGAAGGCAAGGAGCTGAACAACTCGGCTTATTTTATTGAAAACGGAAAAGTAAAAGGCATTGTAAATAAAGCGCTGCTGCCCAACTATGATATATTTGATGAATACCGCTATTTTGAGCCCTCAACAGAGTTTAACTGCATTGAATTTATGGGGCACCGTATAGCGCTTACTATTTGCGAGGACCTATGGAACACCATCGAAAATCCGTTGTACATAACCCGGCCAATGGATACGCTGATCAAACAAAAGCCTGATGTAATGATCAATATCGCGGCCTCGCCATTCGCTTATAATCATGATGAAGAACGCATAGCTATTTTAAAAGATAATGCCGCCCGCTATAATTTGCCTTTGTTTTATGTAAACCACGTAGGCGCACAAACCGAATTAATATTTGATGGGGGGTCGTTAGTTTTTGATAAAACCGGTAATGTGGTTGATGAGCTGCCTTATTTTGAGGAAAGCCTGGCTTATTATACGTTAAGTGATAAAGGCGATATTTCTTTTGATCATGTGCCGACGGTTAAAAAAATACGCGATACCAATATTGAGCAAATACACCAGGCGCTTATTTTGGGTATCAGGGATTATTTTTCTAAATCGGACTTTACCCGTGCCATATTAGGTTTATCGGGCGGTATTGATTCGGCAGTGGTATGCGCGCTGGCTGCCGAGGCGCTTGGCGCCGAAAATGTAATGGCGGTATTGCTGCCATCAAAATTCTCAAGCGACCACTCCCTGAAAGATGCCGAGGACCTGGTAAAGAACCTGGGTTGTATGCACGAAATTATGCCTATAAGGCATATTACCGAAGCGTTTGAAACCGCTTTATATCCGCAGTTTAAAAACCTGCCGTTTAATATTGCCGAAGAAAATATACAATCGCGCAGCCGCGCCGTATTACTGATGGCCATGTGCAATAAATTTGGTTACATTTTATTAAATACATCCAATAAAAGCGAGGCCGCTGTGGGTTACGGAACGTTATATGGCGATATGTGCGGTGGTATTTCTGTTATAGGTGATGTATATAAAACACAGGTTTTTGAACTGGCAAGGCATATTAACCGCGACGGCGAAATTATCCCTGAAAATTCTATTATTAAGCCGCCCTCTGCCGAGCTAAGGCCCGGACAAAAAGATTCGGACTCGTTGCCTGAATATGATATACTTGATAAAATATTAGCCGAATATATTGAACACCGGTGCTCAGCCGCCGAGATCGTAAAAATGGGCTATGACGAACAAACCGTACATCGCGCCATAAGGTTGATTAACCTGGCGGAACATAAGCGTTACCAAACGCCGCCAATTTTACGCGTATCGCCCAAGGCTTTTGGCATGGGCAGGCGCATGCCTATTGTTGGGAAATATTTGCAGTAAGCCCCACCCGAGTTTATTTCCCAAACAACTCTGCCAGCTTATCGTCCAGGTCGGTGCCGCGCAAGTTTTTGGCAATGATCTTTCCGTCGGGGTCTAAAAGAAAATTGGTGGGTATAGCCGCTACAAAATAGAGTGTAGCGGCTTGATTGCTCCAAAATTTAAGATCAGATACCTGTGTCCATTCCAGGCCATCTTTTTTTATTGCGTTTAGCCAATCGGCTTTGCCATCTGGCCTATCCAATGACACACCCAGCATAGTAAAGTTTTTAACTTTATACTTGTTATATACCCGCACAGTATTGGGGTTCTCGTCGCGGCAGGGGCCGCACCAGGAGGCCCAAAAATCAATTAATACATATTTACCCCTGAATGAGGAAAGCCTTACGGGGTTGCCATTTACATCAGGCTGTATAAAATCAGGGGCAAGGGCCCCAATAGCAGTGATCTTTGAATTCTCAATAATTTGTTTGAGCCTTTTAGCAGTTTCTGTTTCTTTTACCGATGGGTTTAAAGCATTGTACATGCTTTCCATTTCTGAGGGATCGGTTCCCTGCTGACCCAATTGATTTAACACATATAAGCTCAAAAAACTGTTGGGATGCAGCACCACAAAGCCGGTAAGAACTGATTTTTGCTTTTCCTGCAAGGCTTTAAATTTTACATCCATGTCATGCGTGAACTCAGCAGTATTTTGCTTGCTTTGCGGGGTTTCAATTTTCTCCTTATTCAGTTTCGCGGCCTCTTCATTAACCGGCTTTAATTTGAGCGTAAGATCCCTGCTTTCATCATTTATTACCGAGCCGGTAACTTTAGCGTTAACAACAGAGTCTTTGCCGGTGGTTACTGATATAGTGCCTTTATCCAATAAAAAAGCCAATACGTCAGTCAGTTTTTCCAATTTCTCCAGGCCCTCGCCTTTATGGGCGATCACCAGGTAAGCATTTCCGGGTTCATATAGCTCACCTGTGATGCTAAATTTTCCGTTAACTATCATTGCAGAATCAACAACCCTGTTAGCGCCCAACTGGTACAACAGGTATGCTTTAGCGGGCGTGTTCAGGTTGCCTATTTGGCTGTTTATTGTAAAAGTTTGCGTAAGTGCCTGCGCCAATACCACCGAAGGTAACAGCGCGGTTATAAGAAAGAATAGTCTCTTCATGAATCAAATCAATGCTTTATGTATGGTTGATTAACGTATAATAACGGTTGTGATTGTCTTTCAGGTTAATTTTTGATAAGTGCGCCACCAAAGATCGGGCATTTCGCCGGCTACCGCGGTTTTGTAATCATCATACCGGCACGGTATCAAATGAAAACGCTCATTACGCGAGCCGCCCGTGGGGTATGCCACCTGCATCCACCACCTGTCTGATTTTTTGCTTTTTACAAATACCAGTTCATGCCCGTCATGTTTCAGGTTGGTTTTATAAATGAGGTATTGCGATTTCGGGTTAAGCGGAAACTCTTTTTTGCGGTTATAAAAGCCATCAATAAAATACCAAATCATTTGCGATAGCAGCATAGCGGTTTGCCCGTTGGTATCATAAGCCGGGTTAAATTCATAAAAGCCGATAGAGGTTAGCTTATCATTAAACCCCGCGTAGCGGCATATTTGACAGGCTTCCTCGCCATAAAAACCGTTAGGGGTGGCATTGGCATTACCCATCGCGTCTGACGAGCGTATGGCCCCCATATCAAAGCTGATCATCCCGGCATTGCGGATAATTGGTTCGGCAACTGTTATGTCGCCGCTAAACTCGCCCAGGCGGTGCACATCAAAATAAAGCTTTTCCATTACCCGTAAGCTATCCTGGCTGGCAAAAAAAGTTTGATAACCCAGGTTACTGTAATTGAACAGGTAGTTGGGCTCATGCAGAAATATTTTATTCAAATAGGATGCCGAAGTTGTTTCCAAACCATCCGGTTGCCCGTCATCATCCAAATCAAAATGCGAATCGATAACAACAAGGTCAACCTTTTTTTCTAAAGTTTCATAGCCAAGGTACTGGGCATAGGTAAGGTCCTGTCCGCCACCGATTATTATGGGTACAATGTCTTTTTTGATCAATTCGGCAACAACCGTTTTGAGCGCGAAATAAGTATCGGTAACGGTTTCGCCCCGGCGTATATTACCCAGGTCGGCAATTTTGGTATTATAAGCGCCCTCGTTTAGCAGGTATAGCTTTTCGCGCACATGGTCGGGCGCTAAAGCGCAGCCGGGGTTATTTATAGCGTTCCTATCCTCCTGCACGCCAATAATAGCTATATCCGTTTCTTCCAGGTCGGGAAAGTTAACAGAAAAATGCCCTATCCTACTGCCTAACTGACTGCTGTAATAGCCATTTTCAGGAGTGATGTTTGGCAGATCGAAAGGTGTAAAAAAATCGGATAGAGACATGTGTTGTTAATGTGAAAATGTGCGCCTGCCTGCCGCAGGCAGGGATGTGCAAATATGCGGATTTTTTGGGTTTGACAATAAGTGGTATATGTTTAAATTATAAACATCTGCGCAGCTACCTGCATATCCGCACATTTGCATATCCGCACATCTATCTGCACATTTGCACATCTACATATCTGCACATCAAAATGATACTGGTTACAGGGGCAACAGGTTTTTTAGGTTCAGAGCTGGCAAAGCAATTGGTTGAGAAGGGCGAACGTATCCGCTGTACCAAACGCGCCACTTCTGTTATTCCGTTTATATTAGTTCCTTATCCTCAAATAGAATGGGTTGAAGCGGATATACTGGATGTTTTCGCCCTCGAAGACGCGTTGAAAGATGTAACCAAAGTTTATAATTGCGCGGCATGGGTATCATTAAAACAGGCAGATAAAAAGCCGATGATCCGCACTAATGTAACGGGGACAGCTAATTTGGTTAACCTATGTTTGGATAGGAATATAAGGCTGGTACACGTAAGCTCCATAGCCGCCATAGGCCAGGCAAAACCAGGCGACCTGATAACCGAAAACCATTTCCTGGATGTGACAACCGAAGAGGACGGTTATGCCATATCGAAGCTGGAAAGTGAAATGGAAGTGTGGCGGGGTATTGCCGAGGGTTTGAACGCGGTAATTGTTAACC
>JABDBW010000087.1 GCA_013288485.1 Bacteroidota bacterium
CAGGCTATTAAACGTTTCCTGAAAAACCGTAAGGGCAATTTGCTGCAAAGGGGAGTGCGGTTAATAATGCAATGGCGCATAAAATACGGGGTGAAGAAATGACGTAGAGATGCAATAATTGGTGTCGCCCTGAGGTACTCGAAGGGTGAGCATAAAGGCCCCCGCACATGCTTCGAGAGCCTCAGCATGACAACGCTCTTTATCTATTACTTCGTCGCTTTTAATACAATATAAGGCGACAGCAACTTACTTTCAACCGGTATCAATTTGGTTAACACTTTACCCGTAACCCAAATACTTTTCATAAGCGCTTTCGCCAAAATAGTTTGGGTTGATTTATTTTCCAGCCATACCGAGAACCTGCCGTGATAGTATGATTCAATTTCTTTTAACCCCAGCTGCCCGCAATAACCGGCAAGCAGGGCGGGGTCCATACTTTCGATATAATGTTTGTTATAGTTTTCAAGGTCGAATTTACGCTGTACCCAGCCGTTTACGCCTTTAAAATTGGGCAGGGTTATAAACAGCGTACCGCCGAGTTTTAAAAAGGGCAGGTGTTTTTCAATAATATATTTGGTATCGCTAAAATGCTCTATCAACCCGAAAGAAAGCACCATGTCATATTGCTCGGGCGGTTGGTAGGTAAACAGATCGGCCTCAATAATTTTTATATCGTTTTCTTTCAGGCCGTTTTTTGCCAGCAGTTCATTCACCAGCCCTGGGTGGATAAAATAATCCAGCAGGGTGGTATCCATATCCTCGTACTTTTTCAGGTAGATGGCATAATAGCCGGGAAAGCCCCCTAATTCAATAGCCGTTTTCGCGCCCTTTTCATGAATGAGTTTAGCCAGTACATCGCCAAAAATATAATTAGGCTGAATATTAAAAATAAGGCCAATTCTTGATTCCCAAAAAGATTTCCAAAAAGAACGGTCGGTTAAATTCTTATCCATTAATCAATACAGTCTTATATTTGGTGCAATGTAGCGCCTTTCTTCTCCAGTATTCTTGCAGGGTTGCCAACAACTACGCAGTTTGAAGGAATGCTTTTTGTTACTACCGCGCCCGCACCGATGATCACGTTGTCGCCAATTTCAATATCACCAATAATTACTACGTTGGCGCCAATATCAACATTATTGCCAATACGCGGACAACGGCCAAAACTGCCGTCGGCTTGTTTTTTATGGCCTATGGTGGTGGAGTTTCTTAATGTACAGTTTTCGCCAATTATAACGCCCTGGTTAATTACCAATGCTTGTCCGTGAAATAAAGTTAAGCCTTTGCCAACTTTTAATTTTCGGGGCAGTTCAATACCTAAAACCCATTCAACAAAGTAGCAGTAAAAAACCAGGTACAGTATGAAAATTACTTTGGCTATCATTGACCGGTTGATCAATGACACCAGCCTGAATAAAAATAAAACAAGCTGCCCCTTAAAATTTCTCCGGTTTGCTTGCCAATCCTGAAATAAGTAACTCATGGTTTATTAAGCGCTTTGGGTTGAATGATCAAAAGTAAAGTTTTTCGGCATAATATAAGCAGAAAGCTAAAAGCAGAAAGTCCAAAGCATTTAATGAGTTTAGTAAAAAGCTTTATGCTTTCAGCATTATTGCTATACTTGTGATAATGAAAGTTACTTTGATCAACACTTCCGATGCCGGCGGCGGGGCGCCTGTGGCCTGCCTGCGCCTGTTGAACGCGCTGGTTTCGCAAAAGGTTGACGCGAGGTTGCTGGTTCAGCATAAAAAAACAAATAACGATAGGGTTGAAGGCATTGCAAAGAACTTTATTACCCGTCTCAAAGCTGATATTAACCGTTTGTATGAACGATTACCATTTGTGCTTTTTCATGAAAAGGATAAGTCGGTTCGGTTTGCATTTTCAACAGCTAATGCCGGAACAAGCATAAAAAACGAGCCGTTAGTAGCAGACGCTGATGTTTTACACCTGCACTGGACAAACTCGGGCTTCCTCTCCATTACCGATCTGAAAGAATTAATTGATACGGGCAAACCAATTATATGGACGCTGCATGATATGTGGCCGTTCACAGGAGGTTGTCATTATGCCCGAGATTGCGATCATTTTATAAAGCAATGCGGCAATTGCCCTTTTTTGCGCGACCCGGATGAAAACGATATTTCGCATGATGGTTGGCTGCGCAAAGCGGCAATGTACGCGGGTGCTAAAAACATAACGTTTGTAACCTGCAGCAAATGGCTGGCTAGGGTGGCCAAACAAAGCGCTTTGATAAAAGATCTCCGTATCGAATCGATCCCCAACCCTATTGATATTAATGTTTTTTCGCCGCAGGATAAATTGAGCGCCAGGAAAAAATGGAATATTGATCCTGCTGCAAAAATAATTTTATTTGGCGCCGCCAATATAAACGACAGGCGCAAGGGGATAACTTATTTGGTGGATGCTTTGACTATTTTGAAAAATGATTACCCCCAAACCGAAGCTGTAGAGGTAGTGATATTCGGAAAAAACAACCATTTTGATGTGAATCAACTGCCTTTCCGTGTGCATGAGCTTAAACTCATCAATTCGCAGCAGCAACTGGCCGAAATATATAGCATGGCCGATGTATATATAACCCCGTCATTAGAAGATAATTTGCCCAATACGGTTATGGAAGCATTAGCCTGCGGAACGCCGGTTGTGGCTTTTAATACCGGGGGAATACCCGAAATGGTAAATCATGGGCAAAATGGTTATTTGGCCGAATTGATGTCGGCTACCGACCTGGCTAAGGGATTACATGAAGTATTGCACCTTGCCAATGCTACAGAAATGGCAGCAAAAGCCCGGCAAAAAGTGCTGGAAAATTATACTAATGAAAAAGTTGCCCAACAATATATAGAGGTTTATCAATCAATATTAAGTAAATGAGCGAAGGCAGGCCCATATTATCGGTTATAACCGTAGTTTACAATAATGTGAACGATGTAGAGCGTACCCTGCTTTCGGTATCTGGGCAAACCTATACCGGTATTGAATATATAGTGGTTGACGGAAAGTCGAACGACGGCACTTTGCAGGTAATAGAAAAATACGGGGGCCATATTACCAAACTGATCAGCGAAAAGGATGAAGGTATTTATGATGCTATGAATAAAGGGTTATCCGTTGCAACCGGCGACTATGTTTTATTCATGAATTCGGGCGACGAGTTTTATTCGCACCAAACTGTCGCCCATGTTTTTGCTACCACTGATGACGCGGATATTTATTACGGCGAAACAGAAATGATGGATGCGAAAGGAAATAACCTCGGTCGGCGAAGGCACGCCGCGCCCGGTGATCTTAACTGGAAAAGCTTTAAATATGGCATGAGTGTAAGCCACCAGGCCATTTACATTAAACGCTCGTTGGTTGAGCCTTATAACCGAAAGTACCAGTTAAGCGCGGATATCGACTGGATACTTCGCGCAGTTAAAAAAGCCAAAAAAATAGTTAACGTAAACCAGTACGTGGCCAAATACCAGGTAGGGGGGATGTCGAAACTAAGGCATCGCCAAAGCCTGGCCGAGCGTTTTGATATTATGAGACAGTACTATGGCTTATTGCCAACCGTTTTTAATCATATAATTATCGCTTTTAATTTGGGGTGGTATTGGTTGAAGAACAGGAGGACGAATGATTGATATTTTTATTCTACACGTCATTGCGAGGAACGAAGCAATCTCTACATAGGACAGTCAATAAGATAAATTATTTTTTGTAGTGCATTCCAGGCAAACATGTCCCTTGTTGATTTGCACGTATAGAGATTGCTTCGTTCCTCGCAATGACGCGGTGGAAAATAAAAAAAGCGGCCCGATATTCGGGCCGCTTTTTCTAAGCTTTAGCCACTTTCTTTTTCTTACTCTCCGCATACCCCGCATACCCCAATGCCAGTACCAGCAAAACAGAACCTGCAAACGAGATATCTTCGCCGGCGTAATAAGATACGGGGTGGAACTTAAATTCTACTGTATGGTTACCCACCGGGATCTGCGCCGCGCGCAATAAGTAATCGGCACGGAAATACGGTGTTTCCTTGCCGTCAATAAACATTTTCCAGCCCTTATTATAATAAACTTCAGAGAATACGGCTATTTGTGAGGAGGATGAACTGGTTGTATAAACCATATCGTCAGGGTTATAATGCGTCAGTTTTATAGTGGCGCTGGTATCAACCCCGAATTTTACCGCTTTAGTATCGATCAAACTGCTATATTGTTTATCAACAATAGCTTCATCTTTAGGAGGGAAGCTGCTGATGGCAAGCATTTCCTCGTCGGCATTTTTGGCATATTTAACGCTTTTTACAAACCAGGCATGGCCACATGCTGTCGGGTTTATGTGCATGCTCGAAGCTTGTGTTTTAGGATCGGCATAGATGATATATTTAACATTCATCATATCCAAAACATCATGGTTTAAGGTTTTGGTAAACTGGTTATCGATCAATTCATCAATACGTTTTAGCCTTGCCGCAGAGTATCCGCTAAGTGATTTATGGAAAAAGGGATTAAACATATCATACTTAATAGTTGCAGTTGCATCAAACACCCGGAAATCAGGGTCAGTATTGCCGGATATAAATTGTTCAAATTCACGCGGCTGCGGCTGGTTCGATTCCTGTTTTTCGGTGAAATTCTCATCCTTCAGGTAACGCTTATCTATCTGCCACATATCAATTAATATCAAAGCCAGGAAAGCTACCGAAAGTATGGTAACATTGATCTTATGCTTAATAAAGGCCCATAATACGCCAAAAGCAATAACTATAAATATTAATGAACGGATAGCATCGGCGCGTTCAAGGCCTATCCTGTCTTTTACTATCGCGCTTGATACGCTTGCCGCCAAAGCATTATCATTGTTTAAAGCCTGTGTAAGCGTGGTTACGCCTGCGGCCTGGTCTGTTGCCCTGAAACTTAAAAAAAGGTCGGGCAATAAAATCAGCACCAGGAGTAAGCCGCCGGTAATATAAAGGGCGAGTTTTAGTTTTTTGAATATTGCCGCGTTATCCGGCGTGTCAATAATTTCTTTGATGGCTAGGAAGGCCAGTATGGGGAAGCAAAGGCTTGTAACCGTTAGTATAGATTCAACGGCCCTGAATTTATTGTAAAGCGGGAAGTAATTAAAGAAAAGATCGGACACGTAGGGCCAGTTGCCGCCGAAGGAAAGGAGCATGGTTAATATTACTGTAGCCAGCAGCCACCATTTAATTCGGTTCTTAACGATCAATAACCCCAGCACAAACAGGAAACAAATTACCGCCCCAAAATACCAGGGGCCGCTGGTGTTGGGTTTATTGCCCCAGTAGGTTCCCAGGCCCTGTAGGCCCCCACCGGCTATCTTGTTGGCCGTTTGTACAGCCTGGTCCTCGCTGGCGCCTTTGTTTATAAAGGCTTTTGCCGTTTCCGAGTTTTGGTCAAGCGCCTCTGTCCCTGTTCCGCCGCCATAGGCATTGGGCACTAAAAAAGTAAGCGATTCGCCAACGCCCTGGCTCCATTGGTAAGCATAATCTTTTGCTAAACCTGTGCTGGGTTCGGTAGTATGCTGGGTTAAGTTTGATTGTCCGCGGGTTGTTTCTTTGCCATAATCATAGGTGCTCCATAGGATAGAGGCATTTACCGCGACAGCCAATAATAAGGCACCGCCCAGGTATGCTAATGATTTTAAAAAAGCAGAAACAGTTTTGGTTTTAATGGCATGATATAACTCAATACCAGCCAATATCAATATGGCCAGCATGAGGTAATAGGTCATTTGTATATGGTTCGCCCTGATCTCCATCGCCAGGAAAAGCGCGGTGAGCGATCCTCCCAACAAGTATTTACCCCGTAAGGTTAATATGATACCGGCCAGTATAGGCGCGAAAAACGCTATGGCATACTCCTGGTTAGAGTGCCCCGCCACCAGGTAAATAATGTTATATGACGAAAATGTAAAAGCAATGGCTCCCGCCGCGGCCAGCCACGGATTTAGTTTCAATACAATAAACAGGAAATAAGCACCCAACAATAACAGTAAAACCGTATCAATAGGGTTAGGGAAAATAACTTTTAGCACATGAATAATATGCGTGGTTATATTGGCCTTGTATGGCGCCCAAAGCTGGAACGCGGGCATACCGCCGAATATTTGGTTGGTCCATAATATGGTGGTGTCTTTTGCTTTGTAGGCATTTATTTCGGTAGCGGCCGATTGGGCGCCGGTTACATCAGCCTGCCCTAAAGTTTTTCCCTGGAACGCGGGCGTAAAATATAGAAAGCACAGCACTAAAAAAATTCCGATAATGGCGAAGTGAATGCCATTGCGCTTAAACCAGTTATTCATCCTGAGTTTATTAAAGTGGATAATAATTAATGCTCAAAAATAGAAATTTGCGGGAGATTAGGAATTATATGTTATAAAGGTTTTATAAACCGTTGCGGGCAATGAAATAGAACAGCACCAAACCAACAGCGCTTATAACGGACGCTATAATATTTGTTTTGTTGTATTCTTCGCGGTTACGGCGGATGTTGTAGTAATTATATACGGCCAGCAGTATCAATACCGTCCAAAAGAACCAGGTTGTTTTGGTAACCAGGGTAAATAAGGCACAGCATACAATGTAGTTGGTAATAATAAGCAAAATAGGCCGGGGCATATTGCCATACCTGCGCCTGGGCTTAAATATATCACCGCCGGGTACCATTTTATTTTACTTCTTCATAATCAACAAACTCGCCTTCGTTGTCGGGAAATTTACCTTTTTTATTTTCGGGTACATAGTCAACCTTGATGCCCCCTGTGGGTTTTTGGCGCGTTTTATAATTTTGCTGCTGATTTTGGTGTTGCTGCTGCGCTTTGTTTACCATGCCCTGGAAAAGCATAGGTAATAACCAGCGCACAATGGCCCTGACGATATACAGGGTGGCTATTATGATAAACAGTAAACGGATTAACTCTTCCATTTGGTTAAATTCTTATTAATAAAGGTTACAAATATAAGATTATAACGATAAAAATGTTTGCATAACACTTTCGTTATTTTTTTTGACTTAGTGCTGATTAATGGGTTATACAAAACAAAAACGCCCCATAGGGGCGCTTTGTAGTTAGCAGTCCCGATAGCTATCGGGACTCATATCTTATTACTTATGAAATGTACCGTTAACCAGGTTAATATAGTACACCACAGTACCAACGGTTAAAGTAGCGGTGTTGCCTCCGGTGAATGTTATAGTACCGGTATAGCTAAATGTGCCTTTGGCCGAAGTGCCGCTTATGGTAATGGTAGCGGTACCGCTAACAATGGCGCGGCCGGGTTTGCTTAGCATAAGGTTGGTAACCTTAATATCTACACTGCTGGCGCCGCTGGCCTTAGTGTCAACCTTCGAGGTAAACGAACCTTTGCGGATGTATTCGCCGTTAAGTACGAAGTTGGTAGCGTTGGTGGTTAAACCGGCTATGGTAAAGTTGGCCGTACCCGCATCCATTGAGGTAAGGCGCGGACTATCATAATTGCCATGAAACGTTATGGAGTTTACCAGGTTATCCGGCTGATTGCTGGTGTTACAGTTTAAGGTGCGCAGGTACTTTATAAAATAGCTGAAAGTAACCGATTCAATGGAACCCGAATTGCTAACACTATCGGCAACGGTGGTGCCGCAGGCCTGGGCCGTTGTGGTGGCATTTGTGCCAACCCCGTTAATTACTTGTCCACCCGTATGAATACTGTTAAGCGTTTGCGCGTTTACCCCAACATTATCGGTTACCGAAGTAAGGCCGAAGGAGTTTTGCGAAAGCGAAGCGGCGGCCATATCGGTGGCAATATCGGCGGTTACCGCGCCGGTTGAGGTGTCGGTTTTTTTACATGAGCCTACGGCCAGCAGTACCGCGGCAATCAAAGTGAGCTTTAATGTTTTCATAATTTTAAGGAGTTATGTTTTCATGATTTTGGTATGACTGTAGTAGTTTTAAAAGGTTTAACTTCTTGTCACATTTTTGTTGCAATTGCTTAGCCTTTTTCCTTTATACGAATTAGCGGTTGTTATTGTTTCGGGAAAAATTGAATTGTTGGGGTAGGGTGGTAAGAGTGGGGCAGCGCCTGCCTGCCGTTAGGCAGGGCTGGCGATGGCATTTTTTTAATTGGTTGATAACCAGCAAATAAAAGTGTTCGCGGTTTTGAGTGTGAACGTTCCGTGAACGCCGGGTTTAGGAAAATAACAAAATGTTGGGCCTAATCACCAACAAAGGCGAGAAAAAACTGTAATACCTTAACTTATATTTTTTTTATCTTTATAAAAAATTAAATATGCCGGTTATTTCTATGTTTTATGGTTTAATTGTTGCCATGTATTACCTGGATACAAAGCAACATAAACTCCCTTACATTCACGTTAAATATAGCGGATTGGAGGCGGTGTACGAAATACCTAACGGTAAACTGTTGGAAGGCTCGCTGCCTGCTAACAAAGAAAAATTATTACTGGCGTGGATAGAAATTCACCAGGAAGATTTAATGGCCGATTGGGAACTGGCTGTAACTGGTAATGCGGTGTTTAAAATTGATCCTTTAAAGTAAAAATATGAATCCAAGAGTATTAAAGGTAGCCTACAAAGAAAACTATCAATTGCTGCTTACATTTACCAATAAGGAGATAAAACAGTTTGATTTGAGCGCTTACCTGAATTACCCGGTATATGAGCCATTAAAAGATGAGGCATTTTGCAAAAAAGTGAAAGCTGCCGATGGTATTATACAATGGAACGAATATATTGATTTTGACCCCGATACGCTTTACCTGGAAAGCAAGCCTGTTACTTCTATGGCGCAGAAATAATATTCCCTTCCGCTAGTGCGGCCCGCACGGGTTATTCTGTAAACTTTTTTGTTTCACAATGTCAAATCAGAATTATTTGTAACTGTTTTATTATCAATGTAATAAAATAAAATTACACATAAATA
>JABDBW010000088.1 GCA_013288485.1 Bacteroidota bacterium
GCAAACATACCTGGATACAAAAACCGATGGCACACGATGTATACGAAGCGCGTATGCTGGCCAATATGGGTAAAAAATATAAAGTACAAACCCAAATGGGCAACCAGGGCTCATCAAGTGATGGCGTAAGGCAGATGTCGGAATGGTATGATGCCGGTATTATTGGCGATGTGACCGATGTATATTGCTTTACCGACCGCCCGGTTTGGCCACAAGGCGATCACCAGGCAAACACACCTAACGGCTTAAAATGGCCCAAAGAAACTGCTACTCCCCCAAGTACATTAAACTGGGACTTGTGGCAGGGAACCGCCCCGGGCAAAGCTTATCCTATTGGACAAGACCAACCTGGCGGTATTAAGGTATTGCCATTTAACTGGCGTGGGTGGTGGGATTACGGCACCGGCGTATTGGGCGATATGGGCGCGCATATACTACATGGGCCAATGACAGTACTTGGTTTACAGTATGTGTCGTCAGTACAAACCAGCGTTGGCGGGGGTGGTTCGTTGGAAACCGGCCCGAGCAACAGTTATACCATTTTGCACTTTCCTAAATCACCAAAAACAAATGGCCCGGTTAAGGTGCATTGGATGGACGGCGGCATACTGCCTCCGCGCCCGGAAGAGCTGGACCCTTCTGAACTATGGGGCACCCGGCCAATGTATTCGGATGGAGGAATGTTATTTGTAGGCACCAAAGGTAAAATGGTGGCAGGCTGTTATGCTGCCCGTGCGCGCCTGCTGCCTGTTTCAAGAATGGACGAGGTAAACGTGCCTGAAAAATATGCAAGGGTTAAAGGCGGTACTGAAGGCCATTATGCCCAATGGGTTGAAGCTTGTTTAGCAGGCTATGGCAATATGGAAACTAGTTCGCCTTTCGAAAAAGCAGCGTTATTAACCGAAGCCATGCTGATGTGTAACCTGGCTATAAGAGGGGCTAATGTACCTAAAGCCGCCGACCCTGCCGCCCCTGCAGCTGCTGATAATTTTGGACGCTCACGTCTGGTTTATCCTGCACGTTATGTAAACCTTAACTATGATGCAGCAAACATGAAAGTTACCAACGTACCGGAAGTAAATCAATTTGTTAAACGCGAGTACCGTGCGCCATGGAAACTGAGCGGTATATAATTAACCCGGTATTATTTAAGGCTAAATATTTAGAACCACCAATTAAAAACTAATGATATGAAAGAAAAAGAACAAAAGGGCGGCGCTACTTCGCGCAGGGATTTTGTGAAACAGGGAGCCCTTGCTGCTGCGGCGTTTACTATTGTGCCCCGTTTTGTGCTGGGCAAAGGCTACAGGGCGCCAAGCGATACCTTATATATAGCTACAATAGGTTGCGGTGTTGGTGGTAAAGGCCATGATGATACGGCCAAATTTACCGCGACAGGTAAGGCAAAGATCGCTTTCTTATGCGATGTTGATTCGGTATACGCAGGGCCTACTTTTAAAACTTATCCTGATGCTAAAGTTTATGTGGATTACAGAGAACTGTTTGACAAGGAACACAAAAATTTCGACGCGGTTTCAGTATCGACGCCCGATAACAGCCATGCGCTTATTGCGTCGGCCGTTATGCAGCTGCACAAACACATTTGGGTGCAAAAACCTTTAACACACGATATTTATGAGGCGCGCGTATTAGCGCAACTGGCAAAGAAATATAAAGTAGTAACTCAAATGGGTAACCAGGGATCATCAGCCGATGGCGTTAGGCAAATGCGGGAATGGTATGAGGCAGGTCTTATCGGCGATGTACATACCGTTTATACCTGGACAAACCGCCCGGTATGGCCGCAGGGAGGCATGAAATGGCCCGAAAAAACATCACCCGTGCCAACTACATTAGACTGGAATTTATGGCAGGGCCCGGCTAAAGAAAAGCCATATCCTTATGCAGATGTTAAGGATGGCGGTATTAAGTTATTACCATTTAACTGGCGGGGCTGGTGGGATTACGGAACCGGCGTAATTGGCGATATGGGCGCGCATATATTAGAAGCTCCTATGACCGTATTGGGCTTGGGCCACGTATCAGAAGTACAAAGCACACAGGGTCAGCCCGGACGGGATACAAAATCAGAAGCTTTTCCTGATAATTGCCCTGCTTCAAGCTACAGTGTTTTAACTTTCCCTAAAACAGAAAGATCAGCCGGAAATATAAAAATACATTGGATGGATGGCGGGTTAATGCCGCCACGCCCCGAGGAATTAGAACCTACTGATATGTTCATGGCTGATGGCGAAGGCGGCGGCGGAATGGTATTTGTAGGCACCAAAGGCAAAATGCAGGCGGGCTGTTATGCTGCCCATGCACGCCTGTTGCCCATTTCACGTATGGACGACGTCATCAATCTTCCGCAAAAATATCCAAGGGTTAAGGGCGGCCAGGATGGCCACTATGGCCAATGGGTTGAAGCCTGTTTAGCCGGTTACGGAAAAATGGAAACCAGTTCACCATTTGAAAAAGCCGCTTTGGTAACAGAAAATATGCTGGTAGCCAACCTGGCCATCAGGGGATATAATATACCCAAGGCCCCGGTTTCTGCACCACCTGTTGACGCGAACGCTGCTGCAAGCGCGGCTCCGGCAGCAGGCAGAGGAGGCAGAGGAGGTTTTGGCCGTCGTACGGTTTATCCTGCGCGTGGCCTTAATTTAATATGGGATGCCGCGAATATGAAGATCACTAATTTTGATGAAGTGAACCAATTTGTAAAGCGCGACTACAGAGAACCATTTAAACTGAGCGGCGTTTAATTTTTTCATAATAATAAGTTGAGGAGACAACCATTTACGGTTGTCTCCTTTTTTTATTTGAGCCCGGCCACTCAACAATATAGGCTTAGGCTTGTTAATATGATTGTCAAATTACTTTTTGAGGCTTATGGCTTATACTATTAAAGTGTCTACAACAAAAAATCTATCATTAAAGGAAAAATGGAAAGAGGTATTCAAATCATCATCAAAACGCTCCATATTAATATCGGGTTTAATTGTATTGATGGGTATCGCGTTTATACTTCCCATTTTTTTCAATAAGGTCCAAAAAGTAAAGGGAGTAGTGTTGCACGACAGACTATTGGAAGCTATCCCAAGCCATAATGTTTCCATTGCAATTTTTTCAATTATATGGGGAATGTCGTTTTTAGCATTCTACAGGGCAATACACAGGCCATCTGTTGTGCTGATCTTTATTTGGACGTTAATATTTATTTGTGTGGCCCGTATGATAAGTATCAGCATGGTCCCCCTTGACCCGCCTGTTGGGTTAATTCCATTATCCGACCCCGTTACCGGGATTTTTTATGGGGAAAGCAACATCACAAAAGATCTGTTTTTCTCTGGCCATACGGCTACGGTTACCTTAATGTTTTTATGCCTTCAGAAAAAGAATGACAAAATAGTAGCCTTTACAGCTATAATAGTACTTGCCGTTTTATTATTGGTGCAGCACGTTCATTATACCATTGATATTTTGGCGGCCCCCCTTATAGTATATAGCCTTTTCAGGCTCACCCGGTTTCTTTTGCGTATTTCTTAGTGAGGTAAACACCAAAAAATCTCACATCCCGGCTTTGATTCGTATTAAGTAACTATCTTTAGTTAAGTATAGAAAAAGGCTTTATTATTTTGCAAATAAATGTCAGTCCAGCAAGTTATAATACGCGATTTAGGTTTTGATGATATAATAGAATTAACTTTGTTAATAAACGAATTAGGCTATCATACATCCGTTAACGAAATGGAAAGCCGTTTCAAAATAATTTCTGCTCATCCTGATTACAAAACAATTGTTGCTGTGGCAAATGGAGAAATTGTTGGTGTATCCGGGCTATGTAAAGGAATATTTTATGAAAAAAATGGCATGTATATGCGAATACTCGTTTTTATTGTAAAACAAAACAGCCGTAAAAAAGGAATTGGTAAACTACTGATCCGGGCTTGCGAAGATTGGGCCGCTGAACAAGGTTTAAACACTATTTTGATAAATAGCGGTAACCGTGAAGAACGGGTTGACGCGCATGAATTTTATAAAGAAATGGGATATACCATTAAATCTTCAGGGTTCGTTAAGTACTTGTAACAGTAAAAGACCCTCCTTAATATTTGGTTATAACATCAGATAGTAAATGAATTTTATGCGGCATATTTTATTTGCTTTTTTGTTTCTCACTACTGTTAAAACTGCTATATGCCAACCAGGTACAGGCACCCCTTCCCGCAACGATCATATTTTTCCATCGGCCCCCAAAGCAAAACCCTTTATTGATTATGATGAGCGGGGTTTTTTAATTAATGGCAAACGCACCTTTATCGCATCCGCAGGAATGGAATACGCCCGTGTACCCCGCGCGCTATGGCACGACCGTTTACTGCGCCTGAAACGCGCCGGTTTCAACGCCATTGAAATGTATACCTTCTGGAACTTCCACGAAGCTAAGGAAGGACAATTTAATTTCATCGGCGATCATGACCTTAACGCCTTCCTGAAAATGATAAAGAATATGGGTATGTATGCCATTGTGCGTGTGGGCCCTTACTATTGCGGCGAATGGAATTCAGGCGGCTTCCCCATCTGGTTAAAAGTTAACCCGCAAATGCGGGTGCGCGAGGATAATCCACTGTTTTTAGCCGCTGTTGATAGATTTTTCGATAAACTTATTCCCATTGTTGCCAATAATCAAATAGATCACGGCGGCCCGGTTATAATGGTGCAGTTAGAAAATGAGCATAGGGCCGCGTGGGGTACAGTTACACCTAACGGTTATTTCAGGCATTTAATTGATAAAACCGTTTCTCTGGGATTAGAAGTCCCCTACTTTTTTAGCGGCTTACATTCGGGCAATGACCCTGCCGGCGACTGGAGCAGCCTGGATGACCCCGCACGGCCCAATCCCTGGTTCTCTACTGAATACTGGGGCGTATGGTTTTTGCACTATGGCCCCCAACCCCAGGATTCTGCTATTTATGACCGCCGTACCTGGAAAATAATTGCGCATGGCGGTAACGGGTATAATGTATACATGGCACACGGCGGCACCAATTTTGATTATAATAACGACCGTGATATGGCCGCATCCTATGATTACGGCGCATCAGTGGGGCAGGCCGGCGATCTGCGGCCAATTTATTACAGCTTTAAACGGGCCAATTGGTTTGCAAGAAGTTTCCAGAGTATACTGGAAAATAGTGAAGCCGCGGAAACTAATAAGCTAATTGTATCTGATACAACGATAAAAGTTACTGCACGTAAAAGCCCGGATGCTACCCTAACTTTTTTGGATAACCCGGATAGCATTGCCATTCAATTTAAACTGAATGCGTCCGTAAATAGCAAAATACAGCCATCAACCGTAATAAAACTGGCCCCAGGCGAAATAATGCCGGTAGTGCAAAATTATGCTCTAACACCAAAAGTTAAGCTGGAATGGGCGCCAACCCGCATTTATAGCATTATCCCGCAGGGAAATACAACTACGTTATTAATATATGGCGAAGCAGGTTCGCTGGCTCAATTGTATTTTAATGTGGCCGGTGAAATAAAGATCACACAGGGTATTTCAAACTTCAAAATGTTGGATGGTGTATTGAGCTTTAGTTCCATTATATTGCCTTCATCGCCTGCCGAATATAGCTTTTCAGCAGGTAATCAGCGCATCCGCATAATGGTGGTCAATAACCAATTCGCATCGCGCAGCTGGTTTGCAGAAGCGGGCGGACAAACTAATATTATCATCGGCCCTGCTTATGCCGCCGATCTGATCAGCGAGAACAATAAATTAAATTTAATTACCGAACAGGCATGGTTGGATAAAGGCAAATATCCCGTATGGATATTTAAGCCGGTTGGGGCAGTTATTAAAATTAGTCCTAAGAATGCACCGGTACAACATCTTACAAAATTAAAATTAAACGCCTGGCAAACCAAGGGTGCTTCCGACCCTGCTTTACCGCATTATGATGACAAAAATTGGAAACAAAGTAACGATCCGCTGCAAATGGGTGCTGATGGTGATATTACTGCGCACGCCTGGTATCGCACTAAAATAAAAGTTAAGGAAACAGGTAACTATACGCTGCGGTTTACGAGTATTAAAGACCGGGCCGAATTATTTTTAAACGGCAAACGGATCGATACGGGAACTGTATTTAATAAAACCATTAACCTGCATTTAAATAAAGAAAATGAATACCTGCTTGCGCTTTTTACAGCGCATGACGGGCGTAACAAACTCATATTTAAGGTAGGAGAAATAGATACTATCGACGCCAAGGGTCTTACGGGACCTGTAACACTGCAACTGGCAGATGGTAAAGGACCGGTAGCTAAAATAGACAAATGGCTAATGAGCGGAGGCAACCTGTATGATATGTCTCCTGGTAACGGTTGGAAAGTCCTCAGTAATAAGCAAATGTCTAACGATAAATATTACAGGGTACCGCTAAAACATAACTTTGGATCGTTGTGGATACAGCAGGTTCCTTATAACAGCCCGCAGCTTTTCCGCGCCACATTCACCTTGCCTGCGTTAAAAAATTCCCACGCGATTTGGCGGGTAAATACTACCAGTTTAAGCTATGGCTCGGTATGGGTTAACGGGCATAACCTGGGCCGTTATCCCGAAAAGATAAGAATAATCGGTTTGTATATTCCCGAATGCTGGTTGAAAACCGGCCTTAACAAATTGGTTATTTATGATGAATATGGTTTATTGCCTAACAAGGTTTCTATACAAGCAGGGGTAGCCGCCAGCCGTGATACGCAAACTTTACACTTTTAAAACGAAACTGTTACACTAAGTTTCTTATAATTTTCCTAATTTTGTGGCCAGATAAACTTTGAATAAAAATCAATTTTAGAAATAATGAAAAAAATATTGTTATCGGCTGTTTTACTTTTTTCTGTGATCGCGATATGCCTGGCGGGAACATTTGACGGCCTTTGGAAAGGATATATTGAAGGGCAGTACAACCTTACGCTTAATTTAAAAACCGATGGGGCTAAATTAACCGGCGAATTTGCTTTGGTTGATAATAACCCTAAAGGGTACAACCCTGATGATACCGGTTACAGCCCTTACGTAGCTGCTCAATTAGGAAAAAATACTATTACTGATGGTAAAGTTGATGGAAATAATATTTCATTTACTACCACATTTAACGGCAAACCTGTTTATTATAAAGGGGTTTTTGCCGACGATAAACTGGTGTTAACTACTACTTTTGGCACCCAAAACGTGAAGGCTACACTCAGGATGGCCAAACTATAACGGGTAGTTAAACATCACAAATACGAATAGCTTCTTTTAAAGAGGCTATTTTTTTGTCCGGATCTTTGGGCAGATACTCCTGGGCCACAAAATCGGTAAAGCCGGTTTCCTTTATGGCTTTCATTATTGCCGGGTAATAAATTTCCTGCGTATCATCAGGCTCATGCCGCCCCGGTACCCCGGCCACATGGTAGTGTGATATGTATTGGTGATTGGCCCGTATGGTATCTATCACATCGCCCTCATCCATCTGCATGTGGAAAATATCATACAGCAATTTAAAATTTGGTGACCCAAGCCGTTTCACCAGCGTTACACCCCATTCGGTACGGTCGCATTGGTAATCTTTATGGGTGAGTTTGCTGTTCAGCAATTCCATTGAAATAATAACGCCGTGTTTTTCTGCAAGCGGTAAAATTTTCTTTAAACCCTCGGCGCAATTGGCCCAGCCGGTTTCATCATCCATGCCGTTGCGGTTGCCGCTAAAACATATCAGGTTTTTATACCCGGCAGCGGCGACGCGGGGTATCATATCGGTATAGTTGTCAATAAGTGCCTGGTGATACTGTTTATCGTTCCATCCTTTTGGTATGCTGATCTCGGCGCCGTTACACATGGATGAGGTTAATCCGTATTTTTTTAGCGTGGGCCAATCATCGGGGCCAACCAGGTCTATCCCTTTTATACCCATTGCTTTGGCTTCGGCACAAAGCGTATCTAAGGGTATATCCTTAAAGCACCACCAGCAAACCGCGTGATTAATATTTCCTTTTAAATGGTAAGGCTTTTGTTCTGCAGATTTATAAGAAGACAGGGTTCCGGCGGCTATTGCCCCCGTTCCTGCCAGTATATTTTTTATTGCCGATCTGCGCCCCGGTGATTTCATACGCTAAAATTAGTATGTTTTCGTTATACTTTATAATTACTTAATTTTGCAGGATGAAGAAAGGCGCATTGTTATTGTTAGGTATTTTACTGATCGCGGCTGTATGTTTCGCCGAAAGTGTGAGTGGCCGGTGGTCGGGCACCATTGCGGGGCTGTATGATATTACCGTAAACATGAAAGAAGACAATGGCAAAATAACCGGAACGGTATCCACCGAGATCGGTGATATTCCGTTAACCAACGGCATTATAACCGGCAGCGACATAACGTTTAAACCATTTTCGTATAACGGTATCGCCGTATCCTATATCAAAGGAAAACTGGAGGGAGATAAAATGGATGTTACCGTGGGTTTCCAGGGAACGAATTTCCAGGGGACATTAAAGCGGGTGAAATAGAATAGGAGTTTTCTAAGCTCTGGATATTTGTTCGATTCATTATTATAATAATTAATCGTATTTTCAGGTAGCAATAACTGAACTTTAAAATGAGTTTTTTAAAAAAAATATTAGGGCAGGAATCAAATAAAAGCGATCCTGTAAAAAG
>JABDBW010000089.1:0-7295 GCA_013288485.1 Bacteroidota bacterium
AAACGGAATAACCCTGCCTCTTTCGCCCTTATTGGTGGTTATTTCTTCATAAAGCCCGGTAAGCGCTTTATCAACCCGCTTTTTATCCGGCCTTGACGACCACTTATTGGCCAGGTTGATTACCGGTTTGGTTAATAAGCGTTGCAGAAATTTGCGCATACTACCTAACACAGGGAAAGACAATTTGTTGATTACTTTTATTAAAAGGAATATTTCCAGATACTATTAAGGTAAGGTGGGGTTGAACCTAACGGATAAGTGACAGAGGTGTAAATATTTCCGGCTGCATCGGCTGCTATACCGTTATAACCAAGTGGGCCGCCTAAAAACTCGGCGATATAGCCCGCCTTGTTTATTACATATACCGGAAATTCATTATTACCTCCATGAATCGCGTCGACTATAGGCTCGGTGCAGGTTACGTACAAATTGCCGGAAGCGTCTACTACCATCCTCGAGCTGCTTGTGATGATATTTGCCCCTATTGACGAAGGTACACCTACCGGCACTCCATTGAAAGTGAGTGTGGTTACCACTCCTGCAGGGGTAACCTTTCGAATATTAATTAAATTACTTACATAAACATTTCCATCGCGGTCAGCCGCTACGTTCAACGGATTGTTAAAAGTGGCGTTGGTTCCCTGGCCGTCAGCTGTACCAAATACGCCGCTGCCGGCAAGTGTGCTTACCAACCCGGCCGGGGTTATTTTACGCACCCGGTTCGAATCGCAAAGGTATAAATTCCCTGATCCGTCAATACTTAAGCTGGCAGGCGCTAAAAATTTTGCTGATATCCCTTGTCCGTCCGCATATCCCGATGTTCCGCTGCCGGCCAGCGTACTTACCGTACCCGATGGTGTTATTTTATATATTTTATAATCCTTACCCCCGTTTACATATACATTGCCTGCCGCATCAACTGCGGTGCCTTTAAGCGTTGTTGTATTTGTCCCTACAACTGCCAGCGTACTTATTGTGCCCGCCTGGCTAATTTTTACAACTGTATTTGCAACCTGGTTACCCGGAATATCGCCATATATATTTCCCGCCGCGTCAGCAGCAATATTTTCAACCAAAGTATTTGAAATAACACTTTGTGTTGCGGGTATATAGTTAATATTTACCGCGTAGGTTACTGTGCTGCCGTAAGAAGTTAAAGCAACTTTACCCGTTGCCGCGGGCCCATAAACCTTAGCGATAATTTGAGTGGCGCTTGCCGAAAAAACCGTTGCCATGATGCCATTAAATTTTACGCTATCATTAGTACGCACAGGATCGAAATTGTTGCCCGAGATAATTATTGTGCCCCCGGCAAATATGCTCAAAAAGTTAACATCATTAACCGTTGGCACGGGCAATACAACTTTAAAATCTGTTGGGTAAACCAATGTCGCTCCGTTGGTGGTCAATGTGATCTTCCCTGTTGTGACGTTTGCCGGTACGGTAACAACAATTGATGTAGCGCTCACCGAATTTATGGTTGCCAAAACACCGTTAAACATTACCGCATTTTTTTCAAGCACTGTACCGAAATTACTTCCGGTAATAGTTACCGAACTGCCGCTAAAACCGCTTAAGGGGCTTATACCCGTAATTACAGGATCTGAACTAACTGGCTTGTCTTTTTTACATCCCATTACAAACAGCAATGCAATGGCTATAACAGGTATACTTAAATGTTTTCGCAGGTAGTGCATCATGTACTGTTTAAGTAAACGCCTGATTTAAAACAATATAAAGTTAGATATAATTAACTCAATAAAAGATATTCACTAATTAGTATAGGCCTTCCATAAAAATTATGCACAAATATTGCAAATTGCTAAAAATATTAGCAATTTTGTTTTTATGGCACACCAGGATAATCCGGAGTTTTTTAAGGGGCGCGGCGCGCAGGTTAATACCGATAATAAGTTTTTAAAACGTAAATATGTACTCGACCATATAGAGGGTTTAGACGAGCCTTTATTGGAAAACAGCGCCACCCAGCTTTTTGAAGAAACGCCAAAAAAAATAGTAAGCGAATCAAACAGCCCCGATTTGAGCCATATGTATTCTATAAACCCCTACCAAGGTTGTGAGCATGGCTGCATTTACTGTTATGCCCGTAATACGCACGAGTACTATGGCTTTAGCGCCGGGCTTGATTTTGAGCGGAAGATCATCGTAAAACGTAATGCCCCCGAACTACTGGAGAGCTACTTTAACAAAAAAAATTACCAGCCGGTATGCATACTGCTTTCTGGTAATACCGACTGCTACCAGCCTATTGAGCGCCGCTTAAAAATAACGCGGGCCCTCCTGCAAGTATTTTTACAATATAAGAACCCCGTGAGCATCATCACCAAAAACAATGTCATCATCCGCGACCTGGATATTGTGACCGAGTTGGCTAAACTGAACCTGGTTCATGTTAACGTATCCATTACCTCGCTAAATGAGTCGCTACGGCAAAAACTGGAGCCGCGTACGGTTACCGCCAATGGCAGACTGGCTGTTATTCAAAAACTATCAGAAAAAGGCGTACCGGTTAGGGTGATGGCCGCGCCTATTATACCCGGGCTGAACAGCAATGAAATACCCGATATTATTAAAGCATCGGCCGACAGGGGGGCGCTATCGGCCGGTTTCACTATTGTGCGCCTTAACGGCAGCATAGCCGAAATATTTACCGACTGGATACACAAGGCTTTCCCCGACCGCGCCGAAAAAGTATTGAACGCCATACGCGCCTGCCATGACGGAAATTTGAACGACAGCGAGTTTGGCCGCCGTATGCGCGGCGAAGGGCAGGTGGCGCAATCCATCCACCAGTTATTTAAAATGGCTTGCAACCGTTTTTTGGCCGACAGAGAAATGCCGCCTTTTGATTATTCATTATTTGTTCCGAAGGGTGGGAAACAAACGACGTTGTTTTAAAGACTGCTTGTTTAACGATTTACCCAAACAAAAAAAGCACCTTTTCGGGCGCTTTTCTGTATATATTAATATTAATTATTAGGCTAATTCTGCTTCTGCCTCCATGGCCATTTGCTCATCGATCAGTATACGGCCGCAATGTTCGCAAACAATAACCTTTTTGCGTTGGCGTATGTCGCTTTGGCGCTGCGGCGGTATCTGGTTAAAGCACCCTGAGCATGAATCGCGCTGGATGGTAACCACTGCCAGGCCGTTTTTAGCATTTTGGCGCAAACGGTTGTAGGCAATTAATAAACGCTCATCAATTCCTTTGGTGGCTTTATCAGCCAGTACGGTTAATTCGTTTTCTTCTTTTTCAGTTTCGGCAGTTATGGTGCCTAATTCATCTTTTTTAGCTTCCAGGTCGCTTTTACGGGCTTCCAGGTCGGCAAGGGCCTTTTCGTAAACCTGTGTTTTCGAAACAATTTCAAATCCAAATTCGCGGATCTTCTTTTCGCTCACCTGTATATCTAACCCCTGTATTTCTATCTCTTTCGAAATAGCATCATACTCGCGGTTGTTTTTTACTTCGTTAAGCTGTGTTTCGTATTTTTTAATGTTAGCCAAGGCATCTTTGATCAGGTTTTTCCGGGTAACTATTTCGTCCTCCAAATCATCCAGCTCGGCCTTAATTTTTTGTATACGGGTTTCCAAACCTGCAACATCATCTTCAAGGTCGGCAACTTCCATGGGTAATTCACCTCTTATCTGGCGAATTTTATCAATTTTTGTGTGGATGGTTTGTAATTCGTATAACGCTTTTAGTTTTTGTTCTACGGTTTGTTCCATTATTTTGACGGGATTTATACTTATTTCTTTTTATAAACGGATGGCAAAGATACAATTATTTTTACATTATTTTATAATTGAATTGTAAATTGGTGGCATTCAAAGCCTATTGGCATTGCGAGGGGGAACGACGAAGCAATCGCGAACTTGCATGTTGCACACTTTGCATCCTTGCGATTGCCACGCTACGCTCGCAATGACAATCTAGCGTGCTATATAAAATACCTAACCGGGTTAGTATTAACACTCGTTAACCGCACAGGCAGGTCAATAAATTTTTGCTGTATCATTTCAAGCAGCAATTGCTGGGTAAACTGCTCACTTTCAAAATGGCCAATATCAGCAATAATTATTTTGCCTTCGGCATCAAAAAACTCGTGGTATTTATAATCGGCAGTAATAAAAATATCCGCCCCGGCGGCTATGGCATTTTTCAATAAAAAGCTGCCCGCGCCGCCGCAAACCGCCACTTTTTTTATTTGTTTCCCCGTAAACGCGGTATGTCTTATTACAGGCATGTGCATTTTTTCTTTAAGGTGATACAAAAAATCTTCCTCATCCATCGCCATTTCCAGTTCGCCTATCATGCCTGAACCTATTTGCTGGTGCTGGTTGGTAAGCGTATACAAATCGTAAGCCACCTCCTCGTAGGGGTGCGCCAGTATAAGCGCCATTAATATTTTGCTTTCCAGGTTGGCGGGGTAAACGGTTTCTATGCGTGTTTCTTCTTCGGTATGGCGCACACCCGGCTCGCCAACATACGGGTCGCTGTCTTCATTGCCTTTAAAGGTGCCGGTGCCCTCGGCATTAAAGCTGCACTCGCTGTAATTGCCAATATTACCCGCCCCGGCATGGAACAAGGCATTGCGTACCTGGTCGACATGGTTGGTGGGCACATAAGTAACCAGTTTTTTAAGCAAGCCTTGTTTGGGCGCCAAAATATTACAG
This sequence comes from Bacteroidota bacterium, assembly GCA_013288485.1. Lineage (GTDB taxonomy): Bacteria > Bacteroidota > Bacteroidia > Sphingobacteriales > Sphingobacteriaceae > Mucilaginibacter. The sequence continues at coordinate 4,696 of JABDBW010000089.1, forward strand.
TTATCCAGCTCAAGCGTTTCGCAAATGCGCGCGTTAACCCCGGTTAATACATTATCTAAATTTGTATGAATGGCATACAGGGCTATATTATGGCGAATAGCTTTTTCAACTACCCGCTCTACATAAGTTTTGCCGTTAAACTTTTTTAATCCCTTGAAAACGATGGGGTGGTGCGAAATAATGAGCTGGCAGTTGGTAGCTATAGCTTCATCAACCACAGCCTCCAAACAATCCAACGCTATTAAAACCTGCTTAATTTCCTGGTCGGGATGGCCAACAATAAGGCCGGCGTTATCATAATCCTCCTGGTAAGCTAGTGGGGCGATGGTTTCAAGATAGGCGGTGAGGTGGGATAGTTTCATTTTAGGATTTCACTGATTTTATAAATGTATCAAAAATCCTCCAAATGCGTAAAGACGCAACATCTTTTTGCGTCTCTACATTTTTCCAAATATATGTTAGATCGTGACTGCCCGATGTACCTGGGCGCCGCTACGTGAGTTTAATTAGCCCATTTTGGCGATATTAAAGGCTTCGAAGGCCATTTTCTGGTTGTACTCCAGTGCCAGTGTTTTGTGGTTAACCAGGTCTACAATAGTGCCTATTAAGCAAAATCCGCCGGTGAAAAAGTATAACAGGCCCATGCCTATTTGGCCTAATAAAAAGCGTTGTATACCGGCAACACCAAAGAAGCCTATCAGTGTAAATATTAATACATCCTGCGGACTTTTACGCTTACCGGTATAAGCCATATAAAAATATTTTTTCTGGTCATCAGTAAGTCCTGATGTAGCTTGCTGCAAAAAAGCCAGTTCTTCGCTTGATATCCCTGACAGGCCCATATAAGGACTTTGATACATATCCATGATAATAGTTTTAAGTGATAGTTTTTTTTATTTATACCTCAAAACTAAGGTAGTATTAAAATATCGGCAATGCAAAATGGGCAAAGTATTTAAACAAATCGGTAAGGGTGGGGATTTTGGCGGTGAAAAGCAGCCCGGCGATTACTCACCCGATCATCGCTACGCTCGATCACCCTCTCTACGGCAAGCCGTAAAGAGGGCAAGGATATTTCTTTAAAGAACCCTCTTTACGCCAAAGGCGAAGAGAGGGTCGCGCCCGACAGCGTCGGGTCGCGGGGTGAGTTAACGGTGCGCGGTTAAAACGCAGTTGTATTATATTCGCTTTTAGTACTAAGCATCCCCTTCCCCAAAACATATATCCTATACAAAATCAGCACCAATGCCGGTACGCCCAGCCAGTGCGCGTGCCACGAATTGGTTAAATTACCATGTATGAGCCAGGAGATAGAATGCCCTATGCCGCAGCCGGGGCACCAGGTTATACCCATGAGTTTCAACGGGCATAGCGGGTACTGTGGTTCAACAGATGGGTTGGCAACAGCCAGCGCGATGATGGCGGCTACCCAAAACAGTAGTTCGAAATTTTTTCTTAAAAACTTAATCAACCTTGTTACTCTTTGTTGCAAGCAACAAAGATACGCCTAAAGCGCATAATAATCCAACAAGCAGGGCAGCAAACAACCGCCCCGAAAAGGCGCTGAAATTGTTACCTTCTGATATATAATTAATATACAATATACCCCAAAAAACAGCAACTATGCCGCCAAATAATAAAATTTTAAAGCTTTGCATCAGCGCTTCTAAAAAGCCCATTTTGCCGTTGCATTCGCTGGAGCGGTAATTTTTAATGCCGAAATACAATCCCGCAACAGGTATCAGCACAGATAAATATTCGTAGGGGGCCGTGTTTTCATCAAGGGCATCATAGCCCATCAAATGCATGGTAAACAACCATAACCCGCTAAGCACGCCGATTATGAGTCCCCATATTAATGCGTTTTTCATTTTTTTAAAGTGTTAGGTTAATTGTTGTGAGTTGTAATTTAATACGTAAGGCAAGTGCCATACGTTGTTTAAACTATCATAAAAAGTGTTTAAGGGTGATATTGTTTTTGGATAGTTAAAATTTATACTGCCAAACATGCTTGTATGCTTTGATTCAAATTATGCAGCTTGATTATTTTGTATGTGATAAAAATCAGCGTCATCTAAAAAATCAATATTAATCAGCGGTTCATTTTCCGTATATTTGCCGCAGTTTGAACATCCGTGATATATTAGAAAGATATAAAGCTGATGACCGGGTTAAAGCGTTGGCTACGGCCTTAAACGCTGCCAAAAGCCCAAGGATACAGCTTCGTGGTTTAACCGGATCGGGTGATGCGGCCATGGCGGTAGCATTGTATTTTTTGCAGCATAAGCACATGGTATTTGTGCTGCCCGAACGCGAAGAGGCCGGCTATTTCCAGGCCGACCTGGAGAACCTGACCGGCAAAGAAGTTTTATTGTTCCCCTCCTCCTACCGCAAACCCTTTGAATTTACCCAGCCCGATAGCAGCAATGTTTTAGCGCGCGCCGAGGTATTGAATGAACTGAACCATTCCACCGAATTTGGGCAGCTTATTGTTACCTACCCCGAAGCATTGGCCGAAAAAGTGATAGACCGCGCTTCACTCGAAAAAAATACGCTCGAAATTTCTGTAACCAACAAGCTCAGCATTGATTTTATTAACG
>JABDBW010000089.1:7305-8245 GCA_013288485.1 Bacteroidota bacterium
TAACGAGTTTTTGGTGGAGTACGATTTTGACCGGGTTGATTTTGTGTACGAACCGGGGCAATTCTCTATCCGCGGCGGTATTGTTGATATTTTCTCTTTCTCGCACGAACTGCCTTACCGGGTGGAGTTTTTTGGCGATATGATAGAATCTATCCGCACCTTCGAAATTGAAAGCCAGCTTTCGGTGGAGCAGGTGAAGCGTATTACAATAGTGCCTAATGTGCAGTCGAAATTTTTAACCGAAAGCAATATCTCATTACTGGAATATATTGATGCCGGTACCCAGGTTTGGATAAAGGATGTACAGTTTACTTTTGATATTATACAATCGGGCTATAAAAAAGCCACCCAGTTATGGAACGCGCTAAGCGCTGATGAAAAAAATCAGAACCCGGATTGGATAGACCCCAAATTTGGCTTTACCGACGAAAAACTAATAGCCGATCAGTTGCATGATTTCCCGGTTATTGAGTTTGGCAAGCAGTTTTTTTATCAGCCCGACGCGACCATCAACTTTGATATGCGCCCGCAGCCGTCGTTTAATAAAGATTTTAGCCTGCTGATACATAATTTTAAAAATAATGAGGCCGAACATATTGAGAATTATATCCTCACCGATTCGGCCCGGCAGATCGAGCGGCTATATGCCATTTTAGACGACCTGGATAAGACCGCCAAATTTACGCCGATAAGCATTGCCATACGCGAGGGGTTTATTGACCGCGAACAAAAACTGGCCTGCTATACCGATCACCAAATATTCGACCGCTACTATAAATATAAGCTCAAAAAGGGATACCAGCGCTCGCAGGCCATTACCCTTAAAGAACTGCGCGAGTTAAAGCCCGGTGATTATGTAACCCATATTGACCACGGCATAGGCAAATATGCGGGCCTGGAAAAGGTGGAGGTAAGCGGCAAAATGCAGGAGATGATCCGC
>JABDBW010000090.1 GCA_013288485.1 Bacteroidota bacterium
TTTTAGTTTCGGTAATGCCATTATAGGTTACGGTTTTCATCGTAAGGCGGTTTAACTTTCGCAGCCTCGCGGCTTCAGCCTTAAAGTAGCCCTGTATATCAAAATATTTCAACGCGGTGCCGGTTTGTGTGGTATCGGGTTGGCAGGAGGGTAGGAGGGAAATAAAGAATAAAGCAAACAATAAATAAAGTAAACGCAGATAAAGTTCTCCTCTCAAGAGGGGAACCGCACGCGGCCCTTGTTTAAATTTTGTTTTATCTAAATTGTTATACCAATACATCCCCACTCATTTCTCCGGGGATATTTATACCCAGAATTTTCAGCACTGTTGGGGCAATATCGCCCAGTTTGCCATCTTTTACCTGCTTAACATCTTTATCAATTATAATGCAAGGCACAAGGTTAGTAGTGTGCGCCGTATTTGGCGTGCCATCGTCGTTTATCATATAATCGGCATTGCCGTGGTCGGCCAAAATAATGAACGAATAACCGTTAGCTATGCCGGTTTCAACAACATCTTTGGCACACCTGTCGGCCGTTTCGGCGGCTTTTACCACCGCGCTGAAAACGCCGGTATGCCCAACCATATCGGTATTGGCAAAGTTGAGTACCACAAAATCGGGCCACCTGCTTTTTAATTCCGGAATAATAATATCGCGTATCCCTTCGGCGCTCATTTCGGGCTGCAGGTCGTAGGTAGCCACTTTTGGCGATGGCACCATCAGGCGTTTTTCGTTAACAAATTCTTTTTCCCTTCCACCCGAAAAAAAGAAAGTTACGTGCGGGTATTTTTCCGTTTCGGCAATACGTACCTGGTTTTTTCCGGCATCCTGTAATATTTCGCCTAATGTTTTGGTCAGGTCCTCTTTGGTAAATATTGCTTTAACATTTTTAAAAGTCTCATCATAAGTTGTCATGGTAACATAATACAGGTTAAGCGGGTGCAGGTTATATTCCGGCAGCGCCTTTTGCGTAAGCGCTACAGTGATTTCGCGCCCCCTGTCTGTCCTGAAATTAAAGCAGATCACCACATCACCTTCTTTTATAACTGCCAGCGGCGCGCCTTTGCCATTAGTTTTTACAATGGGTGGCATAAACTCATCGGTAATATCCTTTAAATAGGCTTCTTTTACTGTTTGTATAATATCTTCTGTAGGTTCGCCAATGCCATGTACCATTACATCATAAGCCTGTTTAACGCGCTCCCATCTATTATCGCGGTCCATAGCATAATACCGGCCAACAGCCGAGGCCAGCTTAACCGGGGTATTGGCAATATGTTCTTCGAGGCCGGTAATAAAACCCAGGCCCGATTTGGGGTCGGTATCGCGGCCATCTAAAAAAGCGTGAATAAAAACGTGGTTCAAACCAAAACTGCCCGCGGCATCACATAAACCTTTTAAATGGTTGATGTGTGAATGCACCCCACCATCTGAAACCAGGCCAATAAAGTGAACATCGCGGTTGTTTTTTTTCGCATAGCCGAAAGCGTCTTTTATAACCGGGTTAGTAACCAGTTCGTTATCGTCAACCGCTTTATTAATACGGCCCAGTTCCTGGTAAACAACGCGGCCGGCGCCCAAATTCATGTGCCCCACTTCCGAGTTGCCCATTTGCCCGTCGGGCAGGCCTACTGCCATGCCCGATGCTTCGAGCTTCGAGTTAGGGTATTTATTGATCAATGAATCGAAAAAGGGGGTTTTGGCAGCCAGTATAGCGTTTGATGCGTCATTACGGCCATAGCCCCAGCCATCTAAAATAATTAAAGCGAGTTTCTTTTTATTTTCCACGATGCAAATATAGAATCAAGGCGGGTTAGATTATAATTTAGTTAAGGTATTTATAAACTAAACGCAGGGGGAGAAGGTTGGTTAAACCGAACGGTAATTTTTTCTTTTAACTATATAAAGCTACCTTTGCACCATGTCAGCAGGCCACGATCATTCTCATTCACATTCGCACGACCATTCTCATGGTTTTGGGCACCATCATCATGATACCCCAAAGCTTGACCATTTAAACAGCGCGTTTATTGCCGGTATTATTTTAAACTCGGCATTTGTTATTATCGAAGTAGTGGCAGGTTTAATTACCGGCTCCTTATCGTTGTTAACTGATGCCGGCCATAATTTAAGCGACGTAGCAGGCTTAGCTTTGGCCCTGTTAGCCTTTAAGCTAACCAAGGTAGGTTCGAACAATAAATATACGTACGGCTATAAACGCTCAACCATCCTCGTTTCATTTTTTAACGCAGTTATTTTAGTCGCGTCGGTGGGTATTATCGCTTACGAGGCTATTATCCGTTTTATGCACCCGCAGGTAATATCGGGCAGCACCATGGCGCTGGTATCGGTAATAGGTATAGCTATTAACGCTTTTACCGCCTGGCTTTTTGTGAAAGATAAAGATACCGACCTGAACGTTAAAGGCGCTTATACACACATGGCAATGGACGCGATAGTATCATTTGGGGTAGTAATATCAGGGGTGATCATTTATTTTACCAAATTTTATTGGATAGACAGCGCTGTAAGTTTAATAATAGCCATAGTAATATTACGCGGCACCTGGAGCCTGCTTAAAGATAGTTTGCGGTTAGAAATGGATGGCGTGCCCAAAGATATGAACCTTGAAAAAATAAAAAAGGAGTTGCTGAAAAGCAAGGGGATAATTGATGTACACCATATGCACGTATGGGCCTTAAGTACTACCGAGAATGCGTTAACCGCTCACCTGGTTATCAACCCTGCCGACCTGCCTTTATTTGAACAGATCAAGCATGACCTGCGGCACCGCCTGCAACACCTCGATATTAACCACAGCACTTTTGAGCCGGAGTTTGCCGACGAAAAATGTGAGCAGGAAGATTGCTGATTGAGGTAAAAGGTTAAAGCTGAAAGGTAAAAGGTTTTTTTACTTCATCATTCTTTATTCAGCATTCGGTGTTCGATATTTTCTATTTATCCTTTTTTCGACGGATTTTTTGGTGCGCTAGCTTTTGGCGCTCTTGGGGTTGCCGTAATTTTCTTTGCAACCGGTTTTTCTTTTGGTTTTTCTATCGTTTTTGCAACAGGTTTTTCAACTGCTTCCGCTTCAGCAGCTTTTGCCTGTTCATTAAACAAGGGCATATCTTTCAATATATTGAACCAGGTTATTACCTTTTTCATGTCAGAAGCGTAAACCTTTTCCTCGTCATGATCGGGTGCTACCTCTCTGAAAAATACCCGCAGTTTGTTACCGTCGGCTTTGGCATCGGGGATGGCTGCTGCAGTTTTCATGCGTTCCAATATATCAGTTAACTTAATGTCTTCATCAAAACCAAATATGGTAATTTCGTCCAGCGCCGCAAGTTTGGCAGTAGCCAGGTTGGCTATTAATTTGGTTTTTTGCGCATCAAGGCTCTCCAGTACAAAACCATTTTTGTTTTGTACCAATGCTTTCCATAAGCCCGGTTTTCCTGATACCGATACAATTCCGCTTAAATTCATGTTATAAGTTTTGAGTGGTAGGTTTTGAGTGATGAGTAATGAATTTTTGTTAACTCATTACTCATCACTTAAAACTCAATACTAATCTTCAGTTACTTCAATTGATAAAATTTTATCGCCCTGGCGTATATCGTCAACCAGGTCAACGTTTTCAATTACTTTGCCAAAGCAGGTATGGTTCCTGTCTAAATGAGCGGTATTGGTACGGCTATGGCAGATAAAAAATTGTGAACCGCCGGTATTACGGCCCGCGTGTGCCATCGACAAAACGCCGCGGTCATGTTTTTGCAGCTCGCCGGTAAGTTCGCAATCAATATGATAACCGGGGCCCCCGCTGCCTGCCTTGTATGCTGTAGAAGGATCTTTTGAGAATGGACAGCCGCCCTGTACCATAAAGTTGGGTATTACACGGTGAAAGGCCAATCCGTCGTAAAACCCGGCCTTTGCAAGTTTTTTAAAATTCGCTACCGTATTTGGGGCGTCCGTATCATAAAATTCAACGGTCATGTCGCCTTTTTCCGTTTTTATAAGTGCTTTGCTCATTTGTTTTTCATTTAAATAGTTGGCAAAGGTAGCATTTTTTGGAGATTAGTTAAATGGAGATTAGAGAAATGGGGAGGGGCAGGTTAACTGATCTCTAATCCTTTATTTCCGCTCACCAAAAAACAGGGCTTTCAATTCGGTAGCATCATCGGCTTTCATTTTTCCGCCCAATATTAACCGAAGCTGCCGGCGTCGTAGGGCGCCGTTATATAATTCTGTATCTTCCTTGGTTTCGGGTAATAGTTCGGGCACGGCTATTTTGTACCCGTCTTTATCAAGGGCAACAAAAGTATAGTAAGCCTCGTTGCTTTTAACCCGCGTGCCCGACGGGATATTCTGCGCCCAAACATCCAGCCGTACTTCAACCGATGTAGTGAACGCGCGTGATACTTTGGCCTCGATAGTTACCACATCGCCCAGTTTAATAGAGTGCTTAAAAGAAACATTATCAACCGAGGCGGTAACTACAATGCGGTTGCAATGTTTCTGGGCCGATATGGCAGCCGCGATATCCATCCAGTGCAGCAGGCGCCCCCCCATCAGGTTATTCAATGTATTGGTATCATTGGGTAATACCAGTTCATTCATAATGGTATGCGATTCTTTGGGCGATTTTCCTGTCATCAGCTAAATTTTAAATGTAAATATACTTTAAAATTGCACTTTTAACCATCCAAAAGTGTAGAACTACAGACCACCCAAAAAACCGGCAATTAACTATAATTCCCAGGTTTTTTGCGTCAAGGTGGCGATCCGGGGAAATTAATCGCCCCCCTTTGTAACAAATTGGACACCGGATAGCATTTATTGTAATGAAAAAATAAAATAATATAACTTTAAACCTTTAAACCAAATATGTCACACCCCAAAGTGGCGCTGTCCTAAAAATGCTTTACATTATAAGATAAAGGCCGAAAATGACAGCGTGACTTTATAATAATCTTTTTAAAATAATAATGTTATGGAGCAGCACAGTAAAATAGTTTCAAATTTAGGTAAAATGGCTATGATCGCCGTTATCGCAATGTTTATCGCAAATATGGCTAATGCCCAGGTAAAGGCGCATAAACAGCAAACAAACCGGCGAAGCATAAAAACTGTTTATCCTACAAAGGATTGGGTTGTATCGGATTTTGTAGTTACTGATAAGAAATTTGGCGCGAAAGCAAAGAAAGGGTTTGACAACCGGGCGGCTTTCCAGGCTGCTATTGATTCCGCGTATAAGGCCGGCGGTGGTGTGGTGTATGTACCGGCGGGCCATTATGAATTCCGCAGCACGCAAACCGCCTCCCAGAGCGTTAGGGTGCGCCAGGGCAGTACTCCGCAAATAACAAAAAGCTTTGATTACCAATACGTGCTGAATATCCCGACGAGTGTGCAGCTTCGCGGCGACTGGGCGGATCCCGAATTACACCAGGGGAAAGTTCTGGGAACCGTTTTGGAAGTTCGCGTTGGCAAAAACTCGCCCAATTATAACGGAACTGTTGCAAGCTGGTTTAACGATTCGCAGGCTAACAACGCGCTTTTCACTACCTATACCAGCATAGCCGACAGGTTTATAGATATGAGGCCGGGAACCGGCGTTACCAACCTGTCGATCTGGTACCCTGAACAGGATATCAACGATGTAAAACCATATCCGTGGACATTATTTCAACCAAGCGGAGACTGTGCCACTATTGAACATGTAACGCTTGTAAACGCCTACAACGGTTTCTATTCTGCTCCGAGCGAACTGCATTATGTTTTAAACAGCTACATTACCGCCCTCAGTACCGGACTTGAAGTGCATGTATGCACCGACATCGGGCGTATAGAGAATGTTAAGATAGACCCTAAATACTGGGCCAATTCAGGGCTCCCGGGTTCACCCTCGCTTGCGAAGGTTACCGCTTACACTAAAGCCAATGCCACAGGATTCAACATGCACCGTTCAGATTGGGAATATGTGTCTAATTTTTATGTATCCGGCTATAAAACAGGCATGTGGGTTGGCAGGGAACCCGGTAGCCCTCAAACTCCAAATGCGCAGTTTTACGAAATGCATATAAAAAATTGCGATACCGGTATATATATTCAGGCCGTTAACCCATATGGCTTGCTTTTTTCCAACTCTACGTTCGGGGCTGAAAAAGGTGGTACGGCCGTGTATTTCTATAAAGATTTTAAAACCTCCACTCAATTTAACGGTGTAGATTTTACCGGGCCTATTGTGAGCGACGGCAGCGATGGCGTTATATCCTTTGAAAGCTGCACATTCAGCAATTACAGCGATTACGCGCTTAAAGTAAACAATGGTAAAGTACTGCTTACGCAGTGCGATTTTAAAAAGCCCGACGGTCATGTATTCCTGGGCACAGACGTGAGTACGCTTATGTCGGTGAACTCGGGCTATAAAAGCAAACCGGTAAACCCTGCTTACACCAGCAAATTGGACATCAAAAATAACAGCAAAGAGGCCAAAGTTGAGATCAATAACGGTAAGGAGTATTTATTTGCCCCGATCACTAAAAATATAATAACCAACATCAAAGTATATCCGAAACCATTGTCAAACAACGTATTGAAAGTCGATCTGCCGAGAGCAACAGGCTATAACAATGACCGGCCTACAGAAGATGTATCGGCTAAATTGCAAAAAGCACTTAACAAAGTTAAGGCTGCCGGGGGTGGTACCCTTTATCTGCCGGCGGGAAGATACTTGGTGGACAATCCTGTCAAAGTTCCTTCGGGAGTTGAATTGAGGGGAACATGGGATGTACAGCACTATACGCAAGGTGGTACAACTATATTTACAAATTATAGCGGCGGAGATGCCGGAGAAAAGGGCCATTCGCTTATACAATTAGGGGCAGGCGCAGGTATCAGGGGGGTTATCATAGTACAGCTCAATTTGGCAACCGATGGTTTTACCTCCAGGAATCCCAGGCCGACACCGTTCCTGATACAGGGACAGGGTCCAAAAGTATATATTGTTAATGTAACCATAGGGGGCGGCGATAAAGGAATAGACCTTGCTTCGTACAACACAAGCGGGCACTATGTTGACTATTTTGCCGGCGTGCTGGCGAGAGCAGGTATTTGGGTAGGTGGAGGCGCCCAGGGTGGATTTATCCGGAATATGCAACTCAATCCGGGTTACGGAACAAGAATGCGCAGCCAGGGATATGCTACAGCATCTCTGACCGGTTTCGTACAATCAAATTGCAGCGCGCTTAAATTTGCCGATGTTAAAAACGAAACGATCTTCAACAATTTCGTTTACGGTTCATTCTACGGCATACATTTCCTGAAAGATGCGATAACCGGTAAGGATCCCGGAAAAATGACGGTTGTTGGCCATGGTTCAGACGGATGCTCATATTCTTTTTTTGTAGAAGACGCCGACAAAAACACCAAAATAACCGCTATTAACTCCGAATTGGTTTGTACAAAAACAGCAGAGCCGGTTAGGGCATATGTTTTGATGGGGAACGAAGTTAAAACCAATAAAGTTGACCCTGATGCTCAAATTACCTTGTACAATACGGCGTTTTGGGGAACGCCTACCATTGCGGCTATTATAAATAGTGGTACCGTACGTTTCCAACAGGGAAACTTCCAAAAGTCCGGCGCTCCCGGCATAGACAACAGGGGTGGTACAGTGCATGTGTACAGCTCGTATTTTTCTACTAAAATGACCGGGGATGCTACAGGGGATAACGTGTATGCGAAGCTACACCCCACAGGCGGATCAATAGAATTAACCAATAATTATTACATCTCCGGGTATAGGGAAAATAATGCGCAACCGGGCAAGATTTTTGGATCTGATATTATTCCAGATAAGAAGTGAAATTCTGAATAGAACTTTATCATTCAATTAAAGTATGTACCGGGGTTCAATTATGAACCCCGGTATAAATTAATTTAAAGGTATTGCCCAAATGCGGTAAATCATTTAGCTTAGCAAAAACTGATCTCATTATGAAAAAATTAACCGCACACACTGTGCTTTATCTATTGCTTATATTAATTGTCGCTCCCTGCGATCTTAAAGCGCAAACAAAACAGGAATACGCCACTTTAACCGATGCCATATTTGCAGGTAGCAGGTTAAGAGGAAAGAGCGGCCCTGCAAGC
>JABDBW010000091.1 GCA_013288485.1 Bacteroidota bacterium
GCTGCAAAAACAAAAACAAAAAACAATAGTGCTTTTAAAAATTTCATCCGGTCAAAAATATTAATTTTCTTTTGCCGGAGCATATCTTTCGGGAATATTGAATGGATATTCTAACTGTTGGTCAAAATCTACCTTTGTATAATGTAAATTAACCTGCATTTTTTTGTCTTTTACAACCGAGGCGATATCTATTTGCGAAGGCACTGTGCGGTTATTGGCCTGTATAAAATTACTATTAGTCACCTGTAACGACTGCCCATCATTTTGACTTGTTAAATGCAGCTGCGCAACTTTCATATCAGGGCCTATCATTAACATATAGATCAGGTCCTGCAGATCGCCGGATAAGGTAATATTGTTATTAACCGCCTGTAAACTGGCATTTTCATTTATTAATAACTCGGGCATGGCGTTACCTACCAGCAATGATTCGAGCGTTTTATAATTTACCTGTTTGCTGGTGTAGGCATAAATATAACTGAAGGGCTTTTTTATATAAAGATATTGCAGTTTATTCATAATTTGTATGCTATCGGGCGTAATTATGGCTCGGGCAACTTCAATACCCAATAAAGCTGTAATAGAAACCCAAATTTCTTTATCCCTGTTTATGCGGATGTTTAAAGTAACATCATTACTATCGCCATTAATGTTGAGTTTGGTATTTGCCCTGCCCGAAAAGGTATTAAATACAACCTGGCCGCCTTTTATCGCTGCCAGTTTACCTACAATTGGGTTTTCGGCTCGTTTGTGTACAATTGGCACGGCGGTAACAGAGGTTACCGGGCTAATCATGAGCTGTTTACGCGCTTTGCAACTAACCATTGCCAGCAGGCAACCTATGAGTAATAATTTATTCACTATATTTTTTTTCACTTATTTTTTTTTCTAATACCGGCGAATGAGCGCCGTAGTCTTTCGCTTTTTGCCAGTTTTGTACAGCGGCGCCAGCGTCTCCCAAATAAAACAATATATCGCCATAATGTTCTGTTTCTACGGCGCTTTTGTTTTTGTTATGCGCTAATGCCTTTTCTATCCACACTTTGGCATCTTTATAGTTTTTTTGCTTAAACAATATCCAGGCGTAGGTATCTTCAAACGATGCATTACCGGGTTCCAGCTCATTAGCATGTTTAGCCATTTGCGCGGCTTTATCTAATTGTTCGCCCCTTATTGATAAATAGTAAGCATAGTTATTTAACGTAAATTTATTATCGGCGTTATAGCTCAATGACTTATCGTACGCTTCGTCCGAGCCTTTTATATTCTGCATTTCGTGATAACAATCGCCCAATGCCGAGTAGCCTAAAGAAAGCAGCTCCTTATCCTGGAACTCGAGCGCGGTTGTGTTTTTTATGTATCCCAGCGCTTTTTTGTAGTCCTTTTTCTGCAACCAGGCAATGCCTACAAAATAATTCATCCATCCCTGGTTAGGGAAGAAAGACAAAGTGCTTTCACCGTCTCTTATCACACCATCAATATCACCGGTGTTCAGTTCAATTCTCACCAGTTGATCGCGCACTTCATATATCTGGCCATTGAGTTGGATAGATTTTTGATAATTGGTTTTAGCCTCCTCTAGTTTTTCATTCTGAAACAGCATATCGCCGTAAAGCGCGTATGCTTTAGCGTCGTTAGGGTGCGCATTCATTATAATACGGCTTAATTCAAGGGCGCTGGCTTTGGCATTAGGGTCGGGGAATTTTGGGAAATAGCCCGTTACTATCCTTATTTCCTCATCAATACTCAGGTCACGAATAGCAAATGCCAGCTGCAACTCTTTAAAGCTGGCATCAATATTTTTTTTCTCGCGGTAAGCATCAGCAAGCGCGAGGTGTACCAACGGGTTATTAGCATCAATGCTTCTTGCTTTTTCTAATACTTTAAGCGCCTTATCATTAGCGTTATTTGAAGTATAAATTTCCGACAGCAGCAGGTAATACTTTACCTGGTTGGGGTTAGCCGCTATCATGTCTTCCAACCCGGCGGCCGCCTTGTCAACTTTTCCCTGGCTAAGGTAAATTTTTTGGCGGCTTATAATCAGGTCATCACTGTTGCCGGTTAGCTTCTCTACCTGGTCAAACACTTTCAGCGCTTCGTCATATTTTTTCTCCATCGCCAGGGCCTTGCCTTGATCGTAATAATAATCAACCCTCTCCGGATTGATCTTTATTAACTGGCTGAATACATTTTCGAGCTTCGCGAGATCGTTGCTTTTTTCATAAATTTCAGCCAATGCCGCCCAGTACCATTCGTTATCCGGTTTAATAGTTACCGCTTTTTCAAGCAGGGGCTGAGCTTCGGCATAATTATTTTGTAGTTTTTTAATATTAGCCAGTTCATAAAGGGACGCGTCGTTTGCCGGATCCATCTCTAACACCTGGTTAAACAGCTCGGCAGCTTTAGCCGGTTGGTCTATTGTTTTTTCGCTTAGCGCCGAAAAGAAAAGCCGCTCAACCGCGCCGCTGTCAACCTCGGCCAACTTTGCTTTGCCTCCTTTTGGGTTTTGGGCATAAGCGGTAAAAGTAAGGCCCCAACAACCCATAGCCAGAAGGGTTACTACCTTCCTGATCGTAAATTTCAATTTCTTATGATTTAACCCCTCGCCCATTGCTATGCTAATCGTTGTTTCTTTTTATTGTTCTATTTAATAAATATAGCTTTTAAATTTTTCCATTCGAAAAATAATGCTGCTGATGCAAAGAGTATTAATAACGCATTACCTATAAATATATTACGGTTAAATATATAGAATGATAGGTAAACGAACAGCATTGAAGCTACAATATAAGCTATGTTTTTTTTAAGGTGATATGGTATAGGATGATTTTTCTGCCCCCATATATAAGATAGCACCATCATAACCGCATAGGAGATAAGCGACACCCATGCACAAGCCATATAACTATATTTAGGTATAAACAATACAAGAAGCACAATGGTTAAAATAGCGCCAACGCCTGAAATATAAAATCCATAGCGCGTTTGATCTGAGAGCTTATACCATACCGAAAGATTCATATAAATACCCAGGCTTACATAACCGAATAACAATGGTGGTATTACACCCAAACCTACCCAATAACTGCTGCCAATAAAATACTTTAACAGGTTAATATTAGCAGTAATACCTACAAAGGCAACGCAAACAGCAATAACAAAGTAGTCCATAATACGGGCATAGGTTTGTCCGGCATTTTTATTTTTGGCGTGGCTGAAAAAGAAAGGTTCGGCGCCCAGGCGGAAAGCCTGCACAAAAATGCTCAGGAAGATTGATATTTTGGCACAAGCTGCATAAATACCCAACTGCTCGCTGCTAATGGCTGCGGGCAACATTTTGGGCAACAACATTTTGTCGAGATTTTCATTAAGTATGTACGAGATATTGGCAATTAAAATAGGGAAGCTGTAAACAAACATATCTTTAAACATATACGCGTTTAAATCAAACCTTAGCTTACGCAGTTCAGGCAATAAAAGCAAAAGTGTTAAGCTGCTGGCAATAAGGTTAGCGATGAATATATAGCCCAGCCATCCTATCCTAAACCAGTTGCTTAACCATACCGACCCGGGAAGATTATGCCTGATAATGAATGGTATACCATAAATAAATACAAGATTTAGCCCTATAAATGTTATAATATTGACTATCTTAATAAATCCATACCTGCCGGGCCGACCGTCGGCGCGTATTTTTGCAAAAGGCACAACACACCAGGCATCAATAACCAGGAAAGCAACAAAATATAGGGCATATAACTTGTAATCGTGAAAAGAGGTGACTTGTTCGATCGATATCCAACGGGTTATTGGATTGATAAACAATAATGTACCCACCAAAAAAATAAGTGTAACCACAAAAATAGCAGCAAATGCGTTGTTGTAAACCTGTTGCTTTTTATCCTCGTGTTTGTTTAAATACCTAAAGAATGTGGTTTCCATACCAAAGGCAAGCAGTGCCTGCAGCATAGAAGCGTAGGAAAACATATTGCTAAAAATGCCGTAAATGCTACGGCTATAAGTGCGTGTATAAGCAAAAGTGAGGAAAAAGCTAAGCGTGCGGCCTGCTATCGTACTTAAACCATATACGGCCGTTTGCCCGGCAAATTTTTTAGCTGTTGACAATAGTATGCGTAATTAAAATTTGATTTATAGCGATGGGTTTAAAATCCATCGCTATAATAAAGGTTATTTAAACAAACCTCTTTTTAATACCTCAAAATTACGATAGTTTTTTAATTCGCCCTCATTACTTTCAATTGCGGTTACTTCCGCATCCTGCGGACCTTCGCGGCACCAGTCTAAAAACATTTCAAGCATAGCGGGTTCGCCTTCGGCGGCAATAAAAACATCGCCGCCGGGTTCGTTCCTTACAAAGCCGCGTATGCCTAACTGGTCGGCAACCGCTTTGGTGGCTGCCCTGTAAAATACGCCCTGTACTTTGCCTTTAACGGTGATATCGAGATGTTTCATTTGGTTGTTGTAAAGTTAAGTACGTTCAAACCTATATATTTTTAATTGGTTATAAAAACACAAAGACAAAGCAGCAAATCCCTACCTAATCTCCAATCACCAAATCCTGCCAACCTGTCACCGTTTTTATACGTATTTCTGCCTAAATATTACCTTTTACCTTTCACCTTTCACCTTTCGCCTCAAATAAAACTGCCAAACCCAAATTGGCACATGCCTTGTTAATAGGGTAGTATAAGCAAACAAACAATCACGAAAAAAATAATCATATGTCTAAAATAATCGGAATCGACTTAGGAACAACAAACTCCTGCGTAGCGGTAATGGAAGGTAACGAACCTGTAGTTATTGCAAACAGCGAGGGAAAACGTACTACGCCGTCAGTAGTGGCTTTTATCGACAACGGCGAACGTAAAGTGGGTGATCCTGCCAAGCGCCAGGCTATTACCAATCCTACAAAAACTATTTCATCTATCAAGCGCTTTATGGGCAACCAGTTTAACGAGGTTACCAAGGAAGCCGAACGCGTACCTTACAAAGTAGTAAAAGGCGATAACAACACCCCGCGTGTTGAAATTGGCGACCGCAAATATACCCCGCAGGAAATTTCGGCCATGATACTTCAGAAAATGAAGAAAACCGCCGAGGATTTTTTGGGTACAGAAGTTACCGAAGCGGTTATTACCGTACCGGCCTACTTTAACGACGCGCAGCGCCAGGCTACTAAGGAAGCCGGCGAAATCGCGGGTTTAAAAGTGCGCCGTATAATTAACGAGCCCACTGCTGCCGCCCTTGCCTATGGCTTGGACAAAGCACATAAGGATATGAAAATTGCCGTGTTCGACTGCGGTGGCGGTACACATGACGTTTCTATATTGGAACTGGGCGATGGTGTATTCGAAGTAAAATCAACCGATGGTGATACACACCTGGGTGGTGATGACTTTGACCAGGTAATTATTGACTGGATGGCAGACGAATTTAAAAGCGACGAAGGTGTTGACCTGCGTAAGGACCCAATGGCTTTGCAACGCTTAAAAGAATCGGCCGAAAAAGCTAAGATCGAGTTATCAAGCTCGGCACAAACAGAAATTAATTTACCTTATATCACTGCTGCCGATGGTATGCCCAAGCACCTGGTTAAAACTTTAACCCGTGCAAAATTTGAGCAATTGGCTGATAGTTTGATCAAACGTACTATAGCGCCTTGTAAAACCGCGCTGAAAAATGCAGGCTATACCGTTAGCGATATCGACGAGATCATACTGGTAGGCGGTTCAACCCGTATCCCTGCCATACAGGAAGCTGTAGAAAAATTCTTTGGCAAAGCGCCTTCAAAAGGGGTAAACCCCGACGAAGTGGTTGCCATTGGCGCGGCCATACAAGGCGGTGTGTTAACCGGCGAAGTGAAAGATGTGTTGTTACTGGATGTTACCCCGCTTTCATTAGGTATTGAAACTATGGGCGGTGTAATGACCAAGCTGATAGAAGCGAATACTACTATCCCGAGTAAAAAATCAGAAACATTTTCAACCGCGTCTGACAACCAGCCATCAGTTGAGATACATATTTTACAGGGTGAGCGCCCCATTGCTTCGGGTAACCGTACCATTGGCCGTTTCCACCTTGACGGAATACCACCCGCACCACGCGGCGTACCACAGGTTGAAGTAACCTTTGATATTGATGCCAACGGTATATTGCATGTATCGGCTAAAGATAAGGCTACCGGCAAAGAGCAAAAGATACGTATTGAAGCCTCATCAGGGTTAACTGATGCCGAGATCAAGAAAATGAAGGACGAAGCAGAAGCTAACGCCGACGCGGATAAAGCGGCAAAAGAAGAAGTTGAAAAACTGAACAGCGCCGATGCCCTGATCTTCACCACAGAGAAACAACTGAAAGAGTATGGCGATAAGATATCAGCTGATAAGAAAGCACCTATAGAAGAAGGTTTAACCAAACTAAAGGCAGCTTATGCTTCGAAAAACCTGGCTGATATAGAAGTTGCCCAAAATGAGCTGAACACTGCATGGACCGCCGCATCTGAAGAGATGTACAAAGCTTCGGCAGAAGCCGGACAGGCCCAACCCGGAGCCGATGGCGCCGAAGCCCATGCGGATCATTCTGATACTGTAACAGATGTTGACTTTGAAGAAGTAAAAGACGACAGCAAATAATAATTGAATATATAGTTTAAAGCCCATTCTGTGAAAAACAGGATGGGCTTTTTTGTATAGCGGTTTTTAGTTTTTTATGCCCAAACTTTTGTGCCTTCGCTGCAATTGGTGCAAATATCAATGTTTTCACGACTGTCTAGAACAGAGCTGCGAAAATCCTTATAAGTTTTATTGTTCCATATTTCTTGGAAGGTAGCTGTTTTAAGGTCCCCCAGCTGATGCTGCGCATCTTTGTCAAAACAACAGGGTACAATTAAACCGTCCCAGGTAATGACAGGGTTATTCCAGAGGCGCCAGCAATGATTTGATAAACTGCTTTTTATTTCAAATTGCCCTTCTTTGTTTTTGCGATAACGAGAATACCTGTCTATCGTTGGAATTAGCGGGTTGCCGTTCTCATAGTCATACACCTGTGCGGTTTTAAACAGCACCTGATCCACCCCTATTTCTTTGGCTAGTTTTTTAATATCTTCTATTTGATGTTCGTTGTGCTTTACTACAAGGAACTGGAAATAAACTGCGGGTTTATTCGATTTCAGTTCTTTTTTCATCCTGATAATATTGCGGGCCCCCTGTATCACTTTTTCAAGATCGCCGCCAACCCGGTATTGCTCATAAGTTTCCTGGGTAGTGCCGTCAATAGAAATGATCAACCTGTCCAGCCCGCTTTCTACCGTTTTTCGTGCATTTGCTTCAGTCAGGTAATGCGCGTTGGTAGAGGTAGCTGTATAAAGGCCCTTATCGGAAGCATATTTTACCATATCTAAAAAGTTAGGGTTCAAATAAGGTTCACCCTGGAAATAAAAGATAAGGTAGAGGAGCTGTTTTGAAATTTCGTCAATGGTTTTTTTAAATATATTATCTCCAAGCATACCTGTTGGCCTGGTAAAGGACCGCAATCCGCTCGGGCATTCCGGGCAACGGAGGTTACAAGATGTTGTAGGCTCAAAACCAACCGATACAGGGTAGCCCCATTGAACCGCTTTTTTGCTCCATTTGCTCACATAATAACTGCTAAGTACACGTGCAGCGTTCCAAAACCGCCTTGGCGTAATTTTAGATATCAGATTTAGTGTATCAGGCCTGCTGAACGATGCCATTTATTAAATTATTTGGGATTGTATAGTAACGAGGTAGTGTTTCTTAACACTATTACGCTATAAAAACCGATTTACTCTTATTCGAATATATGCCAAATATGCGAATTTTTTAAACGTATACCCTAATTAAACTTCCGGAAAGCCCAATATTAAATTGGGATCAGGGATATTTTGGAGAAACTTTTCTTTTTGCGAAAAGCGGCCAACGCCGGGATAGTCGCCAAAGTTGCCTTCCACATTTAACATCAGCTGAAAATGCAGGTGCGGTGGCCAATGCCCGTTTTCGGCGCTGTTGCCGAAGCTGCCCATTTGCTGATCTTTG
>JABDBW010000092.1 GCA_013288485.1 Bacteroidota bacterium
CGATGTAGATAAATGGAAAGCTGCGAAGGATATGGAATGGGAAACCATGCATAGCGCACGCAAACTGGCGCTTAGCCTGAACCTTTCGATGAAACTGAGCGATGTTGATTACCAGGCCGATAAAACCAAAGCTACTTTTTACTATACTGCCGAGGGACGGGTTGATTTCAGGGAACTGATCAAGAAAATGGCCGAGACTTTCCGTATCCGCATCGAGATGCGCCAGATAGGAATGAGGCAGGAAGCAAGCCGGCTGGGCGGCATTGGCTCGTGCGGGCGCGAGTTATGCTGCTCAACGTGGTTAACTGATTTTAAAACCGTATCTACTTCCGCTGCGCGTTATCAAAACCTTTCGCTTAACACATTAAAGCTTGCCGGCCAGTGCGGTAAATTAAAGTGCTGCCTGAATTATGAGTTGGATACCTATATGGACGCGCTTAAGCATATTCCGGATAATGTAAATTATTTGAAAACGCTGAAAGGCGATGCCCGCCTGCAAAAAACTGATATCTTTAAAAAGATGATGTGGTTTAGCTATCCGCGCGAAGAATCGTGGGTGGCTGTGCCTATAAACCGGGTTAAAGAAATACAGCAGTTAAACCGCGATGGCGTATTGCCCGACGATCTGCTGGTATTTGTTGAAACCGAAAACGAGCCCGAAAAAGCCTTTGATTACGAAAATGTTGTTGGCCAGGATAGTTTAACCCGGCTGGATGAGCGCAGCCGTAACAAAAAGAAAAACAAGAATCGTAATAAAAACAAACCGCATAACCCGGGCGGCAACGGCCAGCCGCGCCCGGTAAGCACAGCCGGGCCCGAGAAACCGCAGGGGCCAAGGCCCGAAGGCAACAGGCAAAACCGGAACAAAAATTTTCGGCCCAACAGGAACAATCGTCCGGGAGGTTCTGATAGCAACCCGAACAAGGGCGAACAGCCAAAACCGTAAACAATGAAAAAGGCTTTAGTTTTTTTATTTACAGCTATGCTATTTTTTATCCTGTTATCATTGGCAGGTTGTACAGATAACAATGCTGTTATTGATCAGAATACCGAGATCGTTAATAACAACTGGGGCTATGCCAATAAAATAAAGTATGCGGTTACCATTGCTGATGAGCAAGTTCCTTATAACCTGTACCTGAACCTGCGGGTAACCGGCGATTATAAGTACTCGAATATATTTGTTTTAATATACCAGTCAGGGCCTGATAAAAAAGCGGCAGCTACCCGTTATGAATTTAAACTGGCTAATCCCGATGGCGAATGGCTGGGGCAGGGATCGGGTAATTTATACAGCTACCAGGTGCCGTTCCGCCTCAATTATAAATTTCCTTCGAAAGGCGTTTATCAATTCAGTATTGAACAAAACATGCGCGATAATCCGCTGCATGAGGTAAGCGATGTGGGGCTGAGGGTTGAAAAGGCTGTGCCGTAAGCTATACGTAAGTCAAGCACATTGCTATTTATAAACTTTCAACATCACCACACTATGCGGAGCTAACGTTTTATTAAACGCCTTATTGGTTTTACCTAACTCTTTCTTAGCCCATAAGTCGCGCACGTTGTAGGTTGCGGTTTTAAAATCAATGGCCATACCCGACAGATCATCTTTTAAAGCATTTTCGGCCCAATTAAAGTTGATGGTTTGCGGATTGTATGAACTGTTTAAAAAACAAACAGCCACTCCATTTTTTAACGGCTTAACCCAGGTTTGTACGCTGTCTTTTTCGGCATATTTATAGGCGCCAACACCCAGCGAATCCTGGTCAACGGCTATCACTTCTTTATTGGTCAAGATACTTAAGGTTTCCGGGGTCATTATGCGCAGGTCGTTACCGGCTATGAGCGGGGCGGCCAGCATACACCACATCGAGAAATGCGCACGGTCTTCATCAACTGTCATGCCGTTGCCCACTTCCAGCATATCGGGGTCGTTCCAATGGCCGGGACCCGCATATTTTCGGATAGCATTCTGCGAATCAATAATTTTCATCACACTACTTGGCGACCATCCTCCCTTATTTTTTTTAATACCCGAAAACAATGGCCCTATATCGTCCGTGGTGCGCCATAAATGGCCTACCGGGGCGGCCCATTCCCAGGGGTTGTTCCTTCCCCATTCGCAAAGGCTGAATATCATGGGGCGTCCGGCTGTTTTTATAGCTTTGCTCATGGTAGTATAGGCCTCTTTAGCATTTATCCCGGTGGTATTGCACCAGTCGAATTTTAAATAATCAACACCCCACGCGGCATATTGGCGGGCATCCTGGTATTCATAGCCACGTGTGCCGGGGTAGCCGGCGCAGGTTTTGGTGCCCGCGCAATTATATAAACCAAACTTTAATCCCTTGCTATGTACATAATCGGCAACATACTTTACACCATGCGGAAACCTTTTAGGGTCGGTAACCAGGTTGCCATTGTTATCTCTTTCTAAAGCCATCCAGGCATCATCCAGCACCAGGTAATTGTAGCCGGCGTCCTTCATTCCGCTTGCGGCCAGTTTATCGGCAATATCAAGCACCAGTTTTTCATTAATATTTGTTTTAAAGGTGTTCCAGCTGTTCCAGCCCATAGGCGGGGTTAGTGCCAGGCCTTCGAACTTTTGAGCGCTAACGACGCTTGTAATAAAGCAAAAGAATATCAACAATAACTTCCGCGGTGTTTTTATCATGATCGTCAAAACCAGTAATTCTATAGTCAAATCAAATTTACTTATTTAATTAATACCGTTACTGTATAAATAATCTAAACGCTTATAAAAAACAAAACCTCATCCGTATAGCGGATAAGGTGCCTTCATTGTTAATTAAATAGCTGTTATTTAACGGCGGTTAACTCCCCTGTAAGCAGGTTGATCGTATTCACATACGAACTGCCGCCAGTTACTAAAGTAATTTTAGCCATATGATTGCCTGAAAATTCAATAGTGCCGGTATAAGTGCTACCGTTAGCCGGCGTAGTTGGACCAAGATTTTTTATGGTTGAACTAAATGTTGCCATGCCCGAAGTTATATTGGCTGTAGGGCTTGAAAGGTCGACCACTAACCCGTTCAAGGTATATTGACTATCGGTATAATTATAACCAATAGTAGTTTGTGAACTATTAAAGGTAGTATAATGAGATGATGTGCCTGTAGTGCCGCGTATTGAAACGACATTAAAGTCTGAACCATACTTGCTTACTACATAATTTTGGTTGCTTGTATTCTGGTTTGTAAAATGAGCGCCTTTATCGGTATTGTTTATACTATCAGAAAGAATATACCCATCAAGAGCATGTGTACTGCAGGTATAAATAAACTTGAAATGGCTGTATACGCTTTTAGAAACATCAGCAACAACACTCGTATTATTAATCGTAGTGTCAATGGTATAGCCGCAGTACGGATCGATAGCGGTTACCCTCGGCCCTTCGGGGTTTATACTCATACCTGACTGTGCTTTTGTACCATTTATCAAACTGGCCCCGCCATATTGACCCGACATTGAATTAAACAAGCTCAAAGCGATCTGTTTGCTTAACGCGGCGTTATCGGTTGTGACGGCAGCAGGGGTTATTGAATTTTTTTTACACCCGATGAAAGTCAGCGCTGCAGCTGCCAGAACCAAAATAAGTTTGCGGGTGTGCTTCATAGTTTTTCTGCTTAACAGGTAATGTATTCCTGTTAATACAAAAGCAATACCAGTTTAACTATAAGTATAATTAACGGCCCATTTTCGGGGAAGCGGGGAAAATACTGCGGAAATTTTTCCATACAGCGGGGAAAACCATCTCCGCGATCGATTATTCGGAAGCGATTTTTTTTAACTCATTCCTTAAACCCATAAAAGAGTTATAGGGGCCAACGGCTAATGTGGCATTTACAAGCCATGCAGGAATGCTTCCGCCCGGATTTACGCTGAAAGTATAGTCAACTTTTAAAGTATGGTCGTCAACTACAATAACTCTCCATACGGCAAGCGAATACGGAACACGTATAAGATCAGGATTTTTAGGCAAATAGTCGGGCAGGCTTTTGGCCTGTATCTCAAACCGGTTAGCTGTACTGTCGGGAATCACGGTAAGCTGCACAATGAGGTCACGGTCTTTTATGGGCCAGGGTAGATGCGATACCGAATAAAAAATTATTTGCTGCGGGCTTACTGTTTTTAGCAATGTGGCTTTTCGTGTGCTGTAAACCCAATCATCATAATGTTTAATATCCTGCAGCGTTTTTATCAATTGTGCTTTCGTGGTAGTTAATTCGCAAATAACCCTTAACTCTTTGAGGTTACCGGTTAAAGGGGTGCGGGTAAATACCTGTATGCCATTTTCGTTTCGTTTCAGCTCCCACTTCCCCTGGCTAAAAGCCGCCGAAAGCGGGGCAATTAAAATAATAATAGTGAATAATGCTTTTTTAAACATACCTATAGTGCCCGTAACGGAATACATCATTTACAAAAAACGCATTACCGCTTAAAACTACGGGTTATAGCTGTATGTTTAACGCATAATGAAGTAATATATTTGATGGATAGGATTTTATGTTGTTAATACCACATCTGCTTATGAAGTTAGCCCGGATTTATGGTTGCTCGTTAGTCCGGATTTATAATTACGAGTGTTCGAAAGATGCCGTACCCGTGCAATTTGTCATTCTGAACGTAGTGAAGAATCTTATATAATTGATAGGTTTGCGCCCTACCGATCATGTATTTATACCGCGTGTATAAGATTCTTCACTACGTTCAGAATGACAAAAAGACTTATTAATGGAATTTTTAATCTTTCGACGCGGTATCATTACCCAAACTTCAATCCCACCGTTCACGAGCGTTCACGGAGTGTTCACGGGCGTTCACGCTCTAAACCGTGAACACTTTAAATAATTGATAATAAGCATTTTATTGAAATACCGCACAAAGAGTTAAAAATAACATCTCCTGGTAGGGTCATCCAAACTTGAGCGGTTACTATGGTTGTTTTTCAGCAAAAAGCCTATGGATAATTCATGCGAGCCATAGCCATAGCTCCCCAACTTATTTAATGAATAATCGAAGGCATAACCTATCCGCAGGTTCTCGGTCGCGAAAAACTCTACCACTGCCACCATCGCACTTGATTGGGGCAATCCCGTTGGCAGGTTGGGTTTATTGTAAAGCGTTATGCCGGTACGGTAAGTAGTGCCCAGCCATATCTTTTCGTTCAATAGTAAAAAAACGTTCACATCCATACTGGTTGGTACACTCGGGCTGTCTTTTATTAATATGGATGGCTTAAGCTTTGTTTGAGAATTCAGGTCGAACAAAGCGCCCATGGTAAAATATTCATGAGGTTTAGGTACGGGCACACCCAGCGCGTTCGCATTTTGCAGGCTGCCCATGAACTGCGGAAGCAAATTATCAGCAGAAACACCGGCAAAATAATGATCGTTAGTATATAAAACACCCACGCGCGCGTCGGGCGACAAAAAGCTATGATAGCCAATAGGAATATAATCATCGCCGGTTTGTACAGGGTTAAGTTTATTGCCATCAACGCCCGATTGTATAAACCCAACGCCCAGGCCAAGCGCGAGCCTGGAGTTTTCATCCTGGCCTATCTGTATCCGGTAAGCATAATTAGTATAAACGGCAATACTGCTTTGCGCGCCTATCGCGTCGTGTTGTAATAAAAGCCCCAGCCCAACTTTATCATTGGCTACGGCCTCATCAGCTGCAATAGACATAGTTGTAGGCGCCCCGTCTAACCCGGTCCATTGCGAACGGTAAAAACTGTTAATATTAATATCGCTTTTATACCCCGCATAAGCAGGGTTAATGTACAAGCCATTAAAAATATATTGGCTAAACTGTGCGTCCTGCTGTGCGTTTGCAGAAGCATAATAAAGTATAAAGGCGAATAGAACTAATAGCTTTTTCATTGTAATTTCGTTCTTAATAAGGTTATGTAACCTTTATATACATCCCATACACCGCTCTTATTTTTTGCCCTTAGTATATAGAAATAGGTGCCTTCAGCCAGGTTTTCCCCTGTCCAGTCGTTCTGATAGTTTACTTTTTGATATACGGTATTGCCCCACCTGTTTATAATGGTTAATTCGGTATCCGAGTATGTTTCTAAGCCTGGTATTGTAAACGTATCGTTCTTTCCATCGCCGTTAGGCGTAAACGCGTTTGGAACTACCAACGGATAAACCTGCTGAACAGCCTGATCAACATTGTTTGACAATATCGGGTCGGGCTCATGCCCTTTAATATCAACCACGCTTTGAACTACCCCGGCATCTAAGACTTGCACAGGTACAATTAATTGCGTGGGTTCGTTTTCTTTTAGCTGGTCAATGCTCCAGGTTAATAAACGGGTGGACGGATCATAAGTCACTTTTCCCTTGTCGGCCGGCTGCGGTATATAAACCAGGTTGAGCGGTATGGTATAGCTTACCCTCACCTGTGTCCCGCTTATCGAACTGTTATTATTAGCGGTTATTACATAAGTATAGTTATTGCCCGGCGAAGCATGTACATTGGTTGATTGAATGGTGATCTGCAAATCAACGGCCGTATCCGGCTTTGTTACCCCGGTTAGAGACGGATTAACTACAACACGTATCCCATCCGACATATCCGAAGGGCAACCGTTAGCATTATAGGCTATAACAGCATATACGCCCGCCAGGTTAACGGTATAGTCTTTTAATATAGCTCCGTTTATTTTCATCCCGTCTTTATACCATTGGTAAGCAGCCGCATTGTTTGTATTGCCATGTAAAGTAATAGTTGAGCCTTCGTTGATGGTATAGGTGGCATATCCGCTTTGGTTTCCCGAAGTTTGTGAGTATGCCATACCTGTTACCATCAACAATACACATATAACCATTATTCTACATAGATGCTTCATTTACGCAGGTGCCCGCTATTTTTTTAAATTGTTTCAAAACCGGACCCTTAATTAGCCGTGATCAATGGCTTGGTTGGTAACGGTGTTACAATTATATCCTGTGTGGATGTAGTAGAACAGCTTGTACCGAGTACCGAAAAGCTTACTGTTACACCAAATGTTACAGTAGCAGCGCTTGTTTCACCTGTTACGTTATAAGTGGCTGACGTTGCCCCCGGAATAACTACGCCGTTCCTTGTCCATTGGTAGCTAAGCGGATAAGCAGCTGCAAACGTCGGGTTGGCAGTTAATAAGGTGGCGCTCGAAGCAACAGCACATATTGAACTTGCAGGTGTGGTAATGGCAACTGTTAGCTGTGGCAGCACATATATTTTAAACACATCAGAAATTGGCGATGTACAACCATTGGCATTTTCGGTAACTACCTGGTAGTTATAATAGCCTTTGGCCCCTGATGCTTCGGTGTAGGTTCTGCCTGTCATAGCGGTTACCAGTTGGGCAGTCCCGCTCGCGTCAATTTTATACCAGTGGTATTTAGTATAATCTACGCCTCCCGCGTCCTGCGGGCCTGATAGAGAAATGGGCGAACCATAACATTCTATTTTACCTGCATCACCAGGATTTGTTGGCGCCGCAGATGTTGCATCGCTGGGCCCTGCAGACTGTGCAAAGACGATATTGGCTGTAAAAACCAATAGTGCGATAAGGGTGGTTGTAAATAAGTTGAGCTTTTTCATGTTAGTAATAATTTAAAGGTCTGAGTCAATGATGTTTTTTAAGAAGATGCTATACCCGGTTTTTGCGGGTTTGGGTTAATAGTAATAGTTGTTTGTTGTGGCAGCGATGTGCAGCCGGTTACTTTATTTTGCTCTGTTATGGTATAGGTGCCACTTTGGCTTAATACCTCTGCATTTGCCAGGGTAATAGTAGTACCGGAACTATCTTTAAAAAAATAATTGTAGGTGCCGGCATCATACCCAACGATTGTTTTGGTAAGGTCATAAACCCCGCACGCAGTGTGGGGGCTGGTTA
>JABDBW010000093.1 GCA_013288485.1 Bacteroidota bacterium
GCC
This sequence comes from Bacteroidota bacterium, assembly GCA_013288485.1. Lineage (GTDB taxonomy): Bacteria > Bacteroidota > Bacteroidia > Sphingobacteriales > Sphingobacteriaceae > Mucilaginibacter. The sequence goes on from JABDBW010000093.1 coordinate 4, forward strand.
TGCTTGCCGCTGACTAATAACTGCAAACGTTTTCCGTGTACATCAACAGGCAACTTTACCCTTACTTTGAAAGGACCCGAAGCTGTGAGTTCGTGGATGGGCTGCCGCCAGGCTGCCGGGTTGGTAAGGTTAACCAGGTGCATAATGAGGCGGCCCGTTTGATGATATAAATGACAATCAATCATACCTGTACCTTCTACCTTAAGCGGGATATTATCCTTCGCCACCCAGCGGATGAGGTTGCCCAGCAGGTTGCCATGATCGGGGAGGTTGTTTTGAGCAAAACGGCGGTCAATATCGGCGGGCATAAAGGCAATGCGGCCCTTGTATTTAGTATTTAAAATTAAGCCCGGGATATCCGTTTTTGGCTGGCGCATCCACGAGGTTTCGGGCGGATAAACGGGGAACGCGGGTATAAAGGTCATTAATATTTCAACCCCCGCATCGGTATAAACAGGTTCCAGTTTCCCACCATAGGGCAATATGTCCGTTTCTTCAAAACCTTTTAGTATGGGGTGGCGAACGCCGCTTATAGCAGGCTCCTTACCGGTTTTTGGACCATCAACCTGCGCCCGCAGTTCGGGTGTAAGCCTGAGGTACGTATGTGTCTCTGTTAATGATATGGCTGCACGCCCCGCTTTAGTTAAATGCGTACCGAATAGGTCGCTAAGTGCGTAATCCGGCCTGGCATTACCCCATTCATCATATAAACTGCTTTCGCCGGTGGCTATGAGGCCGCCGCCGTTGTCAACAAAACGCCTGATGCTTGCTGCCTGCGCGTCTGTCATAGAACCGAGGTTAGGCAATATCAGTAGCGAAAGCTGCAGCGCGTCGCGGTCAATATGATCAGCATGGACAGGAATATAAGGTACTCTTGCTTTTAAAAGCGCCCCGGTGATACCCCGGTAGGGCAGATCAACCAATTGGGCGGCATTATCGCGCCCGTAAAAATCAGTATTCTGCTGCGACCATACCACGCCAACTGTAGCTATAGGGCGGCGATTGATCAGGTATTTTTCGTTGGCTTTATGCCAGCGCATAACCGGTTCGGCTGTATGGTAAGCGCGGCGGTCCTCATGGTAAGCGGCTATATGGTGCCACCAGGGCTGTAAGCCACCCGCTATGCCTGCTATCATCCACATCCTTGCCTCGGCGGCGGGCTTAGCTGATAGCCGGAACGTAACGCCTCCCTGCTGGTACATGGCCATACTTTCGGGGATAAGTTTATCCCAGCCTAATAACCCATGCAAAAATTTGCCGATGTCGCCATTATGCTGAAAACCGCCGGCGTCGCTGCGGCCCTGGTCGTCTATCATCATAATATCAGCACGGCTGGTAATGCCCACGTAATCGCGGAAATTACTGCTTTGCCCGCTGATAGAACCGCTGTTCATGCCCGACCATGTGCAATCCGGCCCGCCTGCCGCTTTGGTTACGCGGTTGTTCATATCCCATAACTCCAGCCGGCGGTCGTAGTTCCAGCGTATCCATTGCTGGTAGGTTTTATCGCCCCAATTTTTGGCGATGGGGATATCCTTTCCGGTTTGCGCGCGGAAGCTTTTTTTGCAATTTTCGCAATAACAGGGCGTACCGCGGCCCAATCCGCTCCAGCTATTGTCGGTGAACCCTTCGGGATGGTACAATTCTATAATTTCGCGCAAAATGGCGGGGATATGTTCATTATAATAGGGTCCGTTTACGCAGGTGATATACAGGTCATCGGCTCGATGGGGTTTGCCATTTACATCAACCGCGAACCAGTCGGGATGCGCCTTGTAAAACTCTTCGCTTGCCCTGTTCGAGTCCATACGGGCAAAAACGGCGAGGCCATCTTCGTGAGCGGCGCGGCAAAGTTCGCCAAACAAGTCGCGGCCATTTAAAAACTGCGACGGCTTATGCAATGGTACCTTGCTGGGATAATAGGATACAATACCGCCGGCATTGATGATAACGCCGCCAATTTGCGTACGTTTCCATTGCTTGCGCCACCAGGCAATATCATATTGTTGCGGGTCCTTTTCGGTAATATTGGTTTGGCCCCAACGGGTTACGCGGCGGTACCAGGGCAGCTCCAAAGCAGGTTCGGGGCCTGTTATCGGTTTATCCGCTGCAAACGCTACCAGGTCGGCGACAACGAGGGGCAGTGTTACGGCAGCCGTTATTTTCTTTATAAATTCACGCCGGGTATCGCCGCCGTTTAATTCTTCATCGCTCATAATGGGTTTATTGGGTTGGCTAAGTTAATTAATTCTTGTCTGAACTAATATCAGCAGATTGGAAGGATTAATTGATCGTGCCAAAACAATAATCTCTCAATTTTTATAGTTACTTTACGACACAGTATTTTAGCTATGAACTCTATTATAAAATTGTTTTGCGTGATAGCCTTAGTTGGCATAACCGTGGTTTGCTTTTCATTCCACAATAAAAAAGACGGATTGCCGCGTTATGACCATATTATTGTGGTTATCGAGGAAAATCACAGTTATAATGAGGTGATAGGATCAGTCAACGCGCCTTATATTAATGAACTGGTACAGCAGGGCGCGCTTTTTACCGATTCGCATGGCGTAACACATCCCAGCCAGCCTAATTATCTCGTTTTATTTTCGGGCAGCGTGCAGCATACCATAGGCGATGAATGCCTGGAAGCCTTAACGCCTTATACCACACCCAACCTGGGCGCCGCGTTGATAAAACACGGTTTTACTTTTAAAGGTTACGCGCAAACCATGCCCTCGGTTGGGTATTTACCCTGCTATTATAAAACAAACCCTGCGACCCAGGCTTATTTATACGCGCGCAAACATGCGCCGTGGGTAAACTGGCTGGGCGAAAAGGCTAACGGCATATCGCCATCTTTAAGCTTGCCAATAGAGCAGTTCCCGGCAGATTTCACCAAATTACCTACGGTTGCTTTTGTTATTCCGGATATGGATTACGACATGCATAATGTAACCGGCCCCCGCGACGCCACGGCTATTATAAAAGGGGATAAGTGGTTGAAGGATAACTTAGATGCCTATGCACAATGGGCAAAAAAGCATAACAGTTTGTTAATAGTTACCTTTGATGAGGACGATTACTCGAGCATGAACCGCATCCCAACTATTTTTTTTGGCGCAGGGATTAGACCGGGAAAGTACAATGAACATATCGATCATTATAATGTGCTGCATACCTTAGAGGCCATGTATAACCTGCCGGTTACCGATACCACGAAAGAAGCCGCGATAACGGATGTATGGAATAAATAACCCCCGTTAATTAAAGCCATTTTTTTATAACATTCCTGTCAACATTACGTTAAACTATAAGCTATCTACCAATCCAGCTTATGATACTATTTGCTTATGCGGGCAATATGAATGTGGACAAGTTTGCCAAAACGGTACCGTCGGCAAAAAAGATAGATATTGCCAAATTACCCGGTTATAATTTTGTTTTTAATGGTTTGGGCGATGATGATTCTGCAAAAGCGAATGTAGAAAAGTCGTTCGACCCGGATGCTATGGTATGGGGTGTTTTGATAGGGTTGGATGATGAGGAAAGGTCGAATTTTTATGATCCCACCTGGAGCATCGGACTAAAACTGGAGCCCGCCATTTGCCTAGACGGCAAGGATAATATTCACCATGCCGAAGTATTTGTAGCGCAGCCACACGCGGTAAGCATCCATTTGCTGCCTTACGACTGGTATCACCATAAAATACTCAACTTAGCCAGGCAGGCCGAGTTACCCGAGCACTATATAGCCCAACTGGCCATTATGCCCTATAAAGTTGACCCCGATGAAATTCGCAGGCAACGAAAAATGAAAAAACTGGGGTTTACTGAATCATAGAGTAAACAGTCAGGGCTGATTAATCCAATTAATCAGCCCTGACAATAAAATCAATCAACCCGATTTGTTAATCAGACCATATTAGTATCAGCTAAAACATTGTTCATAGTGCGTACAGCGTCGGCGCTTTTATTGAAAGACGCTTGTTCATCGCCGGTTAATTTAAAATCAACTATCTTTTCCCATCCGCCTTTTCCTAAAATTACCGGCACCACTAATGAAATATCTTTTTGCCCGTACTCTCCATCCAAAGCCACACCGCATGACAACAGTTTTTTCTGATCGCGCACAATAGCCTCCACCATAAAAGCAGTACCAGCACCCGGCGCGTACCAGGCCGATGTACCTATTAAGCCGGTTAAAGTAGCGCCACCCACCATAGTAGCTTTAACCACTTTCTCTTGTTGTTCGGCACTTAAAAATTGGGTAACGGGTATGCTGTTCCAGGTAGCATGGTTTATTAAGGGTATCATGGTGGTATCGCCGTGGCCGCCTATTACTACAGCGTTCAGGTCGGCAGGCGAGCAGCCCAGCTCCTGGCTCAAATAATATTTAAACCTTGCCGAATCAAGCGCGCCGCCCATACCTATAATACGGTTTTTAGGCAGGCCCGATGTTTTTAAAGTAAGGTAATTCATTGTGTCCATCGGGTTTGAAACCACGATAATGATGGTATTGGGCGAATATTTTAAAATGCTTTCGGTAACACTTTTTACAATGTTGGCATTGGTGCCTATCAACTCTTCGCGCGTCATGCCTGGTTTGCGGGGCAGGCCCGAAGTAATAATTACCACTTCCGAGCCGGCTGTTGCGGCATAATCGTTAGTAACACCTTTTATTTTGGTATCAAATTCTAAAAGGGCAGAAGTTTGCATCATATCAATGGCTTTACCTTCGGCAAAACCTTCGCGGATGTCTAATAAAATAAGTTCTTCGGCCAGTTCTTTCCTGGCGATATTATCGGCACAGGTAGCGCCAACAGCTCCGGCGCCAACAACAGTTATCTTCATAGTGTTTTTATTTATAATATGGAATTAAATTGCGTGCAATTTTAAGAAAAATTTATAATACAGCTTAAAATGATTAGAGTTTATATTCAATCTTAATTGTCGTGGTTTTTGCATTTGTAATATTAATTAAATATTAAGCTGTGGGTTTTTAAAGCAAAAGGTTAAAAGAATTGAATTTTTAATTTTTTTGCCACTTATTTTACCTATTTTAATATCATCAATTGATTTTTTCGTAACAATTTTCATTTTTTTTATGTTTTTATGATAAAATTTGTAAAAAGCAGAAATAATAATATAAATTTGTTGGCATATACCTGGTCATCACGGTAAAAAGCACTATTTGAATCAAACATCACAAAAATAATTTTAAAAAATGGCAACAAAACTCGAGTACATTTGGCTTGATGGATACAAACCAACACAAAGCCTTCGCAGCAAAACAAAAATCGTTAAAGATTTTAGCGGTAAATTAAAAGATCTGGACAATTGGAGCTTTGATGGTTCGTCAACCGAGCAGGCTCCGGGCGGTTCGTCAGATTGCGTTCTAAAACCGGTTTTTGTGGTTCCTGATCCGCAAAGAAAAAGCGCTTACCTGGTAATGTGCGAAGTTTTAAGCGCTGATGGCAAAGCACATGAATCAAATGGCCGCGCGCTTATAGAGGATGATGATAACGATTTTTGGTTTGGTTTTGAACAGGAGTATTTCCTATGGGACCCTACAACTAACAAACCGCTGGGTTTCCCTGCAGGTGGTTACCCCGGCCCGCAAGGCCCTTATTACTGTTCGGTAGGCGCTAACAATGCTTATGGCCGTGATATTGTTGAAGAACACCTGGATGCTTGTTTAGATGCAGGTTTAAATGTTGAAGGTATTAACGGTGAAGTAGCAGCCGGCCAATGGGAGTTCCAGATATTTGCCAAAGGCGCTAAGGAAGCCGGCGACCAGATATGGGTTGCCCGTTACCTGCTGGAAAGAATAGGCGAAAAATACGGAGTTTCTGTAAACTGGCATTGTAAACCACTGGGACAATTAGACTGGAATGGTTCGGGTATGCACGCTAACTTCTCAAATACATTGTTACGTACCGCAAACAGCAAAGCAAAATTTGAAGCAGTTTGCGAGGCATTCCGCCCTGCGGTTGCTGAATGTATTGCTGTATATGGTGCCGATAACGATCAGCGTTTGACCGGTAAACACGAAACGGCTTCTATAACCGATTTCAGCTATGGCGTTTCTGACCGTGGCGCTTCTATACGTATACCATTATATGCTGTTGACCATAACTGGAGCGGTTATTTGGAAGACCGCCGCCCTAACTCGGCTGCCGATCCATATAAAGTAGCCGCCGTTATTATTAAAACTGTAAAAAAAGCTAAAGTTTAATAATTAACATTTACACAATAAAAAAAGCGATGGGTTTACTCATCGCTTTTTGTTTTACAAAATGTAATCAGATATTTTTATTGTACCCTGTCTAATTTTACAGGAGTAAGTTTATACCCTTTCTTTTTTAATAAAGCAATTAGCCCTGTTGTGTATTGTAAGTGTCCCATACCTACAGCAATAAAGCAACTTCCTTTTTGCATCTGATCAATTATTTCCGGGACCCAAAGTGAATTTCTTTTGCCAGCATCTTTAAAAACCATAAGGAGATCGGCGTTATCTGAAGGAATTTTTTCATTGATTCTCAATTTATGGGTTAAAGAAGATTGATATAACCTTACGTTTAAAGCAGAATCGATATTAGATGTACGTGAATCTTTTATGTAATTTACTAATTCGGTTGCTATTGAACTTGGGCTGCCGTAACTTAAAACTTGTTTCATAACTATGTTCGGATCGTCCAATTGAAATACAGGTTTTTTCAAATCCTCTTGCATGTATTCAATTATTTTCTCATCAAGCGACATTTGGGGAACATCATCTGAATTTTCCTTAATTAGGTGGGCTGCCTGTAACATCCCCAATAAAGAAGCGTCATGATTGTGTTCTTTTATACTTCCATACGGAGTCTTTGAAAAAAAACTATCTACCAAAGCATATTCCTCCGTTGTGAATACACTATCTAAAGGAGGAAAAGAAACTTTTGCTAAATTAGGGTCAATTTTTCTTTCACTATCGCTTGTTCCCTCGAAACATCCCCTGTCTGCATTTTCTATAATTTGTTTTAGCTGAGGGAAATAATCCAGGTACTTATAGGAAACAATATGTATGGTTCCAAATAAATAGGAAGGTTTGGTTAAATTCTTCCCCGAAATTTTCCATAAAACAGACTGATTACCCTGGCATAAAGCCCCAAAACTAAATAAGCATATAACTGCGAAAAGCGCCCATTTTTTCATTGAAAACATTTGCATGATAATTGGTTTTTAGGTTTTAGTATCAAATATAGAGTTAAAGACTAAATATATAGGTTATTTAGATAATCAATATAATCCCCTGTTTTAATTTCAGGCAAACCATCAACCGGCAGGTTATATAAATAAACCCAGCAATAAACGGTCCTGTTTATTGTTTCAACAGGTAAGAATTTTCTGACGAACAGGTTTGGTTGCGCCCGACCGTCGCCAAAACCTTCGTAATCGTCCAGTATTTTTAAGGCATCCGGTGGGTTGTTCAGTTTGTAAATACTGCCCTTAATTTCGTAGTTCTCGTTTGGGTCGATAACCGCGCCTGGGTAATCGCCAATATCATATAACTTTCCCTTGATTTTACCCGTACTAAACAAGCTCGCGCTATTGTTTAAATAAACGGCAAATTCGTTGTCCGCATTTAATAATGAACCGTACACAAACAATAATTCATTTATCATCTCAGAATGACAATCTTTTTTAATTATTCCTTCCATCTTTTTAAATCATATATAAGCTATATGTGTTATCTTGCTTAATATTGAATGATTTTTTACGAACAAATGAACGAGCAACAAATTACTGCATATCTGCAGGAAAACAACATACAAAAAATA
>JABDBW010000094.1 GCA_013288485.1 Bacteroidota bacterium
TTTAAGATTGGCGAACTGCGGCAATACTTTAAAAAAGATAGAAAAAGCAAAGCCGCCTATTGTTGAAAATAACGCCGCGTTGGGCGTGGTCTTTCTCCAAAAGAACCCTAAAAGAAACATGGCAAAAACCCCCGGCGAAACAAAACCGGTATATTCCTGGATGTACTGGAAACCGCCTTTTTTATCGATACCTAAATGCGTGCAAAGAACAATACCCAATAACATAGCTATACATACCGTGATCTTACCCACAATAACCATTTTACGGTCGGGAGTATCGGGTTTAAATTTTTTATAAACATCTAGCGTAAATATGGTGGCTATGCTATTGGCCTTTCCGGCTAATGAGGCAACTACCGCAGCAGTAAGCGCCGCGAATGCCAGCCCTTTTAACCCCGAAGGCAGCAGGTTAAGCAAAATAGGGTAGGACCTGTCGGGGTTTACCTCGCCGCCAATCATCATTTTTTCATGAAAACCAAATACATCCTGTTTGTATAAAATGAAAGCCGCTATGCCGGGCAGCACTACAATAACCGGCATCAGCAGTTTTAAAAACGAAGCGAAGAGTATACCCGCCCGTGCTGTTTTAAGGTTAGCACCCAATGCCCTTTGCGTAATATACTGGTTACAGCCCCAATAGTTAAGATTGGTGATCCACATACCGCCGATCAAAACGGTAAGGCCCGGCAGGTCGATATAATTAGGATTGTCTTTTTTAAATATCATGTGGAAATGGTCGCCGGCCTGGTCTTTCATGAGCTTTAAGCCGTTTAAAATACCTGTTTGTCCATAATGTGCCGATACCAGGTTAACCGCTATATAAGTGGTTACCAAACCGCCTAATATTAAAAAGAAAACCTGTATAACATCCGTATAGCCTATCACCTTCATCCCGCCAATAGTGATAATAACAGCAAATATGGCCATACCCCAAATACAAACATTAAAATCAACGCCCGATATGCTGTTAACCGCCAAAGCGCCTAAAAACAAAATGGAAGTAAGGTTTACCACCACATACAATAACAGCCAGAATACGGCCATGATCATGGCTACCGTGCCGTTATACCGTTCGTTTAAGAACTGCGGCATGGTAAATATTTTGTTCTTTATATATACGGGGATAAAAAATATGCCTACTATGAGCAAAGTGGCGGCAGCCATCCACTCGTAAGTGGCAATAGCCAGGCCCATTTTAAAGCCCGAACCGCTCATGCCGATAAACTGCTCGGCCGAGATGTTTGAAGCTATTAATGATGCGCCAATGGCCCACCAGGTAAGGGAACCTGCGGCTAAAAAATAATCTTTAGAGGTGGCATCGGCATTGTGTTTGCGTTTGTATACCCACCATCCGTAAAAAGCGACTATCAGGAAGTATATTAAGAATACTAAATAGTCGCCATGCGATAGCTTACTCATAATGATATAAAGTTTATAATTGGTTCAACAATTATAAACTTTATATCACGGTTTATCAAGGATGTAAGTCAAATAGTCGTATATGTAACCCAAACTCTGGATTTGGAGCATAGCAATGGCTTATTTTGGCTAAAGCCTGTTTTTTGTTATTCTTTATTCCGTTGGTTGAAACCAACGGCAATGAAACTGTTCTATTTATTGCCGTCCCATTTATGGGACGGATAAAATGAAAGAAAGATGAAAGGGCTTTAGCCAAAATAATAGACAAGCGACAAGTTAAATTGCCCCGTTATCAAACTATATATAGCTGTTTATCAAATTTTCTATATACTCCTGTTTTCCGCTTATAACTTTTGGTTCGCCGTTCTCAATGGCATAAGCCCTAAGGTCTTCTAATGATAGTTTTCCTTCTTCAAAAGCTTTGCCTTTGCCGCTATCAAATGATGCGTATCGGTCTGTACGCAATTTTTTGTAATCTGATTTTTTAAGAATGTTATCAGCAGTGATCAACGCCCTTGCAAAAATATCCATACCGCCAACGTGCGCGTAGAACAGGTCGGCAGGATCAGTTGAGTTACGGCGTATTTTAGCGTCGAAATTTATACCGCCGCCTTTAAAGCCCCCTGCTTCTAAAATGATCAGCATTGCTTCGGTAATTTCATTAATATCGTTAGGGAACTGGTCGGTATCCCAGCCGTTTTGAACATCGCCACGGTTAGCATCAATAGAGCCTAACAAGCCGGTATCAGCAGCAACCTGTAATTCATGCTGGAAAGTATGGCCGGCTAAAGTGGCGTGGTTAACTTCAATGTTTAGTTTAAAATCGTTCAGCAAGTCATATTTCTGCAGGAAGCCGTAAACGGTAGCCGCGTCATAATCATATTGGTGCTTGGTTGGTTCGCAAGGTTTAGGTTCGATAAAGAAAGTTCCTTTGAAACCATTTTTACGGGCATAATCTTTAGCAGCGTGTAAAAATTTTGCAAAATGCTCCTGTTCACGCTTCATGTCCGTATTCAGCAAGGTCATATAGCCTTCGCGGCCACCCCAGAACACATAATTTTCGCCGCCTAATGCAACGGTAGCATCTAAAGCGGCTTTAACCTGCGCGGCGCCATGCGCCAGTACATGAAAATCAGGATTGGTTGCAGCGCCATTCATGTACCTGCGGTTCGAGAATAAATTGGCAGTTCCCCAAAGCAGCTTCACACCGCTTGCGGCTTGTTTTTGTTTGGCGTATTCAACCAAAGCCTGTAAGCGTTTGTCGTTTTCGTTAATGTCGTTGGTATAATCAACCACGTCCACATCATGAAAGCAATAATAAGGCAGGTTCATTTTGGTCAAGAACTCAAACGCGGCATCCATTTTATCTTTGGCGCGTTCAACGGCGTCAGCTTTTTTGTTCCATTCAAAAATATGCGTTGGTTCGCCAAACGGATCAGCGCCATTGCCCACAAACGAGTGCCAGTAAGCACCAGCAAAGCGCAGGTGATCTTTCATAGGCTTACCGGCTACTAATTTATCAGCATCATACCAGCGAAATGCCAGTGGATTATCCGATTCAAGGCCTTCGTATTTGATTTGACCTATTCCTTTAAAAAACTCTGTTTCGCCTGTTACTATTTTTGCCATTATATTTTTTATTAAATTATTTATGTTCTATTAATTTACCGCAGTATGCAGTTGTTTGTTTTTTGCTATTGATAGATGTTTGCCTAATAACTCTTTCCATTCCTGGTAAACCGGTTCAAACAGGTTAGAAGTGGGTTCCACCAACTGTACCGGGTGCATGTGCATAAATGCTTCTTTCGGTGATGAAAATATACCCGCCCCAATGCCGGCACCTAAAGCGGCGCCTACGCTGCCATCGTTTTTGTAAAGTTCAACCGGTATGCCGGTAGCGTTTACCAAGGTTTGGGCGAACAGATCGCTTAAAAACAGATTGGCTTTGCCCGCGCGTATCACGGTGGGGTTCATGCCGTTCTCGCGCATAATATCAACGCCATATCGAAACGCGCAGGCTATACCCTCCTGCACCGCACGGAAAATATGTGCTTGCGTATGCAAATTAAGGTCGATATGATGAAAATGTACGCCTATCAATTCATTGTTCAGCATTCGCTCCGCGCCATTGCCAAATGGCAGTATGCGCAAGCCGTCGCTGCCTAAAGGGGCCTTATTAGCCAGTTCATTCATCTGCATATAGCTAACGGCCGAACCAAACAGGTTCTTAGTCCAGCGGTATAGGCTGCCGGTGCCGTTAATACACAATAAAACGCCCAGGCTTTTTTGCTGTTCGGTATAATTAACATGCGCGAAGGTATTAACGCGCGATTGCGGGTCGTAAGTCAGCTCATCGCTAACCCCGTAGATAACGCCCGAAGTACCTGCTGTAGCAGCAACTTCGCCGGCGTTCAATACATTGAGCGACAGGGCGTTATTTGGCTGGTCGCCTGCTTTATAGGCAATGGGGATACCCGCCTTTAATCCTAATTTTTCGGCTATTGAACTTAACAGGCCGCCATGGTTTGAAAACACGGGCTGAACAGGAGGGAACAGGCTTTCGCTAAACCCGTAATAATCAATAATATCTTTTGATAAACGGTTATTCAAAAAGTCGAAGAAAACCCCTTCAGACAAAGCTGATATAGAAGTGGTGATCTCCCCGCTCAGCTTCATGGCAATAAAATCGCCGGGAAGCATTATTTTATCTATCTGCGCGTATATTTCAGGTTCATTTTTTTTAACCCATGCCAGTTTGGAGGCCGTAAAGTTTCCGGGCGAGTTAAGTAAATGCGATAAACATTTTTCATGCCCAATGGCATCGAAAGCCTTATCGCCAATTTCAACGGCGCGGCTATCGCACCATATAATGCTGTCGCGAAGTAATTTCTGATCTTTGTTAACCAATACCAAACCATGCATCTGGTAAGCTATACCGATAGCCGAAATATCAAGCGGGTTGTATTGCTGAGCACTGTTACATAGGGCAATAGCCTGCTGTACCTGCTGCCACCACATCTCGGGCGATTGCTCGGCCCAGCCCAATTGAAGCGAGGTAATGGGCGACTCCGTTTCCGGGTATTGCGCCGTAGCCAGCGTTTTTTGCGATGATGCATCAACTACCGATACTTTTACGGATGAAGTACCTATATCAATTCCTAATAATAACATGCTAATTATTAATTGGTTGCATAAAAACGAACCAGGTTATTAATTGGTAAACTTTTGTGCAACGAAATTAAATTTTTTTTTGGAATGGCAATCGATTGCCTGAATTTATTTTTTTCATCTTTGCTCATCTGATGAAAACCAAAAAACGGATCACAATTTACGATATAGCCGAGAAACTGAATATTACGGCATCTTCGGTATCGAGGGCGCTCAACAACAGCAATCATGTTAACGAGGCTACCAAAAACCTGGTATTAAAAACCGCCGCCGAATTAAATTATAAACGTAATGTGCTGGCCTCGAACCTGCGTATGGGTAAAACCAAAACCATTGGTGTGGTTGTGCCGCGCATCAATCAAAATTTTTTCTCGAATGTTATAGCCGGGATAGAAGATGCTACCTATCAAAAAGGGTACAACCTTATTATTTGCCAATCAAACGAATCGCGCGATAAGGAAATAAAGTGTATCAACACTTTAATGAACCAGCATGTTGATTGTATTGTTATTTCGGTATCAGTGGAGAGCGACGATCATACTCATTTAAAAAATGTGATAGACCAGGGTGTGCAGCTAATACAGTTTGACCGTGTGGCCGAGGAACTGGAAACATTGAAAGTGATAAACGATAATGAGCAGGCTTCCATGGAAGCGGTAACTCATTTAATAGAGCAGGGGTATAAACGGATAGCCTTACTTGAAGGGCCGCAAAACCTCAATATTTTCAGGCAGCGTAAAATAGGTTATCTGAACGCCCTGGAAAAATTTAACCTGCCTGTTATCAACGAGTTGGTTATTGAAAACGCGTGGACAAAAGAGCTGGGCGCTGCCGCTACCCGCAAATTGCTAAGCCTGCCCGAACCGCCCGATGCCATATTCGCCTCAACTTCTGATTTTTCGGCATTGGGTGTGTTGGATGTGGCCCATGCTATGCATATTAAAGTACCCTCGGAATTAGGCATATTAGGTTATGCCAATGAGCCGTTTACCGAAATAACCACCCCGTCAATAACCACCATCGACCAGTTTAGCGTTAACATGGGTAAAACCATAGCCAACTTGTATTTCGAAGAAATGGAAAATCACGAGGTTGCGGTTACGCCAAAAGTTATCAGCATTAAACCGCAACTCATCATCAGGGCGTCAACACGCAAAAAGAAATAAAAAAGTGGTGTCATGCTGAGGTCCTCGAAGCATGTGCGGGGGCCTTTACGCACATCGAGTGCCTCAGGGCGACACCCATATAAAAAGTCTTTTATTAATTCACTGTTACCTGGTTGGGTTCAGACGCAACAATTTGAAGCGTATCTTTGTATAGCTCCAATACGCCGGTTACGCAGAGGTGTTTCTTTTTCAGGTTAGCCCAATCAAGCGATATTTTATTGCCCCTTACCACCACTGTAAATTTCTGATTCGGAAAAGCCGCGCCCATATTAATGAGCGTTAACGTATCGCTGAATATTTTAACTGAATAAACTGTATCGCAAATCGTGGCCGTTTTGCCGATGTGTTTTTTAAAATCAATAGGCTCAAATTTTTGCTGCGCCTTTGATTTGGCCGAAAAACAAACAATTAAAGCGATTAACAGCACTAATTTTTTCATGGTAATATGTTTAACCGTAAAGTTAACTGAAAAACTATAGACGGGTTAATAATACCTTATATTTGATTTAAAATCATACCATAAAATGAAAAAGACCAATAATGAAGAGCCGGTAGAGGTATTTGCAGGTACGCCGCTTGATGCAGGCATGATACAAAGCTTATTGGAACAGGAGGGCATACAGGCCTTTATTCAAAATGAATTTATGGGCAATATTGCCCCCTGGCAGGTTACGGCAGGCGGCTCGGATGCTGCTAAAGTAGTGGTTGCAAATGCAGACTATGAAAAAGCCATCCAAATTATAAATGATTACGGGCAGCAATAATACAAAAGCGCGATGAACTTTAATTTCTTTTTAATGGAATAAGGAGGAGGAAGAGGCCACCCCTAATAACCCCTCCCTGCCTGCCGTTAGGCAGGCTTGTATCCCCCTTATTATTTCAACAATTTTTCAATTTATTACCGCTATGACAATTAACTATTGTTCAAGGGTGATAATTTTTTTTATTTAACCACATATTTAAACACCTGCCGTCCTAATTTGCCCATTCCGTCCACCCCTTCGGCTATTACCCGGTAGCTGCCTGTTCCGTCGGCATTAAAAAAATCAACGCTTGCTTTTCCGTTCTCATCAGTTATAATATTCGGTTTCCAGTAAATGGTCGAGCGCAGGTCGGGCATATCTGTAGGTGTCAGGGGCTTACTATAATCGGGCGAATAAAACTCGCGCCGCAGGTCATACCCCTCCTGTAATTTATAAGAGATCAATACATGTGGTTTTTGGGGCGGGGTATATTTTAGGTAACCTATGGTATAAGCATTATAATCCACATCACCCCTTTTGGTAGTGATAATCAATACGCCATTGGCGCCATGCACACCGTATAACGCTGCCGCGCCGCTGCCGCGCAATACTTCAACACTTGCTACATCAGCCGAAATAACGCTGTTTATTTCACGACCGCCTATTCCGTCAACAACAATATACATGGGAAAATCAAAACCGCGGGCATACAAGTCGCCGCCTTTACGCTGCACGCCTACCAGCCTGCCATCCAGGCAATCCAGCAGGCTGTATTGGCAAGCCAGTAAGTCAACAAAGGTAAGCACCTGGTCTGCATTGCCCGGCCCGGCCAGGTTCTCCGAATGTTGAACAGCCAGTTTAAGTACTTCCGCTTTTGTAGCGTTAGCATCCTGGCCATTCCCCTTTCCCTTTATCGTAACTTCTTTAAGGGCAATAGCCTTTTTTTGGTCCTGCTCATGCTCCTCGATATATTTATTGTAATCAACGCCGCCCGTTTTAAGGGTAATAAGTATAACACCTTCGCCGCTCGATTTATACAATGCTTCCGCCCCGCCCCCGCGCAATACTTCAATACTTGCTATATTATCGGTAGCAATAGTGGCATAAGCAGCCGGATCAAGTTCCCTTCCGTCAACGTACACATGCATTGGCTTGGCGTTACCACGCGAAAAGGCCAACCACTCCAAACCGGTCGTGCTCCGCTTTACCTGTATATTTGGCAAACGGCTTAGTAAACATCCGCCCAGGTCACCGCAATTGGCAAGGTCAACAAACGTAA
>JABDBW010000095.1 GCA_013288485.1 Bacteroidota bacterium
ATTGCAAACTGGATGTCAAAGGGCGTATGATGATACCCGTTGGCCTTAAAAAACAGCTTCCCGAAGCTGTAAGTGAAGGGCTTGTCATTAATCGCGGGTTTGAAAAACACCTGGTTATTTACACCCGAAAAGAATGGGATAAAATAGTTGAGGACCTGAGCAAGCTCAACACTTACGAAAAAAAGACCCGTGAATTTATAAGATATTTTACCCGCGGCGCTTCGGAACTAACATTGGATACCGCGAACCGGGTGCTTTTGCCAAAACCTTTATTAGAATACGCCGGTATTAACGCCGATGTGGTGCTGTCATGTCAGTTTAATAAAATAGAGGTGTGGGCCAAAGATGCTTATGATGCCCAATTGGACAATGAGCCTGAAAATTTTGCCAACCTGGCCGAAGAGGTAATGGGTAATGCAGGAAGGAGGAATGATGAGTAATTATCATAACCCCGTAATGCTTCAGGAATGTATAGAAGGATTGAACATCCGTAAGGATGGCAAATATGTTGACGTAACCTTTGGCGGCGGTGGCCACTCGCGGGAAATATTAAAACATTTGGATAAGGATGGCGTACTGCTGGCCTTCGACCAGGATGCCGATGCGCAGCAAAATTTAATTGATGATGAGCGTTTTGTTTTTATCGACCAGAATTTTCGCTATTTAAAAAACTTTTGTCGTTTGCATGACGCTATCCCGGTTGATGGTATTTTAGCCGACCTGGGTGTATCATCCTACCAGTTTGACCAGGCCGAGCGTGGTTTCTCTATCCGCTTTGACGCGGAACTGGATATGCGTATGAACCAATCATCAGCATTAAGCGCTAAAGAAGTAGTTAACAATTATACCGAAGGTGAGTTGCACCGCATTTTTGGTATTTACGGCGAGATACAAAACGCAAAATCATTAGCTAATACCATAGTAACCGCAAGATTGAACGCGCCTGTAGTTACTGTAGCCGATCTGAAAAATGTTATTGCGGACCGTATCCCGAAAGGAAAAGAAAATAAATACCTGGCGCAGGTTTTCCAGGCATTGCGGATAGAGGTGAACCAGGAACTGGAGGCTTTGAAGGATTTTTTGATCCAGTCAGCCGAGGTACTGGTATCGGGAGGGCGGCTGGTAGTGATGTCGTACCACTCGTTGGAAGATAGGTTAGTGAAGAATTTCATCGCCAAAGGCAAATTCAGCGGCGAGGTGGAGAAAGATTTTTATGGAAATGATCAGAAGCCTTTTGACGCGATAAGCCGTGGCGCTATAACAGCGTCGTCAGAGGAGATAGCAAATAATAACAGGGCGCGCAGCGCGAAATTAAGAATAGCAGTAAAAAAATGACGAATCGTTTACGCACAGAAATTCCGGAAGAAGAGTTGGACAGCGAATTGATCGTGGAGGAAAGGGCCGTACAGGAAACTCCGGAGAATTTTTTAACTAAATTTTTAACCAAAGGCTTTATCACTACCGATGATGCTACCCGCGCATTGCCTTTTATTTTGTTTTTGGGTTTGCTGGGTATGGTGTATATAGGCAACAGGCACCTGGCCGAAAGAAATATACGCGATATAGATAAAATAAGCAAAGAGGTGCAGGAACTGAGTTGGGACTATAAAGTAACCAAAGCCGACCTGGCCTATAAAAGCACCTTAAGCGAAGTAGCCAAACGGGTTGACACCCTGGGTATAAAGCAATCGGTACAACCGCCACAAAAAATAACAGTGAAAGAGGAGGACGGGCAATGAGCATCAGGACCAACATACTCATCAGGGTTTACCTTGCTTTCGGGCTTATCCTTTTGTTTGCTTTAGCGGTAGTGTTGCAAATGTACCGTCTGCAATTTGTACAGGGTAAAAAGTGGAAAGCGATGGCATCAAAACTTTCCACCAGGTACGAGAGTGTTGAGGCTACGCGAGGCAACATTCTTTCGGTTGACGGCAGTTTGCTGGCCACTTCGGTGCCCGAATATGAATTGCATATGGATATGTTTGCCAGCGGTATTAATGATGATAAAGTGTTTTATGAAAAGGTTGACTCGCTTGCTTCGAAACTGGCGCAGCTTTATCCTGATAAATCAGAAACTGAGTACTCGCGCATGTTGCGTGACGCCCGTAAGGATAGCTCGCGTTACCAGCTGATAAGGCGCAAGGTGACTTTCCAGGAGTTGAAGCAAATACGCAAGTTCCCTATTTTCAATATGGGCAAATACAAAGGCGGTTTAATGGTTTTGCAGCAAAACAAACGTATCCTGCCGTTCCAATCGCTGGCTGCCCGAACAATTGGTTATAAAAACGAAAATGTAAAAAACGGCGTTGGTCTTGAAGGCGCGTTTGTCGACTATATAAACGGAGAAAATGGTAAGCGTTTAATGCAGCGCATTGCAGGCGGCGTTTATATGCCGGTTAACAACGGCGAGGAAGAAATACCTGCAAAGGATGGCGCTGATATTATATCGACTATTGATATTAATTACCAGGATGTTGCACAAGCCGCACTGAAAAAGCAACTGATAAAAAGCCAGGCCGATCATGGTTGTGTGGTGTTGATGGAAGTGGCCACCGGCGAAATACGGGCCATATCTAATTTTACCAAAACAAAGGATGGCGATTACAGGGAAATATATAATTATGCTATAAGTGATGCCAATGATCCCGGTTCAACATTTAAACTGGCATCGTACATGACCGCGTTCGATCAGCATAAAATTGATACTAATACTTTAGTTGATGTTGAGGGGGGAAAGTATAAAATGTATTATAAGGATAAGTTGCTGAAAACTTTTACCGACGCGGAGTTGGGGAATGGCGTTATGACTGCAAAAAAGGCATTCGAGGAATCTTCGAATGTTGCCGTTGTAAAATATATCTATTCGCATTATAAAGACAACCCAAGAGAGTTTACCGATAACCTCTATGCCCTGCATTTAAACGAAAAATTGAACCTGCAAATACCCGGCGAGGCTAAGCCCGTTGTTAAAAACCCATCGAACAGGAGCTGGAGCAAATTAACGCTTCCGCAAATGGCTTATGGGTATGAAATGCAGATCACCCCATTGCAAATGCTTACCCTGTATAATTCGGTGGCCAACAATGGCAAAATGATAGCTCCCATTTTTGTACGCGAGATACAGCGTATGGGCAATACGGTTGAGCATTTCCAGGCAAGGGTTATTAATCCAAAAGTATGTTCGGATGAGACTTTGGGCAAGTTGAAAAGCATGCTTGAAGGTGTAGTATTGGAAGGTACAGGGAAAAGTGTGATCAAAAACAACTTATATAGCGTAGCCGGTAAAACAGGCACAGCACAGTTGGCTAACGGCAATGCCGGTTATGGCGTAACACATTCATACCAGGCATCATTTTGCGGGTATTTCCCGGCTAATCATCCAAAATACGCCATGATCGTAGTGGTTAACGACCCGCATGGCGAATACCTTGCGGCTAAGGTTGCTGGCCCTGTGTTCCGCGAAATAGCCGACAGGGTTTACGCGAATGATATGGAAATGAACCATAATTCGCCGGTTCATTACGTAGGTAATACCACCTTGCCAAAGGTAAAACAGGGCAATATCAAGGCGTTGAAGCAGGTATATACAAAATTGGGTGTTAATCCTTTATATGCCTCGGCCAGTACCGCTGTTGATACCAGCAGCGGCATACCCTTTGAAGAAATTAAATATAAAACAGGCACCGTACCAACTGTAACAGGCATGGGTTTGAGCGACGCCTTATACCTGTTAGGCAATGCCGGGTATAAAGTGGGTGTAAAAGGCAGCGGTATGGTAAAAAGTCAGTCGGTAGCAGGGGGGGGCATAATGCCAAAAGGATCGAAAATCACGATAGAATTAGAGTGAGATATTTAAGCGACATATTAACCGGATTACCATTCACTGAACTGCAGGGGGCCGCGGATGTGGAGATAAGCGCCGTAGTTTTTGATTCGCGCAAGGTTGTGCCCGGTTGTTTATTTGTGGCAGTAAAGGGCACACTGGCTGATGGGCATGATTATATTGAACAGGCTGTAAAACAGGGAGCCGCGGCGGTTATATGCGAAGAATTGCCTGCCCATGTTACCGGCGAGGTGGATTTTTTAATGGTAGCCAATTCAGCTATAGCATTAGGTATTGCTGCCGCTAATTTTTATGATAACCCATCGGATAAATTAAAACTGGTAGGCGTAACCGGAACCAATGGCAAAACCACTATCGCCACATTGCTTTACCAATTATTCCGCGACCTGGGGTATAAATGCGGATTGTTATCGACAGTAGAGAACCAGGTAAATGGCAAAGTAGTACCGGCTACGCACACTACACCCGACCCGGTTGCGCTGAATGAATTATTGAATGAGATGGTTGAACGAGGCTGCGATTACTGTTTTATGGAAGTAAGCTCGCACGCCATAGCGCAGCACCGTATTGAAGGATTGAAGTTTTCGGGAGGGATATTCTCCAACTTGACACATGACCATTTAGATTATCATAAAACCTTCGAAAATTATTTGAAAGCAAAAAAAGCCTTTTTTGATGGCTTACCAAAAAGTGCTTTCGCCCTAACCAACAATGATGATAAAAATGGCAGTGTTATGCTGCAAAATACCAAAGCCCATAAAAAAACATACGGCCTTAAAAGCATGGCCGATTACAGGGCCAAAATACTCGAAAATCAATTCGGCGGTTTACTGCTGCTGATAGACAATGAGGAGGTATGGTTCAAAATGGTAGGAACTTTTAACGCTTACAATTTACTGGCCGTGTATGCAGCCGCGATGCTGTTGGAACAAGACAGGGCCAAAGTGTTAACAGGCTTAAGCAAACTAACAGGCGCCGAGGGACGGTTTGATTATATAGTTGCGCCCAACAAAATAATTGGCATAGTTGATTACGCCCATACGCCTGATGCGGTGCAAAATGTATTGAGTACCATTCATGATATACGCAAAAGCGGCGAAAAGGTAATAACGGTAATAGGCTGCGGAGGTGACCGCGACAAAACCAAGCGCCCCATAATGGCAAAAGTAGCCTGTGATTGGAGCGACAAGGTAATACTCACATCAGACAATCCGCGCTCGGAAGACCCTGTGCAAATTATTAAAGATATGGAGGCGGGTGTTGATACAACCCATAGAAAATCCACGGTAAGTATTACCGACAGGCACGAAGCGATAAAAACCGCCTGCATGCTGGCACATCCGGGCGATATTATCCTGTTAGCCGGTAAGGGACATGAAAAATACCAGGAAATAAAAGGAGTAAGAAATCATTTTGATGATAAGGAAGAATTACTGAACCAATTTAAATTGATGGCGTAAATGTTATACTATTTATTTACTTATCTCAACAAAAACTACAGTATTCCAGGGATGGGCGTGATCCAATATATCACGTTCAGGATGGCTATGGCGGTTATTACATCATTAATAGTAACTACGGTTTACGGGCGCAGGCTGATAGATTATTTACGCTTTAAGCAGGTGGGCGAAACCGTAAGGAATTTAGGTTTAGAGGGCCAGATGCAAAAAGCAGGAACGCCGACTATGGGCGGCCTCATCATTATTTTAGGCATCCTGATCCCTACGCTGTTATTTGCCAAATTGGATAATGTATACATCATCCTGATGCTGGTTACAACCGTATGGCTGGGCGCTATTGGTTTTCTTGACGACTATATAAAAGTTTTCAAAAAAAATAAAGAAGGTTTAGCAGGCAGATTTAAAATAGTAGGGCAGGTGGGGCTGGCACTCATTATTGGGTTTACCATGTATAACAACAAGGACATATTAGTACAGCAGCAGGTTACGCTGCCGGTTAAGTATGACGCCCCGGTTGAGTACCATATTAAAAATACCACGAAAGGGCCCGTGCAGGTGTATACACAGGATATTAAATCAACCAAAACCACCATGCCATTTTATAAGAATAATGAGTTTGATTATGGTAAAGTGCTTAAGTTCTTAGGTCCGGGTTATGAACGTTATACCTTACTTGTGTTCCTGCTGTTTGTTATAATAATTATCACGGCAGTATCCAACGGCGCCAATATAACAGATGGTATTGATGGCCTGGCAACGGGTACCTCAGCAATTATAGGGATTACGCTGGCTATCCTGGCGTATGTATCAAGTAACCATATTATTTCTGATTACCTCAATATTATGTACATCCCTAAATCGGAAGAGCTGGTGGTTTTTGCAGGTGCGTTTATTGGGGCATGCGTGGGCTTTTTATGGTATAACTCTTACCCGGCACAGGTGTTTATGGGCGATACCGGCAGTTTGGCCATTGGCGGCATTATAGCCGTGTTCGCTATTATGATACGTAAAGAATTAATGATACCGCTATTATGCGGCATATTTCTGTTAGAGAGTTTGTCGGTAATTATACAGGTGGGTTGGTTCAAATTCACTAAAAGAAAATACGGTGAAGGACGAAGAGTGTTTTTAATGGCGCCGCTTCACCATCATTACCAGAAAAGGGGTTTCCATGAAGCAAAGATCGTAACCCGGTTCTGGATCATTGGTATTATGCTGGCAATTTTAAGTATTATAACGTTGAAACTAAGGTAAAAGCAGAAAGGTGAAAGCTAAAAGGTAATGACCGAAAACAAAAACATAGTGATCCTTGGCGCCGGCGAAAGTGGGGTGGGTTCGGCATACCTTGCCCGGCAGCAGGGGTATAATGTTTTTGTTTCGGATATGGGCGCGATAGCCCCGCATTATAAAGAACAATTGCAAGACTGGAATATCCGCTTTGAAGAAAACGGGCATACCGAGGAAGAAATACTGAGAGCAGTTGAGGTAATAAAAAGTCCGGGGATACCCGATAAGGCATCCATCATCAAAAAACTAAAGGAAAAAGGTATCCCTGTTATATCCGAGATAGAATTCGCGGGGCGGTATACCAACGCTAAAATAATAGGCATTACCGGTTCAAACGGAAAAACCACTACCACCAGCCTTACACATTTCATCCTTAAAAATGCCGGGATGAACGTTGGTTTGGCGGGTAACATAGGCAAAAGCTTTGCCTACCAGGTGGCTACCGAAAAATTTGACTGCTATGTTTTAGAGTTAAGCAGCTTTATGCTGGATGATATGTACCGGTTTAAAACAGATATAGCGGTGCTGCTGAATATAACACCCGATCATTTAGACCGGTACGATTATAAACTGGAAAACTACGCAGCATCAAAATTCAGGGTAACGCAAAATCAAACAGCTGATGATATTTTTATTTACTGCGCCGACGACCCGGAAACCATAAAAGGAATGGCAGACCGCAGCTTTAATGCAAGGCAGTTACCATTTTCTATCAACAAAAAGATAAAACAGGGAGCATATCTCGAAAACGACAATATTGTCATCAACACACCTCAAGAACATTTTGAAATGTCAATAACCGAACTGGCCCTTCAGGGCAAGCATAACATTTACAATTCCATGGCATCAGGTATTGTAGCAAAAGTGCTCGAAATACGCGACGAAACCCTCAGGGAGAGCTTGGCGACCTTTAAAAATATTGAGCACAGGCTGGAGTCTGTTGGTAAAATATCGGGCATTAGCTTCATCAACGATTCAAAAGCTACCAACGTTAACTCAACCTGGTACGCTTTAGAAAGCATGACCAGCGATGTGGTACTGATCCTGGGCGGTGTTGACAAGGGCAATGATTATACCATGCTGAAGGACCTGGTTAAGCAAAAGGTAAAGGCCATTGTGTGTTTAGGCAGAGATAACGAGCGTATCCATAACGCTTTTGAGGATGATGTGGATATAATA
>JABDBW010000096.1 GCA_013288485.1 Bacteroidota bacterium
TGTATTGGGCCATTAATTCTTTACATACATCAACTATACTTTGGCCAGTTGCCAGCATGGTATCGCATAATATCAATGTTTTGTTGTCAAGGTTAGGGGTGATGCGGGGGATCTGGCGTTTGGGGAGAAGAATTAGGGGATTCTAATGTTCGATTTCGAATTTATTTGATCAATTTTGAACGGTAGGAAGAAATACTTCCGCAATCAACATTCCGCATTCCGAAATGAAAAAATACCAACACATCTTCTTCGACCTTGACCATACCATCTGGGATTTTGATAAAAATGCCGAGGAGGCGCTGCATGAGCTGTATGCTATACACCGTTTGCACGAGATTGGGCTGAACTCTGCCGAACTATTTATTGAAACCTATACCCGCAATAACCACCGTCTTTGGGCCGAATACCATGTAGGGAAGATTACAAAGGATGAGCTGCGCGAAGCCCGCTTTAAACAAACGTTTTTAGACCTGGGCGTTCACCCTGACGTAGTACCCGAAGGTTTTGAGGACGAATATGTGCAGTTATGCCCCACAAAAACCAACCTGTTTCCGCACGCGCATGAAACATTGGAATACCTGCAAGCAAAATATACGTTGCATTTAATTTCGAACGGGTTCAGGGAATCGTCCGAAATGAAGATCGGGCGGACGGGTATTGGGAAATACTTTCAACATGTTATTATTTCAGAGATAGTTGGCGTTAACAAACCCGATAAAGCTATATTTGAATACGCACTCAATTTGGCCGGGGCAGTTAAAGCGGAAAGCGTGATGATAGGCGACAGTTTAGACGCAGACGTGCGCGGCGCCCTAAATTTTGGTATGGATGCTATTTATTTCAACCCCTTTAATCAGCCCAAACCCGCTGATGTGCCGGTGCAGGTAATGAATTTAAAAGAGTTAACTTTATTGTTATGAAAATAGCCCCCCAACGTAAAGCTATTGATGCCGCTCTTGATAACTACCGTAGCCAGTTAGACACCATTCCTGATGAGCTTTTTGCCGAAACGCCGCCGGGCGGCGGATGGTCGTTCGCGGAGGTTTACTCGCATATTTTGCAAGCCACATTAGCATCAACCATAGCGGCGGAGCGCTGTATAAATGGCACCTGCGGGCCAGCAAAAAAAGGCCTGACCGTATTGGGCCGACTGGTGCTGTTTTTTAACCGTTTCCCGCCGGTGCGGGTAAAAACACCTGTCGCCGAAGCCGCAAGAATGAATATAACCAAACTTACTAAGGAAGAAGCCAAAAACTTATTGATAAAATGCCATAAACGGGTTAATGAAATAACGCCCGGCGTTAAAGGATCGCCGATAGAAAACCGTTTTAAGCATTCGCGGTTTGGTATGCTTAACGCGCTGCAATGGTATAAATTTGTGCTCATACATTTAAAACATCATTTAAAGCAATTGGAGCGGATAAAAAAGAAGTTCGCGATTTAATAATAATGGTTCTTTTAGAGGCAGCCCAGCGTAATTATACTATACTTTGTTAATATGTTTATAAATATATTTTCTGTCAGGGTGAAACCTTATACAATTAATACAGTCTTAACGTTAAGCTAATATATTTAACCGTTATTTGTAAAAATACAATATTATGCATTTTGAGTACGCATATATGGTTGTAATAGGACTGCTGCTCCTGGTGGGCGTGTTTTATTTAAGTCCATATGAACTTACAGTTACTAAAGACGAGGACGACGAATAGTCATTCGCTCGCATATTTCCACTCCAATATAACCGGTAAAAATTACCGTACGGAACATTATCCCCCCAAATTTTAATGGCAAAACGTGAAGTTGATATCGTGATCATTTCTGATGTGCATTTAGGCACCTATGGCTGTCATGCCAAAGAATTGCTTAAATATTTAAAAAGCATTAAACCAAAAATGCTGATACTGAACGGCGATATTATTGATATATGGCAGTTCAGTAAATCATACTGGCCCGAAGCGCACATGAAAGTGGTGCGCCGCATACTTAAATTTGTTACCGAGGGCACACCCGTTTATTACCTGACCGGCAATCACGATGAAATGTTGCGCAAATTTGCCGATTTTAACCTGGGCTCATTTCAGTTGCTTAATAAGATCGTGCTGAATATTGATGGCAAAAAAGCCTGGATATTTCATGGCGATGTATTTGACGTAACCATGCAGTACTCTAAATGGCTGGCCAAACTTGGGGCTATAGGTTATGATACTCTGATAGGGTTAAACAGCATTACCAACCGGATTTTAACGGCTATGGGTCGTGAAAAAATGAGTTTTTCGCAAAAGGTAAAAGCAAAGTTTAAGGACGCCGTAAAATTTATTAATGAGTTTGAGCAAACCGCTGCCGACCTGGCTGTGGCAAAAGGATATCAATATGTAATATGCGGCCATATTCACCAGGCGGAGATAAGAGAAATGACAGCTACCGATAATCCCGGAAAAGTATTGTACCTGAATAGCGGCGATTGGGTAGAGAGCCTTACCGCGCTGGAGTATCATAACAAAAAGTGGGAAATATTTAAATACGACCCTAACAATTTTAAAGCTGATGCTGATGAGGATGATAAAACAGATGCCGAGGACCTGGATGCCAAATTAGATGTAAATCTTTTACTCGAAAGATTTAAGCAGGAGGCGCACTAAGGGGGTTTTAAAATGTTGTAAAGTTGAAATGTTGTAAGGCTGACCTAAAACATTTCTTTACCTTAGAGCCTTTAAAGTTTAAACTTTAAAACCTTACAACATTTCAACCTTATAACAGGCGCAGCCTCATGAAAATTCTATACGCCATACAGGGAACAGGCAACGGCCATATCAGCCGCGCGCGCGAGATCGTACCCCTGCTGCAGCAATATGGCGAGCTCGACCTGCTGGTAAGCGGTACCGAAGCCGAGGTAAGCTTATCGCAACCGCTCAAATACAGGTTTCATGGTTTTAGTTTTGTATTCGGTACCAACGGTGGCGTTGATAAATGGGCCACCTATAAAATAATGGACCTGCCGCAGCTATGGCGCGATATGCACAGCCTGCCACTGAAAGATTATGACCTGATCATTAACGATTTTGAACCAGTTAGCGCCTGGGCGTGCAAGCTGCAAAACCGGCAATCGGTATCATTAAGTCATCAATGCGCATTTGTTTCGCCCAAAACACCGCGCCCCGGCAAGTGGAACTACGGCGAGTGGCTGCTTAAATATTATTCGCCTACTACCCATCATATCGGGTTTCACTTTCAGCGGTATGATGATTTTATTCATACCCCGGTTATACGCAGCGAAATACGCGATCTGCAAACCAGCAACCTGGGGCATTATACCGTTTACCTGCC
The DNA here is from genome assembly GCA_013288485.1 of Bacteroidota bacterium. Lineage (GTDB taxonomy): Bacteria > Bacteroidota > Bacteroidia > Sphingobacteriales > Sphingobacteriaceae > Mucilaginibacter. The sequence continues at coordinate 3,328 of JABDBW010000096.1, forward strand.
TGCTTATGACGATAAAAAACTGGCGCAATATTTAAAAGCGACAAATGTTGAATGGCATATATTCTCTAAAAGACAAAAAACCGCCTACCAGGTAGATAATGTTCAAATATTCCCGGTAAATAACGAAGCGTTTAATAAAAGCCTGGCCAGTTGCGAGGGCTTGCTTACGGGCGGTGGGTTCGAAGGGCCCGCCGAAGCCATGTTTTTGCAAAAAAAGGTATTAATGATACCCATGCAGGGCCAGTATGAGCAGCAATGCAACGCCCTGGCCGCTTCAAAACTGGGTGTTCCGGTTATACAGGCTATTGATGAAAAGTTTGTAAGCCATATTAACCGATGGATAAAAGAGGATAACCGGGTATGGGTTGATTTCCCCGACGAGGCCGCGCAAATAGTGCATGATATGGTTAACAGGTATGCAAGATAGTGGCAGGCATATTTCAACATCACCCATTTTTCTGCTAATATTGCGCTCATGATAAACATATTCAGAACTTATAACCCGCTTAATATTTTATGGCTGGCTGTTTTATTGTTCGCGCTGCGTATAGGTTATGTTTACCATGCCCCTGCCACTATACCATTTACCTTTATTGAACCATTTGCCCGGTTATGGCCGTCAGGAGCTAATACATACGTGCTATCAGCGCCACTTAATATATTCCTGGCTGGAGTATTGGTGTTTATACAGGCATTAGCGCTTAACCGGTTAGTTAACCAGTATAGTTTATTAAGCAAACCCAGTTATTTACCCGCCCTACTATATATTACGCTTTCGGGTTTGTTTACCCCATTTTTGGTATTAAGCGCGCCCCTTGTATGCAATTTTTTGTTAATAGCCATGCTGCATAAACTATTCAGCCTTTATAAAGCGGATGATGCCAAATCAACGGCGTACGACCTGGGAATGATAGTAGCCATAGGGTCGTTAATTTACCTGCCTTTTATTTATATGTTTTTAGCTATATGGGCCGCCTTAGTAATTTTTAAGCCCTTTTACTGGCGCGAATGGGTAAGCGGTATAATGGGTTATATTACTATATTTTTCTTCTTAGCTGTGTTTTACTATCTAAAGGGAAACTTAGCCACGTTTTATACTATATGGATGCCATTGGCCACCAAATTCCCTTCGCGCGTTAACATCAATAATTATAATTACCTGGTACTTATTCCGGTTATACTTATAGCTATACTTTGTATTTTTAAGATCAGGCAAATATTTTTCAGAAGTTACGTACAGGTGCGCAAGTCATTCCAGTTATTGTTTATGGTGTTTTTAATAGCCGGATTAGCATTTTATGTGAAGGCCGACTTCAGTTTAACCCATTTTTTATTGTGCGTAATTCCGGTATCCATCTACTTTGCCTATTATTTTTTATATGCCAACGCGCGGTGGTTTTATGAAAGTTTGTTTTTTTTACTGCTTATCAGCATAGTTTATTTCCAGTTTAACACTTTTTAACTTTTACATTCGTTCAAATTTGAGGCGTTATATTAGTTTTGTAGCATGAAGTTTGGCGTAGTTATATTTCCGGGGTCTAATTGTGATGAAGATATCATTCATGTATTAGATAAAATAATGGGGCAGCAGGTGGTTCGCCTATGGCATAAAGATCATGATCTGCAAGGGGCCGACTTCATTATATTGCCCGGCGGCTTTTCATTCGGCGATTATCTTCGCTCGGGCGCTATAGCCCGTTTCTCGCCAATTATGCAGGAAGTGATACAGTTTGCGGCCAAAGGCGGTTATGTAATGGGGGTATGTAATGGTTTCCAGATACTGGCAGAAGCCGGTTTATTGCCCGGCGCTTTGCTGCATAACAGTAACCGTAAGTTTATTTGCCGTAATATTTACATGAAGCCGCAAACAAGTAATTCGCTTATTACTGCGCAAATTAACCAGGAGCGGGCCTTGAAAATACCTATAGCGCATGGCGAAGGCAATTATTTTGCTGATGCAGGGGTGTTAAAAGCATTAAATGATAATGACCAGGTATTGTTCAGATATTGCGATGAAGCCGGTAATATTACCACGGAAGCAAATCCCAATGGATCAATGGAAAACATAGCGGGGATATGTAACAGCGGTCGGAATGTATTTGGCTTTATGCCACATCCCGAACGCGCTGCTGATGCGTTATTAGCTAATGAGGACGGGCTTGCAATTTTTGAATCTATATTATCAATGGTTAAAGCCTGATGGCCCGTTTGGTTATCGATATCGGCAATACCTATACTAAAGCAGCCATATTTGAGCAGGACGAATTAATTTATACAGAACATTATAAAACGCTTAATACTAACATACTGGATAATTTTTTAGCTACCTATCCAATTGACAAAACCATCATATCATCAGTAAAAAATACCCGCGAAGAATGGGAAGCCGGATTGAAGGAAAAAGCACAAATAATTTATTTTAATGCCGGAATGACCAGAGGTATTCATAACCATTATCGCACACCACATACACTCGGACTTGACAGGCTGGCTGCCGTTATAGGTGCGAATTATTTATATCCCGGTAAAAATAACCTGGTGATTGATGGCGGCACCTGTATAACTTATGATTGGATAGATGCCGGCGGAAATTATTTTGGCGGAAGCATATCGCCGGGAGTAAATATGCGTTATAATGCGCTGAACCATTATACTTCAAGCCTGCCCCTGGTTAATACGGATAAAATTTTTGAAAGCAATAGTGGCGATGATACAGAAACCGCCATGTTGTCGGGGGTGCAAAACGGGGTTAAATTTGAATTGAGTGGCTTTATTGAAAGCTATTCGAAAAATAAAAATGAATTAAACATCATACTTACCGGTGGCGACAGTATTTTTTTTGATACTCTATTGAAAAATAGCATCTTTGCCCCCTGTATAAAAATTGAGCCCCACCTGGTTCTAAAAGGATTAAACGCAGCTATACAAAAGCATAATGATTAAATATACTAAGTTTTTTATAACATTTTTATTGGCTGTTGTGGTATTTGAGGCCAGATCGCAATCAACGGCAACTACCAGTTCTCCATATTCACAATATGGTTTAGGCGATCTTACCCCCCTGTTACTGCCTCAAAATATTGCTATGGGTGGTATTGGCACTGCTCTTAACCAAATAAATGGATTTAATAATATAAACCCGCTTAACCCGGCTTCATACGGGGCAATACGTGTTACCACAATTGATGCCGGCCTTTATAATAATACTGTCTTTTTAAGCCAAACAGGACAGTCATCACAGAGAAATGAAAATTTCAGGTTAAGCCATATCACTTTTGCTATACCTGTTTCAAGCAAGTCGGCAGTTAGTTTTGGCTTGATGCCTTACAGCGAGGTGGGCTATAATTACAGGCAAACCATTAAAAACTTCGGAACAGGATCATCTGTTGATACGAACGCGGTTAATTACCTTTATAGCGGCGAGGGTGCTTTATCAAAAGCATATATAGGCTATGGTTTTACTGTGGCCAGGCATTTATTGCTTGGTGTCAATATGTCGTACATATTTGGTGATTTGAAACATTATCAATCAACAGAGATCCCCACACTTAGCAGCACATTAAATTCAAGAATTGAACAGGATAATGCCGTTGGAGGCATAAATTTTGATGTGGGCGCCCAATACGTTATAGACCTTTCATTAACACGGCATATTATTTTGGCTTACTCCGGTTCTTTAAAGTCCCAGATGAATTCGCAAAGCAGTTACATCGTTAGTCAATATTCAATCGACGCCTCCACTGGAGTCACAAACCTTCCTGCCGATACGATAGTAGATAACCAAAGCACTAAAGCTAAAATACAGTTGCCCCAAATTAATCACTTTGGCATATCCTATCAAAAAGACCAGAGCTTTTTAGTTGGCGCCGACTATAGCACCGGGCATTGGGCCGATCTGAGTATAGGGGGAGTAAATCAAGGCATGGCAAACAGTTCAACCTTAAATATAGGGGGGCAATATACACCAAACGTAAACTCATTTAACTACTGGTCAACAGTTGATTACCGTTTAGGAGCAATATTCGATCAAACTTATTTTAATATCGCTAACCCTTCGGGCACCGGGAGTACACAAATTAAATCAACAGCTATCACTTTTGGGTTTGGTATGCCGCTTCGCGCCGCTAATACCAGTTTTTATAAAATCAATTTCTCTGCCGAGATAGGTCAACGCGGAACATTAAATAATGGCCTTGTTAAAGAAAATTATATTAACCTGCACTTAGGCTTTACGCTTAACGATAAGTGGTTCCAACGATATAAATTTGATTAATTG
>JABDBW010000097.1:0-2928 GCA_013288485.1 Bacteroidota bacterium
GCAAGCGGATGCTCATTTCGGGCTGTATGCTGATGATGAGCCTGTTTTGCTGCCAGCTTTCGGTAGCTTCCTTTGGGAAAACCAAATGCGGCACATCCCGGAATTGTATGGTGATGGTTGATGCTGTTTGGTGCATACGTTTGCCGGTACGTACATAAAAAGGTACGCTATGCCAGCGCCAGTTATCTACAAAGAATTTTACAGCGGCAAAGGTTTCTGTATTTGAATCGGGGGCAACATTTTTCTCCTTGCGGTAACCCGGCACTTCTACACCTTCCATCCATCCGTGGCCGTATTGGCCACGCACCGCCGACATGCGCACATCATCAGGAGTGAAGGGCCTCATGGCCCTCAACACATCCACCTTACGGTTACGCACCTCATCGGCACTAAAGCTGATAGGGGTTTCCATGGCTATAAAGCAAAGCAGTTGCAGCAGGTGGTTTTGTATCATATCGCGTAAAGCGCCTGCCCCCTCGTAATACGGGCCACGGTCTTCAACACCCAATTGTTCGGTAACCGAAATTTGCACATGTTCAATATAGTTGCGGTTCCAAATGGGTTCCAGTATGGAATTGGCGAACCGGAAGGCCATAATGTTTTGTACGGTTTCTTTACCCAGGTAATGGTCAATGCGGTATATTTGTTTTTCAGAAAAAATACCGGCCAGCAGCTTATTTAGTGCTTTTGCCGATTCCAGGTCATGACCGAATGGTTTCTCAATTACGATCCTTGTTTTTTCGGGATCATCAGCCAGTTTCGCCTTAGCAATATTGGAAGCGATAATAGGGAAAAAATCAGGGGCAACCGCCAGGTAATAGATCACATTCGCCTTGGTTTTCCACTCTGCGTTATGCGCGTCTATACGTTTGCCAAATTCTTTATAGGTTTCCGCGTCTTTAGCGTCTGATACCTGGTAAAAAACATTTTTAGAAAACTCATCCCATTTTCCCTTTACCGCTTTTCCGCTGCGCGAAAACTGGTTAATATCGTTCAACAGGTTCTCCCTGAACGATTCATCAGTAAGCTGGGTACGGCCCGTACCAATGATGGAAAATTGTTTTGGTAACCAACCATCCAAAAATAAATTATATAAGGCAGGGGCCAGTTTACGGGCATTCAGATCGCCGGTGCCACCGAATATGACGAATATAGTTGGTTCTGATGTTGCTATTGACATGATGTTGTTTTGCTTCTTTTTACTATTAGTTTTTAGTTACCCATTGGGTATGGAAAGTTCCTTCTTTACCTATCAGTTCATAAGTATGTGCGCCAAAATAATCGCGCTGCGCCTGTATTAAATTTGAAGGCATCCTTGCACTGCGGAAGGCGTCGAAATAACCCAATGATGCCGCGTAGGCCGGGGCCGCGACACCGGCTGCCGTACTTTTTGACACCACCGAACGTATACCCGGCACAGCAGCCTCTACAATTTTTTGTACGCCTGCATCCAGTAATAAATGCTCCAGTTTGGCATCTTTTTGATAGGCGTTAAATATATCATTCAAAAACTCCGAACGGATAATGCAGCCGCCGCGCCATATCTTCGCTATTTCGCCCAGCTTAAGCCCATAGTTATATTCTTCGGATGCCCTTGCCAGCAGGTGCATTCCCTGGGCGTAGGATATGATCATGGCGAAATAGAACGCCTGCTCTAATTCGACAATGAATTGGTCTGCATCAACAGTTAACTGAATTTCGCCCTTGCTGTACAAAGCCGCCGCTCTTTCTCTTAACGCTTTGTATTTCGAAAGGTCGCGGTTGGCTACTGCGGTATCAATGGTTGGTATGGGGGCCTGCAGGTCCATGGCCACCTGCGAGGTCCATTTACCGGTCCCTTTTGCCCTGGCCTCGTCCTTAATATCATCTAATAATAAATGATCGGTCCCCGGCGCTTTATAATTAAATATATCCCTTGTCACTTCCATCAGGAACGATTTCAGCCTGCCCTCGTTCCATTTGGTAAATATTTTACCGATGGCTTCGTTATCCAGCTTTAATCCTTTCTTTAATATCTCGTAGGTTTCGGCAATTAACTGCATCAGCCCGTACTCAATGCCATTATGCACCATTTTAACAAAATGGCCCGACGCGCCCGGCCCGATGTAGGTAACACACGGAGCGCCGTCAACCTTAGCCGCTATCGACTCTAATATAGGCTTCATTACATTATAGGCATCTTTATCACCGCCCGGCATCATGCTGGGGCCCTTGCGCGCGCCTTCTTCGCCGCCTGATATACCCATACCGAAGAAATGAAACCCTTTTGATTCCAGGTAATCAACCCGGCGGTTGGTATCGGTAAAGTGCGAGTTGCCGCCGTCAATTAAAATATCGCCTTTAGCTAAAAGCGGCAATAATTCTTCAATTACATCATCAACAATTTTACCGGCAGGCACCAGCATCATAATGGCTTTCGGGCTGTTCAGACTGGCTGTAAACTCTTTTACATCGCTAAAACCTTTCAGGTTGCCGTGTTTGCTTTCCTGCTCTAATAAAGCGCCTTTCGACGCGTCTTTATCAAACCCCGCGCCTTTTACGCCGTGGTCGCCCATGTTTAGCAGTAAGTTACGGCCCATAGTGCCCAGGCCTATCATGCCGAAATCGTATTTATCTGGTGTGCTCATATCAATTGTTGGTTCTCTTCTTTTAATTGTTGCAGTATTTTTTTTGTCGATTCTAAATCAGTATGCAGAAAAGACTTAATTCCCAATTTTTGTGCCGCGTTTACAAACATAATGCGGTCGTCAAAATAAACACATTGGTTGGGTTGTACCTGCGCTATACCCATCGCCAGCTTCCAGATACCGGGATCGGGTTTGCGCATTTTAACCTCGCATGACGACACAAAAGCATCAAAAAAATCATGAAGTTTAAACTTTTTTACCCGGTAATCATTCAATTCCTTGCCTTCATTATTGATAGAAA
>JABDBW010000097.1:2938-6911 GCA_013288485.1 Bacteroidota bacterium
TTTTTCCATTTTTTTAACCATTCCAATGTTGGCAGTTCAACAGATCGCTGGTAAATAAACTCCTTAAAGTCTTCCCTTGCAAACTCGCGCGGATGGTTAAATATTACGGTATCCAGGTATTCGTCCAGCGTAATGCTGCCAATTTCGTATACGTTGAATATGAAGTTATGCAGCGCATTTACTTCTTCGTAATCCAGGCCGAATTTTTCGGCGGCCAGCTTGCGCGATTCATGCCCCCAGCCATTGCTGAGGATTACGCCGCCGATGTCGAAAAAAAGAATTTTAAGGTTATTGGTTTCCATTACGGAGCTTATTTTACCTTGCTTTTTTGATCGTCTATAGCTTTTAATAAGGTTTCGAACGGTTTATTAAATTTCTCAATACCCTCATCTTCTAATTGCTGGGTTATCTGGTCAATATCAATACCCGCCGCTTTCAGCCTGTTTAAGGCTTCAGTAGCTTTATCCAAACCTTGTTCCAGGGTATTGGCCGCAATGCCATGATCGCGGAACGCTTCAATAGTTTCCAATGGAACAGTATCAACGGTATCAGCGCCAATCAGGGCCTCTACATATTTGGTATCTTTAAATGCGGGGTTCTTGCTGCTGGTGCTTGCCCATAGCAAACGCTGCGGTTTAGCGCCCTGCGCCGCCAGTTTTTCCCAGCGCGGACCGCTGAACACTCTTTTATAAATTTCATAAGCTTTTTTTGCCGACGCGATAGCGATCTCGCCCTTCAGGTCGCCCAGGCCTTTTGCGTCGAGCATAGGGTCAACCAATACATCAATACGGCTCAAAAAGAAACTGGCTACCGATGAAATATGACCGATAGAATGGCCCGCCGCTAAATGGTCTTCTAATCCTGAAATATAGGCTTCGGTTACTTCCTCATAACGTGGCAAACCAAACAGCAGCGTTACATTAATGTTGATACCTTGCGCGATCGATCTGCGGATAGCTTCTAAACCCGGTTGTGTTCCTGGGATCTTTATCATTACGTTGTCGCGGTTAACTTGTTTCCAAAGCTGTGCGGCTTGTTTGGTAGTGCCTTCGGTATCTAAAGCCAAAAACGGCGATACTTCTAAACTTACATAACCGTCGCCGCCTTTTGGCGCTTCGTTATATACGCCTTTAAACAGGTCGCACGCGTTTTGAATATCTTTAATAGCCAGGCCGAAAAATATTTCTTCGTTGGTTTTATCGCTTTCTGAAAGTACGGCTATATCATCATCATACAGATCGCTGCTGCTTATCGCTTTTTCAAAAATGGCGGGGTTAGAGGTTACGCCCCTTATTCCGTCATCATCTATCAACGCCTTAAGTTTGCCGTTGCCGATGATAGCACGGTCTATAAAATCAAGCCAGATGCTCTGGCCGAAACTATGTATTTGTTTTACTTTATTGGTTTCCATGATCGGATTATTTAATTTTTCTATCTACTATTTATTTTTCTTTTTTGTCATGCTGAGCGATGGCGAAGCATCTTGTTCGCCATGCTTATCGCTTGTTGAAGATTCTTCGCTATCGCTCAGAATGACAGGTTATTATTTTTCAAGTTCATGAACTTTATTTAATCTGCGCATATGGCGCTCAAGTCCGGTAAATTGAGCATTTAAAAACGCTATTATCAATTCTTCGGCGGCCATATAACCGGTAACGCGCCCGCCCAGGCAAAGTATGTTCAGGTTATCATCTTCCACACCCTGGTGCGCGGAAAAATGATCATTTATCAAACATCCCCTAACCCCGGTAATTTTATTTACCGCTACTGCCGCGCCAACACCGCTGCCACAAATAGCAATGCCGCGCTCCACCTCGCCGGCAGCTACTGCTTTGGCCAGGGGGATAACATAATCCGGGTAATCGTCGCCGTTATTTAAAGTATAGGCGCCAAAATCTTTTACCTCATGGCCAAGCGAAATTAAAAAGGGATGTACGATCTCTTTTAATTCAAAACCACCGTGATCTGCCGCTATGCCTATTTTCATTGTTCTGAGTTTGGAGTTATGAGCAGTGAGTTTAGCGTATTGGGTATTAACTCAAAACTCATCACTTATTACTTCAAAAGCTTTTTAGCTTTTGCAACTACATTATCAACTGTAAACCCGAAAAACTTATACAGGTCTTCTGCCGGGGCCGATTCGCCGAAAGTGGTCATACATAAAGTATCACCTTCATCGGTGGTATATTTTTGCCAGCCAAGCGGTGAGGCCATTTCAACGGCCAAACGTTTCCTGATCGCTTTCGGGAACACCTTCTCTTTATAAGCGGCATCCTGCTTTTCAAACAGCTCCCACGATGGCATACTTACCACTCGTGCGGCAATGCCTTCTTCTTTCAGTTTAGCCTGTGCGTCCATAATCAATGCTACTTCTGATCCGGTTGCCATTAATATAATTTGGGGCGTTTTATCAGAATCTGAAAGGATATAAGCGCCCTTCTCCAATCCGGCCGCGCTGCCATATTTATCCTGGTCTAAAATTGGCAATCCCTGGCGGGTAAATACAAGTACCGTAGGGCCGCCTGTTTTTTCAATAGCAACGCGCCAGGCGTGCGCCGTTTCGTTGGCGTCAGCCGGGCGTATAACCGTAATATTGGGTATAGACCTTAAAGATATCAACTGCTCAACAGGCTGGTGGGTGGTACCATCTTCGCCTAAGCCAATACTGTCATGCGTATAAACAAATATCGGGCTTATCTTCATAATGGCCGCCAAACGGATGGGCGGGCGCATATATTCAGAGAACATCAGGAACGTTGCGCCAAAAGGTTTCACCCCCTTGGTTAATGCCATGCCATTTAAAGCAGAACCCATCGCGTGTTCGCGGATACCGAAATGGAAATTACGCCCGTTACGGTTTTCGGAAGTAAATGAGTCTGATTCTTTTAAATTAGTTTCTGTTGATGGCGCCAGGTCGGCCGCGCCGCCAATTAAATGCGGAAAGCTGCCTGCAATAGCATTCAACACTTTGCCCGACGCCATACGGGTTGCCATTTTAGGGTCGGAGCCCTTAAATACAGGTATTTTAGCTAACCAGCCCTTGGGCAGTTTGCCCTTGCTGGCGGCTTCATACTCGGCAGCTAATTCGGGAAATTTTTCGGCATACGCCGCAAACAGCTCGTTCCATTTTTGCTCGTAACCAATACCCCGCTCGCCCGATTTCTTATAATATTCCTCTACTTCCTTAGGTACATAGAATGATTTTTCGGGGTCGAAGCCAAAAAATTCTTTAACCAGTTTAACCTCATCGGCCCCAAGCGGCGATCCGTGGGAGCCTGCTGTACCCGATTTATTAGGGCTACCATAAGCAATTAATGAACGCACCCCTATTAATGATGGTTTTTGTGTTTCGGCTTTGGCATTACGCAAGGCTAAAGCTATGGCGTGGATATCGTTGGCGTCATCAACAAACTGAACGTGCCAGCCGTATGCTTTAAAGCGGTCGTCTACACTTTCGTTAAAAGTGATATCTGTACTGCCTTCTATGGATATTTTATTATCATCATATATGTATATCAAATTCCCTAACTCCAAATGACCCGCTAATGAAGCGGCTTCTGATGTTACACCTTCCATCATATCACCATCGCTGCAAATAGCGTAAATGTGATAATTAAACAAGTCGAAACCGGGCTTGTTATAATAGCCCGCCAAATGTTTTTGAGCAATGGCAAAACCTACGCCGTTTGCAAAACCTTGTCCCAACGGGCCGGTTGTTACGTCAATACCGGGGCATAGGCCATATTCGGGGTGGCCGGCAGTTTTGCTGTGCAGCTGGCGAAATTGTTTAATATCATCCAATGAAATATCATAACCAAGCAAATGTAAAAAGTTGTATTGCAAAATACAGGCGTGCCCCGCTGATAATATAAACCGGTCGCGGTTTGCCCAATCAGGGTTTTTAGGATTAAAATTAATAAACTCTGTCCAGAGCACATGCCCAACAGGTGCAAGCGCCATGGCGGTGCCCGGG
>JABDBW010000098.1:0-1086 GCA_013288485.1 Bacteroidota bacterium
AGCTGGGTTTAACCATAAAAAAAATATTTGGTCCCGAACATGGTTTCAGGGGCAATGCAAGTAACGGGGCGGTAGTTGATGATAGTGTTGACCCCAAAACCGGCCTGCCGGTAATATCGCTTTACGGCAAGCATTTTAAACCAACCCCTGCCGACCTGGAAACTATTAACCTGGTTATATTTGATATACAGGATGTAGGCGCCCGCTTTTATACTTATATCTCTACCCTGCATTATGTGATGGAAGCTTGTGCCGAAAATAACATAGAACTAATGATATTAGACAGGCCAAATCCTAACGGGTATACTGTTGACGGGCCGGTTTTAGATACCGCATATCGCTCGTTTGTTGGTATGCACCCTGTACCCATTACACACGGCATGACCATTGCCGAATATGCGCAAATGATAAATGGCGAAGGCTGGTTAAAAAACCATATACAATGTAAATTAAAAATAATTAAGGTTGCAAATTATATGCATTCATCAACCTATCAGCTGCCTGTAAACCCGTCGCCTAATTTAAATACTAATCAATCGGTATTACTTTATCCAAGCTTGTGTTTGTTTGAGGGCACAAGTTTAAGTGTGGGCCGGGGTACACTGGTCCCTTTCCAGGAGATAGGCCATCCGTTATTAAAAGGGAAATACCGGTATTCATTTACCCCGGTGAGCATACCGGGCATGAGTGAGGAACCACCGCAAAAAAAACAGGTTTGTTACGGCATAGACCTGAGAAATTATGATACCAATATTATTATAAAGAGTGGCCATATTAATTTATCATGGCTGATAGAACTGTACCGGGCTTTCCCCGATAAACAGCATTTTTTTAACACCTACTTTACAAAGCTTGCAGGTAACGAAGAGCTTAGAAAACAAATTGAAGCCGGTAAAAGTGAGGCAGAAATACGCCATAGCTGGGAGCCTGCACTAAGCATTTACAAGGCTATGAGACGCAAATATTTATTATATCAATAAAAAATAGCGGGTTATTTTTTAATTAAAACAATTCTCATTCAATTTAATTTGATAAGGCATAACTTATCAAATTAAATTATTATATTTTCAACATGAAAATTGTATT
>JABDBW010000098.1:1096-6759 GCA_013288485.1 Bacteroidota bacterium
AATAACCGCACCTGATAAACCCGCCGGGCGTGGCCAGAAGATAACTGAATCGGCTGTAAAACAATATGCTGTTGCCAACGGCTTACGAATTTTACAACCAACCAATTTAAAAGACCCCGAATTTTTAGCCGAATTAAGATCATTACAGGCCGACCTGCAGGTAGTGGTAGCGTTCCGTATGCTGCCCGAAGAAGTTTGGAACATGCCCGATAAAGGCACCATTAATTTACATGCTTCGCTGCTGCCCCAATACCGCGGCGCGGCCCCGCTTAACTGGGTGTTAATTAACGGCGAAAAAGAAAGCGGCGTTACTACTTTCTTCCTGAAACATGATATTGATACCGGCGATATATTATTTACCGAAAAAGTAACCCTTACAGGCCACGAAACCGCGGGCGAATTGCATGACCGTTTAATGAACAAAGGAGCGGGGTTGGTAGTAAAAACAGTTAAAGCTATTGAAAGTGGCCGGTATAACCAATCGCCGCAAACCACACAGATCCCGGAAGATGTGGAGTTGAAAACCGCACCAAAAATTTTTAAAGAAGATTGCAACATTAACTGGAACCAGCCTGCCGAAAACATTTACAACTTTATACGTGGTTTAAGCCCGCTCCCCACGGCCTTTACGCAGCTTAACGGGAAAACATTTAAAATATACCGTGCCGACTGCCAGTTAGCTCAGCCCGGCATACAACCCGGCGGTTTTTTAACCGATAATAAAACCTATTTAAAATTTGCCGCGCAGGATGGTTTTATAAGCGTTACCGACGTGCAGTTGGAAGGTAAGAAACGTATGGCTATTGAGGAATTTTTGAGAGGTGTGAAATTGTAGGTTACTCAGCGCGTCATTGCGAGGAACGAAGCAATCCCTACACATGCAAATCAATAAAGAATCAATTATTTTTTTTAAGATTATTTCTAAAACAAAAAAGCAATCTCTATGCCGACAGGCATGGAGATTGCTTCGTTCCCCGCAATGACTCGCAGGGTAATTATGCTTGTTTATTAAAACTTAAAATCAGGCATTTTATCCAGTTTGATTATCTGTATATTGCGGTAATAAGCTTCTGCACCTTCTGATTGGAATTGAATATGCCCGTTAGTAAGCGGGGTTGTAGGGCTGCCATCCTTTGGCACAGTGCGTATATTTTCTAACATCATATCCGGATGCCCGTTAATTACATACACAGCTTTATCGCCATAGCAATAAAGCTCAATAGTATTCCATTCGCCATTCGGTTTTTCAAAATCACCTTTTAAATGCGACAGGTTACTGGGTGGTGCAGGTTCTCCGGGTTTCCCCCATGATGCAAAATAGTGTAAAGGCGCTGCCGGGTCATATATCCAGCCTCGTTTAGTAACAGTATCTTTTACCCTTGCATGCACATCCGATCCAACTCCCGCCAGGGAATAAAGGTCGCCCATATTGCCTTCCTCTACCTGGAATTCGGGTGCGCGGTACCAAACGTGCCAAAACTGGTCGCGTGGCTCTTTACCATGAAATAATATGCCGTTATCTCGTCTCACCGTCAACTTAGGCGCATACTTTTTTTCACCCCATTTAAATTCAACTTTTAAGTGATAGTTACCATACTCCTCTTTGGTGCTGTACCCGCCAAATATCTGTCCCGAAATATGCAATACCGGCTGGCCGTCAACCATCTCAATAGTAAAAACGTGTAAAGGGTCGTTATTTAAGCCAAGGGGGGTACCATGGTCCATGCCATCGCCTTTATCCCACCCATCCAATTTAGGGTCGGTAATGCTTGTATGAGGGATACCTATAAATACGTCAAAATTACGCCCGTCGGCAGTTAATAATGATGTCCATTTATTGGTAAGTTTTTGTGAAAATGCCGACGTAGTAATTAAAAACGCACAACAAAACAGAGTTAATGATGATTTCATTTTATTGGTTCAAATTTGAGGTTTACTTGTGTTAATAATGGTTATATCAAATGTAGTTAAAAATCAACAATAAATTAATAACGCCATCGATTACAATTTATTCAACTCATCCAGCAGCATTTTGCTCACCTTGTTAAAATATCGGCGTATGCCATAACCCATAACACATTGTATACCCCGGCTGGCATTGGTTAAAAAAACCTCGTCGGCCTCGTATAAAATTTCGGGATTAATTTGCGCTTCGGTAACAGGTATATTGTTTTTCTGCGCGATATTAATAATTACCTGCCGCATAACACCTTCCACACATCCCTCGCTTAAAGCAGGGGTATATAAATGATTTTGATACCATACAAATACGTTCGAACTGCCTGCCTCGCATAAAAATCCGTTCTGGTTAAGCAAAAATACTTCATCAAGGTTATTCTGGGTTTTATAGAGGGCCGCCATAACATAAATGAGCGCGTTGCAGGTTTTAATGTTCGACAGGTAGTTGCAGGCCTTGGGCAGATCAGTGAACAGGTCAACAATTAAACCTTTTTCATTTAAAACATAACGCGAATCATCAGCAGGCTGAAATTCCAGGCAATACCCTGCTTTATTTTGTGATGGGGCATAAAAGCCTTCCGAATCGCGGTATACAGTTAACCGCAATCGCCCGTTCTTCGCTTTATTGCGGATAGATAACTGTTCGGCTTTCTCCTTTAAAAAATAATCGTCCATTTGCGAATAGCCGTCCATTTTCAGGGCCTTCATGCCGCGCTGCAAACGGTCGGCATGCATACCGGCAAATTTTAGCTGACCTTTAAGCATCCGCATACTCTCGAACAAACCATCGCCATATTTAAACCCGCGGTTAGCTACCGAAAGCAGTTTGCTATCGGCCGGTAATACTTCTCCGTTAAAATTGATGTATAATGGCGCCATTCGGATATGAGATATATGAGCTATGAGATTTGAGGCTTTGTATTTGAATGTTGCATAATCGTCGGCTATCTCCAATCTCACGTCTCAAATCTAACTATCTATCTTAACATATTTACGCCATTTTTGTAAAACCGATTCAAAATCCTGCGGCAGAGGCGCTTCAAAATGAATATATTTTTTTGTTGACGGATGCGTAAATCCAAGCGTTTGCGCGTGCAGGGCCTGGCGCGGCATCAGTGCAAAACAATTTTCAACAAATTGCCGGTATTTGGTAAAAACCGTACCCTTTAAAATTTTATCGCCCCCATAAGTAGCGTCACTGAACAAGGGGTGGCCTATATGCTTCATATGAGCCCTTATCTGGTGCGTACGGCCGGTTTCCAGTTCACATTCTACCAGGGTAACATAATTCATCCGCTCTAAAACTTTATAATGCGTGACAGACCATTTCCCTTTTTCGGGGTCATCATAAATTGACATTACCCGCCTGTCGTTCACACTCCGGCCAATATAGCCGCTTACCGTACCATCTTGCTCCAGGTCGCCCCAAACCAGGGCTATGTATTTACGGGTAATGGTATGATCAAAAAACTGCCGGGCCAGGTAGGTCATAGACCGCTCATTCTTGCTGATCAGCAATAAACCCGAAGTATCCTTATCAATACGGTGCACCAGTCCGGGCCGTCCGTCATTACCCGGTAAAGTGGGTAATTGCTGAAAATGGTAAACCAGCGCGTTAACCAGTGTGCCCGTATAGTTATTATAGCCCGGATGAACCACCATTCCGGCGGCTTTGTTAACCACCAGTACATCATCATCTTCATAAACTATATCAACCAGCAGGTTTTCGGGATATACTTCGGTATCGCGCGGCGGATGAGGCAGCACAACCGATATAACATCAAGCGGCTTTACCTTGTAGCTGGCCTTTATTTCCTTATCATTTACCAGTACATTGCCCGCGTCGATAGCGTTTTGAATACGGTTGCGCGACGCATTTTCAACCCGGTGCATCAAAAATTTATCAATGCGTAACAGTGATTGCCCTTTATCAACCGTTATACGCAGATGCTCATACAGATCCTGTTCATCCTGTTCAAATACATCGGGCTCTTTTATCATTTGCACAAAAATAGCCGTTTTTTTCAGCTAAATGCGCATTGAAAAATATTAACATTAACGGTTAAATATTGGTAATTACTAAATATATATTACATTTATATTCTTAAAATCCTTAAGAATTAATTTAAAATTATGAAAAAACTCTACTCCCTAATTACTTTAGTAATTTTAACAACTGGTGCATTCAAGGCAAGTGCACAGAGTAGCAGCGATAACGGCGGCGGCTTTGATCAACTGATCAAATCAAGCCCGGGCGATGCTACAAAACTGGTTCAAGCTTTTGCTGAGCCTTTATTCAAAGGTTTTGGTGTTGGATTGAACAGCGGATGGAACAATACCGCTGCTACAAAAAAACTTTTACATTTTGACCTTCGTATTACGGCGAATGTTACCCAGATACCTACTGCCGAACAAACTTTTGATGTCACAAAGATCGGTTTATCAAGCCATTTAACACCTGATGCTTCATCGCCAACAAACATTGCCCAAACATTTGCCGGTGACAAAAAATGGTGCACAACCGGTATTGCGTATTAATGATGATAACGGAAATAAAATCACATCCTTTAAAATGCCTCAAGGTGTAATACAGAATTATGTTCCGGCACCCGATATTCAGCTTACCATAGGTTTGGTTCATCATACCGATATAACCATCCGCACTACACCTACCATCAATTTAGGGAGTAACGGAGGTTCTGTTACTATGTTTGGCTTTGGTATTAAACATGATATTATACAGGATTTTGCTAAAAAGGTTCCGAAACCCTTTGATCTGGCAATAGCTGTAAATTATAACCGCATTACTTATACAAAAGGTTTAAGTGTTCAGCCTGATGCCGGTGCCACCCCGGTCCCCGGCCAGCCGACAGCTGATTTTAGCACACAGCATTTGAATGGTGTTTTTAGTGGTGTAAATGTTCAGGCAATTATTTCAAAAAGGCTATTGTTCTTTACGCCATTTGCATCGGTAGGTTACCAAACCGCTAATACAGATGTGGGTATATATGGAAATTATCCTATACAAGCAACAGGTACGGGACAAGGCACTTTTTATACAGTGGTAAAAGACCCGGTTCACATAACAGAAACCAGCATACCCGGTAGCATGCGTGCCGATTTTGGTTTCCAGCTGAACTTGTTGATATTGCGTATTTATGCTTCATATAGCGTAGGCGGCAGCTACAATTCGGCTAATGCTGGCGTAGGTTTAGGCTTCTAAATAGCTTAATGAATATTGACCTGGAGATTTTTAGCCCTGTTCATCAAATAAATGATAAATTGTTTGATGAACAGGGCTTAAAAGTTTTTATAAAGAGGGATGACCTGATACATCCCATTATATCAGGAAATAAATGGCGCAAGCTGAAATACCTGCTCAAACAAGCGCAGGCCGAAAACAAAACCCGCCTGGTAACCTTTGGCGGCGCCTACTCCAATCATTTGTTGGCAACAGCCGCCGCGGCGGCCAAATTTGGCTTTAAAGCTATCGGTATAGTGCGCGGCGAACAGGTAGAAAACGATACCCTTTTTCTTTGCCGCCTGCATGGTATGGACCTGATATTCACAGACCGCGAAAGCTACCGTGACAAGCCGGTATTGTTTAATAAATACTTTGCCGCCGATAACGAAGCCTTTTTTATTAATGAAGGCGGCGCGTCGCCCGAAGCTGTCAAAGGGTGCAGCGAACTTGTTAATGAGCT
>JABDBW010000099.1 GCA_013288485.1 Bacteroidota bacterium
TATTGCTGGAGCCAGTTTGTAACCAAATTTTCAGTTCCTGCAGGGTCTGTCTTCTCAGGGTCCCGTTGGAGACCCTGAGAAGACAGAAAAGTGGAATGCTGTTTACAACCTCAGGGGCCCTTTGGAGATCCTGAGGGACAGCAATGCCATAATCCTTAAACACCAAACTGCTTCAGATGATGATCAAGGTGCAGGTAAGCCATTTTGCCTATCTGCTCGCGGGTCATCTTACCAAAAAACGGGTGAATAAAGCTGTTATCGGGCCAGTGATATTTGGGATAACTATTAAGAAGCGCGATCAATTGACCACGTTCTTCGTTCAGGTCAACATCCACATCGGTCACCAGCATTTCGGGGATGGTCGGACTATTCTTTCGAAACTCGGGTGTTCGCAATACTTTTTTTAGGATCAGCGGACCGATCAGCCTGCCAATCAATGGGCGACTGAACAGCTTATTCTCATGGATCATTTCCTCCCAAAGGCGGTTGTGTTTCACCATTTGTGCCGGGCTCATTTTACCCCATAAAGGTTGGTTTTCGGCCGTAAGTTTATTCAACCGGCCAATGATTTGCCCGCGCACGTCGTCATCAAATATCGTTCTCATTTTTCCGTATCAAGCTGTGATAAAGAAAACCAATTGCCTGAGTCGTCTTTGAATAAAGCCTCATAACCATAGAATTCTTTGGTTGGGGCCTTTTTAAATTCCACGCCTTTGCCTTTCAGCTCCTCGTAGGTGGCCATCAGGTCCTGGCAGGTAAATACCGCCGCACCGAATATCCCTCTTTTTACCAGGCCGGTCATCGTACGGACGGTTTCCGCATCAAACATATTACCTTCCTTTACCGGGAATAGTGTGATCTCCAGTTCAGGCTGCTCGGGCGGCGTTACCGTAAGCCAACGGGCGCCGGGGCCCATCGGCGCATCGGTATGTACTTTAAAGCCCAGTTTGTTAACATAAAAATCGTATGCGCTGTCCTGATCGAGGACATACACACACATGTGGGTTACTTTAGTGATCATGCTGTTTTGTTTTTATCAAAGATGGCATCAATTAGTTACTTTAAGCTATTGGATATTGCTTTTTTTCCAGCCGTATGTTTCCGCAAAACAATTTGGAACAGCATGGAGCGGATTTGCCGCAATGCGGACTTGTTTTTTTTGCTGCCCGGCCTGGTAAACCGAGGGCGATATGCCAAAGTGTTTTTTAAAAAGTGCCGCAAAAGAGGTAGAGCTATCAAACCCAACCCTGAAGCAAACGCCGGATACAGGTACGCCCTGTGCCAATAATTTTTGCGCGTTGTCCATACGTACTTTTGTTAAATAATGGTGCGGCGTTTTGCCATAAGAACTTTTAAAGAGCCGGCTGAAATGGAACCGTGAAAAACAGGCTTCGTCGGCGATCTGGGTCAGGTCAATACGCTCAGCGTAATGGCTATCAATGAACAACTTGGCCTGCACGATACGCCGGTATAGGTACAGCTTTGGATATTGTTCCGGTTCCATGTTGGGCTAATCATTTTTGATGGCAGATCAAATATAAGAGATAATCTTGGTCAGGGGCAATTCAAGTACTCATCGTGGCTAAACCTTTATTATTGGGTGATTCATAAAAGTGATTCATGCCGAATTTCACAAAAATGATAAATTATTATATATAATTAATTTACAAGTATTTAACTATATTTATTTAAAGCTTTTGTACTGATTCAGGTGATTCACCCCATATTTGTAAAATATTGTATTACAGCATATTACAGGCAAAAAGTGATTCATGTGATTCAAAGTGATTCACTATTTTGTGAATCACTTGCATAATACCCTGCATTTGGGTTTTTTAATTAATTTAGCCCTGTATGACATCCATTGTATCCAAACTACCACAGGTAGGCACCACTATTTTCACTACCATGTCGGCCCTTGCGGCTGATGTTGGGGCTATTAATCTTTCGCAGGGCTATCCTGATTATGATTGCTCATCCGAACTTACCGAACTGGTAAACAAGGCCATGAAGGATGGCCATAACCAATACGCGCCCATGGCGGGAGTATTTGCCCTGCGCGAACAGGTGGCCAAAAAAACCCAAAAACTACATGGCGCCAAATATGATCCGCATACCGAGATCACTATCACTGCAGGGGGCACACAAGCCATATTTACAGCTATAAGCGCTGTTGTACACCAAAATGATGAGGTGATCATATTTGAGCCTGCGTTTGATTGCTATGCCCCTGCTATCAAGCTGATGGGCGGTATAGTAAAATCGCTGGAGCTGGAACCGCCCTATTACCGCATTGCCTGGGACATGGTTAAAAAACTGGTAAACAGCCGTACAAAGCTCATTATACTGAATTCGCCGCATAACCCAACAGCTACCATCCTGCACAAAGAAGATATAGCTGAATTAAGCGCCATCGTAAAAAACCAGAACATACTGATATTGAGCGATGAGGTATATGAGCATTTGATCTACGACGGCGAAACCCATCATAGTATGGCGCGTTACCCCGAATTGGCACAGCGCAGCTTTATTGTAGCTTCATTTGGCAAACTGTTTCACGCTACCGGCTGGAAGGTTGGTTATTGCCTCGCCCCTGCTTATTTGATGCAGGAATTTAAAAAAGTGCACCAGTTCCTGGTATTCAGCGTAAACTCGGCTATGCAATATGGTATTGCCGAATATTTAAAAAATGAAGATACTTATTTAAGCCTGCCTGCTTTTTTTCAGAAAAAAAAAGAGATTATTTCAGAAAAGGATTAGCGCAAACCAAATTTGAATTACTACCTTCATATGGCTCTTATTTTCAATCGGTTAAATATGGCCACTTAACGATTGAAAGCGATGTGGATTTTGCTTTAAGATTAACTAAAGAAGCTGGTGTGGCCTGCATACCAACTTCGGTTTTTTACACACAGGGAACAGATCACCGTATATTACGGTTTTGTTTTGCCAAGAAGCAAGAAACATTGGACGATGCCGTTAATAGATTAATAGAATTTAAACTTTGATAAGGGATGATACATATTAGTTAACGCCGAAACTAAATGCAATGGAAAACTTAAAGATCACTTTATTTCAGGGATACCTTTTTTGGGAAAAAGCAGATAAAAACCTGCAAAACATTGCTTTGCGACTATCCGGAATACGCGAAAAAACCAACCTTATTATATTGCCGGAAATGTTCAACACCGGCTTCTCCATGAATGCCAAAGAGCTGGCCGAGCCAATGGATGGTAAAACCATGCAATGGATGTATAAAATAGCCATTCAATACGATTGCGTAATAACCGGCAGCCTTATTATATCAGAAAAAGGTAAATATTATAACCGGCTGATATGGATGCTACCCGACGGCACTTATAAATATTATGATAAACGGCACTTATTTGCCATGGGCGATGAACATCATACCTATACCGCCGGCACCAAAAAATTAATAGTTGAATTAAAAGGCTGGAAAATTTGCCCGGTTATTTGTTATGATCTTCGTTTCCCGGTATGGCTGCGCAATGTGAACAAAACCTATGACCTGTTGTTGGTGATAGCCAATTGGCCCGAACGCCGCTCTTTGCATTGGCGCACGTTAATACCCGCCAGGGCAGTTGAGAATCAAACTTATGTAATTGGGGTTAACCGCGTTGGGCACGATGGCAATGACGTGTACCACTCGGGCGATTCAACCTGTATTGACCCCAACGGCAATGTTGTATACTATAAAAGGGATGAGGAAGATCTCTATACTTTTTCAATTATTGCCGATGAAGTTATTAAAACGCGGCGTGCCATGCCCTTTTTAAAGGATGCCGACGATTTTAACCTGATCATGAATAAGGATTTGCAGAAACACGTATAAATCAGCCAAACTTTATTAATTTGCGCCTCAAAAAATAATTCCCCAACGTGATAAAAATACCCCGTTCCCTGCTTTTAGTTAGTTTTTTTTTATTTTTCACACTTTCCCTCTCGGCACAAAGGAAAAAAGATTACACCCAGTTTGTTGATCCTTTTATTGGTACCGGCGGCCACGGCCATACTTACCCAGGCGCGGCGTTGCCGTTTGGTATGGTGCAGTTAAGTCCTGACACCCGTTTAGACGGCTGGGATGGCAGTTCGGGTTATCACTATACCGATTCTGTTGTATATGGCTTTTCGCATACCCATTTAAGCGGTACGGGTATCCCCGATTATTGCGATATTTTATTTATGCCCACCACTGGCGAACCTCAATTTAAAAACACCGGTTACAGTTCCCCTTTCAAAAAGAAAAATGAAACAGCATCGCCGGGATATTACAAAACCCTGTTAGATAAATACAATATTGGTGTTGAACTTACTGCGACTATAAGGGCAGGTATGCATCGGTATACTTATCCTACAACTCAACAGGCCAATATTATTATTGACCTGCAGCACCGTGATCAGGTAATAAATTCATGGATCGAGGTGGTAAATGACCAGGAGATACGCGGCTTCCGCGAGTCGAAAAGCTGGGCAAAAGACCAATATGTGTATTTCTATGCTAAATTTTCAAAAGCATTTAAAACTTATGGCATCGCTGTTAACGATCAGTTACAGCCGGGAATAAAAAGGGCCGACGGCAAAAACATCAAGCTGTTCATTCAATTTAATAACCCGGGCGAGGTACTATCAAAAGTGGGCATATCAGCTGTAAGTACCGAAGGGGCATTAAAAAACCTTGATGCTGAAATACCCGATTTCGACTTTAAAAAAATACAAAAGAATGCAAAAACAGCCTGGAATAATGAATTGGCAAAAATAGAAATTGAAAGTAGCGAACCTGACGCGCAGGAAGTACCCGAAAATATGGCTGTGAATGGTTATAGCCGCTCTCCTGCTAAAAAAGAAAAGGAACCTAAGGTTGATCATGCAAAAATAAAACGCACCATATTTTATACCGCGCTATATCATGTAATGCTTTCGCCAAATGTTTACAGTGATGTTGACGGGCAATACAGGGGCCTTGATCAAAAGATACATACTGCTGAGGGGTTTAATTATTATACGGTATTTTCTTTATGGGATACTTTCAGGGCCGAACACCCCCTATTAACATTAATTGACCGCAAACGTACGCTCGATTTTATAAAGAGCTTCCTGGCGATGTATGACCAAAATGGTTTATTGCCTATATGGCCGCTGGCATCGAACGAAACATTTTGTATGATAGGCAATCATTCCATACCTGTTATAGTTGATGCCTATGCAAAAGGAATAAGAGATTTTGATGCTGAAAAAGCCTTTACAGCTATGAAGTCGGCGGTGAACCATAACCAGTATGGGTTTGGTTCATATCGCAAGAATGGTTTGGTTTTGGCCGATGATGACAAGGAATCTGTTTCAAAAACTTTGGAATATGCCTATGACGACTGGTGCATTGCCCAAATGGCTAAAATGCTGAATAAACCGCAGGAATATACCGAATACATTCAGCGGGCGCAATATTGGAAAAATGTTCAAAACAAGGATAATGGCTTTATGCAGGCCAGGATCAACGGCGATTGGTATAAACCCTTTGATCCGGCAGAGGTTAACAGGCATTATGTTGAAGGCAATGCCTGGCAATACACTTTCCTGGTGCCGCAGGATGTAACCGGTTTAATAAACCGTATGGGGGGGCAAAGACCAGTTTGCCGCTAAACTGGATGAGCTTTTTACCACAACTGCCCCGATTACAGGTACCGGGTTGCCTGATATTTCCGGGTTAATTGGCCAGTACGCGCATGGCAACGAGCCAAGCCACCACATGGCCTACCTGTTCAATTTTACTGACGAGGCTGATAAAACACAGTTTTACATCAACAAGATATTAAATGAGGAATACAGTAGTAAACCTGACGGACTTGCAGGTAATGATGATTGCGGGCAAATGTCTGCCTGGTATGTGATGAGTTCGCTGGGGTTCTATAACATTGCACCGGGGCAACAGCAGTTCCAGGTAGGGTTGCCGCAGTTTGAAAAAGCGGTTATTAACCTGGAAAACGGTAAAAAGTTTACTATACTTAATTCAGGCTCATCAGTTAGCAGTAATGATATTTACTTACAGGGCATGAACCTGAATAAAAGATCGTACAACAAGCTGTATTTAAATTATGATGATATAGCCAATGGCGGCGAGTTTGAAGTATATACCGGACGCCTGGATAATAAACTATTTATGCAGGACCTGGAGAAACCAACCTCAGCTATTACGGATAACCTGATTGTACCCAACCCCATTATCGAACGGATAAAATCAACACAGATAGAGATAAAAAGCAACGATACAGAGCCCAATACTATTTATTATACCCTTGATGGGTCTGCGCCCACTATCTCCTCTCCTGTTTACAGCAGGCCAATTCCGGTACGGGCAAACCTAATAGTTAAGGCTATTGCGGTTAAAAACGGTAAAGCAAGTTTTGTAACTGAGGTGTTTTTTAACTAATTTATTGGTGAATTTTACCGTCAAAGTGATTCACAAAATAGTGAATCACTTTGAATCACTTGAATCACATTATGCCTGTAAGTTGCTGTAATACAATTCTTTGCAAAAACCGAGTGAATC
>JABDBW010000100.1:0-5548 GCA_013288485.1 Bacteroidota bacterium
GCTGGGTTGGAAAGGCAATACGGTACTATCAACCAAAAAAGTAATTGATGTGCTGTCTTTCAAAAATGACAAGCCGGTATTGGGGATGTCTGTTTTTGACGGCAATAAAAAACAACGCAAAAGAGTAGTTTTTGAATATGCCCGCCAATTGTCGATGCATTTAAAATACCTCGCCTCGCAGCATTTAATTGTATTTGATGAACTGGCCCCCCCTGATATAAAATCAAAGAACAAACCTGAAACATACGGACCAGACATGATCTATAATGGCTACCGCTTAAAGGATGGCCGCTGGCAATTTGTCGAGAACCTGGATATGCGGAAAAGGTTATCGGGCGAGTTGGTAATACTGATGCTTTTGACAGAGTCAAACGGGTAAAGGAATGAGTTGGGTATTTTTAGCGCGTTTTTAAGGGTTTTTATAAACTGGTAATTGGCATTTTTACGCGCTACATCGTCGCTATCGTTAATAAAAGTAACGCCCAAATGTTTTAATGTATCCTGGTATATATTTAACTGCTTTATGCGCGCGGCATTATCCGGATGCTGCGCGAAAGTATGGCAGCAAAATAGGATGAAAATTATAACTAAAAGAAAATTTCTTATCACCGTTAAAGTATTGGATCCAGTTATGATAAATATATAATTTTACTTAACGTAAATTTTCAATAACAATTGCGCTTGCGCCACCGCCGCCATTGCAAATACCGGCAACGCCACATTTGCCCTTGTTTTGTTGCAATACACTTAACAAAGTAACAATAATACGCGCACCCGAAGCACCCAGCGGATGCCCAAGCGATACCGCGCCGCCATTAACATTTACACACGAGGGGTCTAGCTTTAGCGCCTGGTTATTGGCTATGGAAACCACAGAGAATGCTTCGTTAATTTCAAAATAATCAATATCGTCAATAGCTAAACCGGCACGCTGCAACGCCAAAGGAATTGCTTTTGACGGCGCTGTGGTAAACCATTCGGGCGCTTGCTGTGTATCGGCATAAGCGATAACTTTTGCTATGGGTTTTATACCCATTTCGTCGGCTTTTTCTTTACTCATTAATATAATTGCTGCGGCGCCATCATTTAATGTGGAGGCATTTGCAGCTGTAACGGTACCGTCTTTTTTAAATACAGGTTTTAATGCGGGGATCTTTTCGAATTTTACGGTTTTAGGTTCTTCATCTTCTTCTATCGACACGACCCCGCCTTTTTTGTCCTGCAACTCAACAGGGGTAATTTCATCAGTGAATTTACTCTCTGCCTGAGCTTTTAAAGTTCTTTTGTACGATTCTATCGCATACGCATCCTGATCCTCACGACTTATATTGCACTCAACGGCACATAATTCTGCTGCCGATCCCATGTGATAATCGTTATAAACATCCCAAAGGCCATCTTTAATCAAGCCGTCAATGACCTGGCCGTTTCCCAGTTTATAGCCGTTACGGGCCTTGTCTAAATAATATGGCACGTTGCTCATACTTTCCATGCCGCCTGCAACAACAATATCATTTTGCCCGGTCGCGATGCTTTGCGCAGCCAACATAATAGCTTTCATGCCCGACGCACAAACTTTATTAACCGTAGTGGCCGGCAAGTAAGGTAAACCGGCAAATATGGCTGCTTGAGTAGCGGGCGCCTGCCCTAAATTGGCCGACAGTACATTACCCATAAAAACTTCCTGTATATGTTCGGGTTTCAACCCTGACTTTTCTACTGCCGATTTGATAACAATACCACCCAGTTGTGTTGCCGTAAGCGATGCTAAACCTCCGCCAAAACTGCCGATAGGAGTGCGGGTGGCAGATACGATAACTACTTCTTTCATCAGTTTGATTTTGTTAAGCAAATTTACAATTTTCAATCGAAATAATACTATGCAAGCATAGTATTATTTCGATTGATAGACATAAATAAAGCAGATAACAGAAACTTATATTATTTTTGGATGCTTAACTCAATAAATGGCAACACTTTCTTCCTCTCGTCAAAAGGCTTTATTACGCAAATACGCCCGTAACCTTAAGTTTTTAATGATGGTGGCCAGTATTTGCCTGATAGTTTACTCGCTGCCCAAACAGGCTAAATTTAGCTACGAAATTGAAAAAGGCCGGATATGGAACCAGAAGGATCTGCTATCGCCTTATAATTTCGCGATACTAAAAACACCCCAGGAAATTCAAAATGACCGCAAGAACGCTCTTGCAAGCATCACCCCAATATACCAGTTAAACCCTAACGTTGGCAAGCAACAAATAGATGGATTTAAGACCGACCTGGAAATAAAATGGCATAATGCGGGTATAAATGACAGCCAAAAGGAAGAATATATATTGGCCGGTTATAATTTGCTGAAAGAAATTTATGATAAGGGTGTTTTAAGCCCCAATCCCAAATATCAACAAAACCAGCAGAGTTACTCAATAACCATTTTGGAAAAAAATATAGCAACAGATAAAAATACAGCCGATTTATATACCAGGGAAACAGCTTTTGCCTATTGCAGCCAGGTATTGGGCCAACATGCAGATATTGACAAAACTTTTTTACTGGGCCTGCTTCAAAACAGCATTCAAAGCAATGTGATATATGACGATAAGCTAACCTCAAGGCTGGAAACAGAAGTATTGGAGAACCTGTCGTTAACGCGTGGCATGGTGCAAAAAGGTGAGGTAATAATAGCTAAAGGCTCGGTAGTGAATGATGAGGTATACCAGAAGCTTGAATCATACAAAAAAGCGTTCGAGGATAATGCCCGTACAAATGGCAACCCAAGACTGGTGTTGATGGGACAGTTTTTATTGGTTTCTATAGCTATAGCGCTGCTCATGATATTCCTATACCTTTTCAGGCGCGATATTTATGATGATAACCGACTGGTGAGTTTAATATTGCTTGTAGTTACAGCCATGCTGTTTACGCTATCAATGGCGATAAAATTTCAGCTGCCCTTTAACCTATATTTTATACCTTATTGTATCGTGCCTATTATTATCCGTATTTTATTTGATACGCGCTTGGCGCTGAATATACATTTGCTGGTAGTACTTATAGCTGGTTTTTTTGTACCCAATAGCTTTGAATTTGCCTTTTTTGAAATTACCGCGGGCATGGTTTCTATTTACAGTATAAAGAACATGATAAGGCGCGAACAGTTTCTTATCTCGGCACTTATTATCACTTTTACTTATTTTGTCTCATTTTTGAGTATATCGCTCATCAGAGAAGGCAGTTTGGTAAATATTGACTGGATGGATTTTCTGCCCTTTGTGGTAAGTGTACTGTTAACTTTATTGGCTTATCCGCTTATTTATTGGTTCGAAAAAATATTTGCCATAACCTCTGATATTACCCTGATCGAGCTTACCAATACCAACGCGCCCCTGCTGCGTGAAATGGCTTTTACAGCGCCGGGCACGTTCCAGCATTCGTTGCAAGTGGCCAACCTGGCCGAGAATGCTATTTACACCATTGGCGGCAATGCATTGCTGGTTAGGGCAGGGGCCTTATATCATGATATAGGTAAAATGGAGAACCCGTTGTTTTTTGTGGAGAACCAAAACTCCGGGTTTAACCCGCATGATAAATTGCCCTACGAGGAAAGTGCTCAAATTATAATCAGGCATGTATATAAGGGAATTGAAATGGCGCAAAAGGCCAATATTCCTGAAGTAGTTATTAATTTTATAAGAACGCACCATGGAAACACGCGGGTAGATTATTTTTACCAGTCGTTCCTGAAGAATTTCCCCGAAAAAATAATTGATGAGAACACTTTTAGGTATCCGGGGCCTATCCCATTTACAAAAGAAACTGGTGTTTTAATGCTTGCCGATTCGGTTGAAGCCGCATCACGTTCGCTGAAAGAACCCGACGAAAAATCCATTAGTAATCTCGTTGACCGTATTGTGAAATATAAGCTGGACCAAAACCAACTAAAAGACAGCAATATTACGCTGAAAGATATTGAAACCATAAAAGCCATATTTAAGCGGATGCTGATGAGCATTTATCACGTACGTATTGATTATTAGGGGGTTGGTGAGTGGTTGATTGGGGTTATTAAGTTGATTACTTACTTAAGCGATGTAATTCACAATCATGATTTAAACTAACCACCCGATCAACGCAATAAACCAGCAACTTTTTTTTTGATGCCATAGCCTAATTGCTATATTTGCAGTCCCGAAAAAAAAGGGTTTAATTAAATATTTGTTAAAAATAGGTGAGGTGCCTGAGAGGCCGAAAGGATCAGTTTGCTAAACTGACGTACGGGAAACTGTACCGAGGGTTCGAATCCCTCCCTCACCGCTGAAAGAAAAAAGCCTTGTAAGTCAATGATTTACAAGGCTTTTTTTAATGTTCAGGTGTATTAATATCGTTTGTTGATTTTTTAATGAGCCTGGAATTTCTTGTTTCCGATACAAATTAGTTCCTTTAGTGTACGGTGATATATGCGCCCGTTATCATAACTAATGGAGTTAAGTGTCCATGTTTCGCCCGAAGGGCCGAGGTCATTAACAGCAATTAATGCATGTTCATCCAGCACAGGCGCTTTCGAATCAATAACATAAGTTATTCCAAGCGTTGTTGTGAAAAATATTTTATCGTTTATAGCTACCGGACTGCCCCAAAATGCAGGAGTTTCCCAGCCGTCTGTTTTTGAACGGTCCTCAGAAGCAATATCTTGTCCTTTGCTGTTCAGCGCGGTAGTGTTAACGGCGATGCCATATACCAGTGAATCGGGTAGTCCTGGTTTCCGTATTACAGTTACCGGAACTTCAAGGTATTCTACTTTTCCTGTTTCAATATTTACCCTGGCTACGCAATGAGATGGCCCCGCGCGTCCCTTTGGCGGATGCTCGTTTCGGCGATGAGCAACAGTGGTAAGAAAATAATGATAACCATTTACTACAATATTGCAGTGCCAGGCTGGAAGCACCCGCATCACTTCGCCAGGCGCAAGTTTGCTGCGGGGCGACAGTTCGCGCATATCGCGGAGGTTAACATCCTTATGTACAATGTATTTTTTTGTCGACGGGTCCCATTGGCGATAATCTACATGATCAATTAACGATTGCTCGCGTACCAATTTGCCTGTGCGGCTATCAATAACCAGGTGTGATTCTACCGGGTTAAGCTTAAACCAATAAGCATATTTTTTATCCCAATGCAGGGTATAAAGTACCTGCCAGGTTGGTGCAGCCAATGAGCCGGGTTCTTTAAGCGGATTGCCATCGGCATCGGTGGATGCCACATAGCGCCACAGGGTTTTGCCTTCATGACCGGGCGAAAGATCAACAAGCGATAAGCCAACGGGGCGTTCAGGTACATCATGGTGCCCTCCGCGGCCCGTCAGTACCGCCGGCTTTCCGTCGGCAGTATAACCAAAAACAGAGGTGCAATAGGTGGTTGTACCATCATCTGCGATCCAACGGGTTTTGCCGGTGAGTTTGTCAATACCTCGCAAAAAGTTCCAGCCAAACTTTTCAGGTGGATTTCCGTCAAGTGGTTCTACGTTAATAATCACACCGCCGTAAAGAAT
>JABDBW010000100.1:5558-6228 GCA_013288485.1 Bacteroidota bacterium
AGGCCCCCAGGGTTTATATTGCCGCCGCCATACTTCTCTTCCATTGTAATCCCAACAACCCATTTCGCCACTGTTATTAGTAAACCAAACGTATTTGCCGTCTGTAACAGGCGAAGGTGAAGTAGCGTCGCTATACGAGTAAAGCATAGGGCTTGGTGTAGGGCCGTGAAGCTTTACAGACCATAATATTTTGCCTGTTTTGGCGTCAATACAATGCCCCAAAATATCGCCGCTGAATTTAGGATCGCCTTCTTTATAAATATCAAAGGTTGTGAGGAAAATACGATCTCGCCAAACAGCGATTCCGCTTTGTCCGCCATTTGGAAGCGTTGTGCGCCACAAAACATGTTGATTACGCGATACGCTCCAACTATTTGTTGCTGCCGGCCCATGAATCTGCCATGTACCGTCAGGACCCGCGGCCTGCGACCATCCTTCGTATTTTTTTTTAGTCTTGGTTTGTGCCTGTACTGATAGGCTTAATAAGAAAATGAAACAAATCGTAATGGACGCTAAAATAAATTTAGTACGGAACGCTAATCTTTTTAATTGCATAGTCGGTTCTTTTAAAAGCATGGTCATGCTTGCTTATAAAGTTATTATAAATTATTAGGCGGTTAAAGTTTTACCCTCGCATTCAACTTAATATCTTCTGATGAGGCGCCTATCA
>JABDBW010000101.1 GCA_013288485.1 Bacteroidota bacterium
GGCAGACCAGTTGACCAAATACATTAAAGGGAGTATGCAGCAGGGAGGAGCCGTTACCGTAAATATGGGAATATATCAAGATGGTACAGTTGATGAGAACGCTTTACAAGTAATGAAAGATGTGGCAGCCAACATAAGAAAATAAGAAACTCCGGTATGTGTATGCCGTTAAAATAACATTAACCAGAATAAAAGCAAGTTCATGAAAACACACAAGTTATTAATAGGCCTATACTGCACTTTGGGGGGTATAATAGTGTTCTTGTCAGTTCCTTTAAGGTGTAGCGCGCAGGAAAGTTCGGCTATGCTAAGCAAGGGTAAAGGAAGTACCGGCGGCACTCAGCATAAAACCTGGACAGAGTATGGCGGCGGCAACGACCAGTCAAAATATGTTGATTTTAAGCAGATCACCAAGAAAAATGTCAACCAGCTTGAGGTTGCATGGACCTATTCTGCAAATGATAATGTAAGTACTTCTAAGTTCAACCCGGTAATTGTTGATAATGTAATGTATGTATTGGCCAAGAACAATTCATTGGTGGCGTTAGATATTGGTACCGGCAAGGAAATATGGATACATGCCAACCTGAACCCTCGGTCAAAAAGAGGCATCAATTACTGGGAAAGCAAGGACAGGAAGGATCGCCGTTTGTTGTTTAACGTAGGAAATACCCTGCAGGAAATTGACGCTAAAACCGGGAAATCGATCTTATCATTTGGCGATAATGGTTCGGTTGACCTGACCGAAGGTTATGGGCTTGATCCGGCAACTATCTCCAACCCTACATCTACATCGCCATCTCATGTTTTCGAAGACCTGATTATATTGGGATCAACAACCGGCGAGGGCTATTTCTCAACCCCCGGCGATATCAGGGCATATAATGTGATTACGGGAAGGGAAGAGTGGATATTCCATACCATACCACGCGAAGGTGAATTTGGTTATAATACCTGGCCCGCAAAAGCCTATACTTATATCGGCGGGGTAAATACATGGGGCGAGTTTTCAGTGGATGCCAAACGAGGTATTGTTTATTGTCCTACCGGATCGCCTACTTATGATTATTATGGGGCCGACCGGGAAGGACAGGGTTTATTTGGTAATTGTATTATCGCGCTCAATGCACGCACCGGTAAACGGATATGGCATTTCCAGATGGTGCACCATGATATGTGGGATTTTGATGCTGTATCGGCTCCGCAATTGGTAACCGTAACCCATAACGGCAAGAAAGTTGATGTAGTTGCCCAGTCTTCAAAGCAAGGCTTCCTGTATGTATTCAACCGGGTAACAGGCAAGCCTTTATGGCCAATAGAAGAGCGCCCGGTTACACAGAGCAAAACTCCCGGAGAACATTCATGGCCCACCCAGCCTTTCCCAACCGTGGTTCCTGCATATAACCGTCAGGTTATAACCACAAAAGATATTAATCCACTTTGGTCGGCCGGTAAGCGCGACACCATGTTAAAGCGGCTTGCTGCCGGCCGTTCAGGTATATTTGAACCGCTTTCAACCGAATACGAAACTTTTACAATGCCCGGCGCTAACGGAGGCGCGCTGCACGGAAATACTGCCGCCAATCCCGTTAAAGGAATAGTTTATGTCTCCTACCAGGAAGCCCCTTCGGTATACAAATTAGGTAAGGAGCGGCCTGCTGCACTCAGGATACCGCTATCGGCAGACGAAACAGTAAGGGCGCAAGCAGCCTATACGGAGAAGTGCCAAACTTGCCACGGCGCTGACCATAACGGAGCCATAGGCCCCTCTTTGGTTAATTTAAATAACAGGGTTAACTTTCCAAATTTTGAGACATTGCTTGATAATGGAAGAGGCCAAATGCCTGCATTTGTTCATTTGGGCGATCAGGCAATAATAGACCTTTACAAGTTTTTTTCGACACCCGTTACAGCCCGTGGCGGTGCCGCCGGCAGAGGAGGTGTGCAAACGACTGTGCCGGCAATGCCTGAGGGCCCGGTTGTAGCTTCGGGCGGTGCTCCGGTGAAGGATAAGGGCCGTGTACGCGTGCCACGTGGTTATCCTGAAGGGTTTGTAGCGCCTCCTGTCCGTTATGATATGGGGGCTTCAACCACTGGTTTTGGTTTAGGTTTCCCCGATCTTTTAACTCCACCATGGTCAGGGATAGCGGCATACGATCTGAATACCGGTAAATTAAAATGGAACAGGGCACTTGGCACTGTCGATAAATTTGGTGAAAATACCGGAGTCCCTAAAGGTTCGCAGCATAAAGGAATGATCATTACCTCAACAGGGTTAGTTTTTGCTACCTGCACAGATGGTAAAATATATGCTTATGATGAAAATAACGGGAATATTTTATGGTCGTACAAATTACCGCGCGAGCCGGATGGCTTGCCCGCCATGTATATGTATAAAGGGCGCCAGTACCTGGTTATCTGTTCAACAAGCGGCCGTACGGATAGAACCAAGTCGGAAGAGGAAACATTCAGGGGATATACGGTGCTTGCACTGCCTGAGATAAAAAAGTAATATAAAGTATAATTGGAAATGGAGATTTGAACCATTGTTTCACTTAAAATTAACTAATATGACCAATAACACACCAATGCTCCCTGATCCGGGGAGCCATTTACAGAGAAAAGCCTGCAACATGCTTTTGGTATTATTAGCTGTTGTATTTACCTGCTTTTCCGCAGGCACAAACCGGGCTTTTGCCCAGGAACAGAAAACGAAAGTTATTTATTTCCTGTCGGGTATCAGGGATCATGCATCACCTACAGTTGGGGGAAGGCATGATGTAGCGAGAGATATGCTTGTACTGCAGCGCTGCCTCGACAGTGTAGCCAATATTAAAGGTGTGAAGATCGTAACTAAATATCTTGCTGAAAGATCGGCGCTTAATATTGAAGACCTGAAAGACGTGGATGCAGTTATTATTGAATGCAGTTCTGTAAGCGGCTCACAAAAGCGGACACATCCGCTTCTGCCCCCTTTGCCGGCTGACGCAAAAACATACGATAAGGCTACAATGGCTTACCTGGATCAGATAGACAGCTTACAGGCGGCAGGTATGGGTATCATGATACTCCATTGGGGTATCGCTACTGAAAAAAACCCTCCGGCTACCGCGCGCTATATGAAATGGTTCGGCCAGACATCGTTAGAAGTTTATACACAAAACCCCCTGGGTTTCTGGAAAGTATCGCCTGTTAAAGGTTCAGAAAATCACCCTATTCTGCGTGGAGTGAATCCATGGGTATATAAGGATGAGATATTTTCACGGATGGTAGGAAATCCGGGCGATCCGTACCGCACAGATCTGCTGATGGGAGAATCGCCTGCAAGTAACATGGGAGTTATAGCCCCCAGAGGGATCGCCTCAGCCTATGAAAAAGGTAAGGCCAGGGGAATTCTCTGGGGAGGAATGGATTTCCATTCCGCGCTGCTAAATGAAAATTACCTTCGCTTTATAATGAATGAGATCGTTTGGGTAGCCGGTATAGAAGTTCCTAAAGGAGGGGTGAAAACAAACGCCAAAGGGCTTCAGATGACAGGTATAAACACTTCGTTTGATAATCTAAAACCAGCAGACCTTGTATTAAAATAATTAATATTAAAATGAAAAAAATTAAATACAGCATAGCAAAAGCAGGGATAATAGTTATCCTGGCCTTTGCCGGTTTATTGGTATCGCAGCCTGCAGTTGCACAAACCCCGACCAAGACAATTTATTTCCTGTCGGGTATCAGGGATCATGCGTCACCTACCGTTGGAGGAAGGCATGAAGTGGCAAAGGATCTGCTTGTATTGCAGCATTGCCTGGATAGCGTAGCCAATATCAAAGGAGTAAAGATCATTACTAAATATTTGGCAGAAAGAGCGACTCTGGACATTGAAGACCTGAAAGGCGTAGACTCCGTTATTGTTGAATGCAGCAATGTTACCAGTTCACAAAAACGGACGCATCCGCTTGTTCCGCCATTACCGGCCGGCGCTACTGCATATGATAAGGCGACGCTAAAATACCTTAACCAGATAGACAGCCTTCAGGCTGCAGGTATGGGCATTATGATCATACACTGGGGTATTGCTATCGAGAATCCCAGCCCCGCTTACTACCCGATCAGAGATCATTATATCAAATGGTTCGGCCAGGTAGGCTACCCGGGTTATACACAAAACCCCCTGGGTTTCTGGAAGGTAACGCCTATTAAAGCGGCTGAAAAGCATCCCATTTTGCGTGGGGTTAATCCCTGGGTTTATAAAGATGAGATATTTTCGAGGCTGGTAATATTTCCGGGTGACCCATACCGTACCGATCTGCTGATGGGAGAATCGCCTGAAACTAACCAGAGTGAAATTGGCTCACCAAAAGGCGTTATAAGCCCGAGAGGTATCGCCTCGGCTTACGAAAAAGGTAAACAGCGTGGTATCCTTTGGGGAGGCTCTGATTTTCATTCGGCATTGCTGAACGAAAATTACCGCCGCTTTGTATTGAACGAAATTGTATGGGTGGCGGGTATAGACGTTCCGAAAGGTGGCGTTAAAACCAATGCCAAACAACTTCAACTGGCGATGATAAACAAAACTTATGAAAACACTAAGAAGCCGGAAGGATATATTGAACCTAAATTACCGGCTAATAAATAATTGGGACGGCGCTAGATATTGAAGACCTGAAAGGCGTAGATGCCATGATTGTCGAATGCTGTTCTGTAACATATTTATAGTAGAGTTAGTATTGATATTTTTTGTATTATCTTAACATACAATATCCGTACACGACCAATTGATATTTTATGAAGCCGCATTTATTAAAGGTTCAATTTAAAGCAGACCATTCATTTAGTATTAGGCTAAATAGGGAACCTTATTTTTATGACCAATGGCACTATCATCCTGAAATTGAACTGGTGTATATTCACAAAGGAATGGGTACAAGTTTTATCGGTAATAAAGTAGAAAGATTTAAATCAGGCGAAATGGTATTGCTTGGCAGTAATCTGCCGCATTTATTTCGTTGTGATAAAAAATATTATTGTAATAATAAAAATTTGAAAGCAGAAGCATCTGTAATACATTTTGTTCCATCTCTTTTTGGAGATGCCTTTTATGATCTGCCTGAAAATAAATTATTAGTCAAACTGTTCAGCGAATCAAAACAGGGGTTTAAAATTACCGGAAAAACAAAAAATTCGGTTGGTTTATTGATGAAGCAATTATATAACGTACAGGGCAGTCAACGGCTTATTTTATTGTTGAATATTTTGAATTGTGTTGCAACTTCAAAAAGCAATAAAATTATTTCAGACAAAGGTTTTGATTTCTCATGGGGCGAAGCCGAGAATAACCGGCTTAATGCGATCTATCAGTACATCCTTGCTAATTTCAGCAGTGGGATTACATTGGAGGAAATAGCAGAAGTGGCAAATTTATCCCAACATGCATTTTGCAGATATTTCAAATCCAGGACCAAAAAGACCTTTTCTGTTTTTATGTTGGAAATAAGAGTTGAAAATGCCTGCAAGCTGCTTAATGAAACTGATAAATCTATCTCAGAGGTTTGTTATGAAAGTGGCTTTAATCATTTTTCAAACTTCAATCGCTATTTCAAAAAGATTACAGGCTACACGCCTCTTCAATACAAAAAAAATTGTCAAAAAGAATAACTGATACATGACTTGGACCTTTAATAAACCTAAAAAATGAAGAATTATTTTAAACCCGCTCTGCTTACAGCCATCTGCTTATTGCTGATAGGCTCCGGCAAAACTTTCGCTCAGGCACTTAAGCCATTCGAAGGTGAAAAAACCTCATGGAACGGCTTTGACCGTTATGATTATTTTATGGATACGCAAACTTTTGCTATTACGCCGTTCAACGCCCTACCGGCAGAGAAGAGCGGGATGGACGATAAGAACACGCCCAAAGGCAAGGTGCGCTGCATTGTTATCGTGCCTAAAAACGCCGCACCG
>JABDBW010000102.1 GCA_013288485.1 Bacteroidota bacterium
CTGCCAAAACCACGGCCACGTTTATTGCCGCCGCCGCCACCGCGCTGGCCGCCGCCCTTGCTTTGCCCTTCGGCATATTTAGCAACTATGCTTTGCGGACTCATCGGGTAAGGATGCTCCTCGTTAACGGGCACCTGTTTGCCAATAAGCTTGTGAATATCTTTTAAAAATTCAATTTCTTCCTGGTCGCAAAAGGTTAGCGCAATGCCGCTTGCTCCTGCCCTGCCTGTACGGCCAATACGGTGCACGTATGTTTCGGGTATGTTGGGTATTTCGTAATTAATTACGTGGGTAAGGTCGTCAATATCAATACCGCGCGCGGCAATATCAGTAGCTATCAATACACGCGTAGTGCGGTTCTTGAAATTAGCCAAAGCCCGCTGCCTCGCGTTCTGCGATTTATTGCCGTGGATAGCCTCGGCGGTAATGCCTATCTTAACCAGGTCCTTTACTACCTTATCCGCGCCATGTTTGGTGCGTGTAAATACCAGGGCGGTTTTAATATCCCTGTCTTTTAGTATATGGGCCAGCAATAACCGCTTGTCGTTTTTCTCTACATAATAAAGCTCCTGCTGTATGGTATCGGCAGTTGATGATTGTGGCGTAACCTCCACCTTTTCGGGGTTGGTTAATATAGAATTGGCCAGGTTCTGTATCTCGTTCGGCATAGTCGCCGAAAAAAACAGCGTTTGCCTTTTTGCAGGCACTTTAGCTATTATCTTTTTAACATCGTGCACAAAGCCCATATCCAGCATACGGTCGGCTTCGTCAAGCACCAGCATTTTAATATGGTCTAAATGAACATAACGCTGGTTCATCAGATCGAGCAAACGGCCCGGTGTAGCCACTAAAATATCAACTCCCCTGCGCAGCGCCTCAGTTTGCGGGTTTTGTGATACCCCACCGAAAATAACCAGGTGTTTTAAACCGGTATGCCTGCCGTAAGCTGCAAAGCTTTCGTCAATTTGTATGGCAAGTTCGCGGGTTGGGGTTAGTATAAGGGCCTTTATGGTTTTTTGTTCTTTATGCTGAAGCCTGTCCTGGTACAATAACTGTAAAATAGGTATGGCGAAGGCCGCTGTTTTACCGGTACCTGTTTGGGCACAGCCCAGCAGATCGCGGTGTTGTAATACTATAGGTATGGCTTGTTCTTGTATGGGCGTGGGTATAGTATATCCCTCAGTTTTTAGGGCCCTGAGGATTGGCTCAATTAATTTTAAATTTTCGAATGACATGTATTGTGTTTCTTATATTATGTGCTAACGCGATTGCATAGCGGATCTGAAGAGTTTGTCGGTGATCAAAACCGTAAAGCTAACGGGTATTATATTTATTTTTTGCAAAGATACGGTTTTATTGTGAAGTATGGTGAGTGAGGTGGCTATGGAATGGAATGTGGTGGTTGTATGACGGTTGGGGTGGTTAATTAGTAATGATAGCGGTTGATGTACTAAATAAATTCAATTATCTTTTTTCTTTCCTTAAAAAATTAATTATTTTGTCATGTTTACTTGACAATATGAAATGTTTACTTATCTTTATCAAAAAAATAATTAACATTATGAAACAAGTTAAACAATACCTTGGGCGACGCTCGGTCGTGTTCGCCCTGATTTGGGCAGCAACTTATTTTGCCGCATTATTATTATTAAAATATGGTGCCATGCCGAAGCCACTTTCGCTTGCCGTTGCGCTGATACCTATTGTTACATTCACTATTTTTATTTACAATTATATTAAGGGCATTGCTGCAATGGACGAGGTAAGGCAACGCATCCATTTTGAAGCGGCAGTGATAGGGTTTTCACTAACCTTACTGCTTACAATGGTATTGTTTTTACTAAGCATGTGCGATATAACAAACTTTGATTGGTTTGGTTATCCCGAAATGATTGTTTATTGTATGCTTTTCTATTATATCGGGTTTTTTATATCCAAAAAGAAATATGCCGCATGAGGAACACCATAAAGGTTGAACGGGCCAAAAAAAACTGGACACAAGCCGACCTTGCCAAAGAAATAGGCATTTCGCGCCAGGCGGTTAACTCCATCGAGACGGGCAAATTCACCCCCTCCACGCTGCTCGCCCTGCGCATGGCTAAAGTGTTTGAAACAACGGTGGAAATTCTGTTCCAGATGGAAGAGGGGAATATTTGAGCAATTGTCCGAACCATGATTTACAGGATCAAAGGATTTCATGATTCCTGTCCGCTTAAATAATCAGGTCAATCTTTAAATTCCAATAAATCATGGTTCAGACAAAAAAAGCCCCGACAAAAATCGGGGCTCTCTAATATAGCTTTAAGCTTTCTGCTTTTACCTTTCAGCTTATTTCTTATAAAACTTAAAATCTTTCCCTATAAATTTAGCGTTACTGCCTAATTCTTCCTCGATACGCAATAGCTGGTTGTATTTTGCTATTCTGTCAGACCGTGAGGCCGAACCGGTTTTTATTTGTCCGCAATTTAAGGCTACGGCTAAATCAGCAATAGTTGCGTCTTCCGTTTCGCCCGAGCGGTGGCTCATTACCGAAGTGTAGCCATTGGTTTGCGCCAGGCTTACCGCGTTAATAGTTTCAGTTAATGAACCTATCTGGTTAACTTTTACCAGGATAGAGTTAGCAATATCTTCATTTATACCCCTTTGCAGGCGGGTTACGTTGGTAACAAACAGGTCATCACCTACCAATTGAATTTTGTTGCCAATTCTGTCGGTCAATAATTTCCAGCCTTCCCAGTCATCCTCGGCCATACCATCTTCAATGGAGATAACCGGGTATTTTTCGGCTAACTGCGCCAAATATTCGGCTTGTTGGGCGCTGGTGCGGATAGCGCCTTTTTCGCCTTCAAATTTGGTATAATCGTATTTACCGTCTTTGTAAAACTCAGAAGCGGCACAATCAAATGCCAGGCATATATCAACACCCGGTTTGTAGCCTGCTTTTTCAATCGCTTTTAAAATGGTTTCAACGCCATCTTCGGTGCCTTCAAAAGTTGGTGCAAAACCGCCTTCATCGCCAACGGCGGTTGAAAGGCCACGGTCATGCAATATTTTTTTAAGGTTATGGAAAACTTCTGTGCCCCACCTTAACGCTTCCGAAAAAGAAGATGCGCCAACCGGCATGATCATAAATTCCTGGAACGCTATAGGCGCGTCGGAATGTGAGCCGCCGTTAACAATATTCATCATCGGGATAGGCAGCGTATTAGCGTTAACACCACCAATATAGCGGTAAAGCGGCTGGTGACTTTCCTGCGCGGCTGCTTTGGCGGCAGCAAGCGAAACACCTAATATAGCGTTGGCGCCCAGTTTACCTTTGTTAGGTGTACCGTCCAATTCGATCATCAGTTGATCAATACTGTTCTGATCGAATACGTCAATGCCCTGTAGTTCTTGTGCTATAATATCGTTTACATTGGCAACGGCTTTTAAAACGCCTTTCCCCATGTAAACAGCTTTATCATTATCACGCAATTCAACAGCCTCGTGTATACCGGTTGATGCACCCGACGGTACGGCGGCGCGGCCCAAATAGCCATTTTCGGTTAATACATCTACCTCAATAGTAGGGTTTCCGCGCGAATCGAGTATCTGGCGGGCGTGAACATCAATTATTAAACTCATTTTATTTGCAATTTATAGGTTCTTGTGCTTAGTGTAAATAATACACTTAAAACGTTTAGTTTGCCAAAGATACAATTTCAAATAAATAAGTGGGAAATTAGTTTAAGATTAACAGCTTTATTACTTAGAGTTACTCTTTAATGAGCTTGAAATGATCAACCGGGTTACCTTGTTTATCAAACACTTTATATTCAATAGTATTGCCTTCAATGGACATTGTTGAGTAAGTATATATTTTTTGTCTGGGCGTAAACAGCACATCAGGCACATCCCAGCCACCGGGGCCCTGCAATGAGCCGCCGAATGAGCCGTTATCAACATAAACCGTTCCCTGTGGCTTATCATAAACGTGCATATCGGGCTGTTCAAATACCTGTGTGCCGCGTATGGCTTTATGCCTTTCGTAAACGTGGCGGTGACCGGCTATGTACAGGTCGACCTTGTATTTATCAACCAATGGCTGCAAATGATTTTGCCAGGTTTGGATATGGCTCACCCCGAAAACAAATAAGGGGTAATGCGAATACATAATTACCCATTTAATATTTTTATTGCTTCTGGCGCTTTTCAGGTCGGCTTCCAGCCATCGGTATTCGTCCGAATTTTCGGCGAACAAAACTTTGCCCACTTTTTCGGCCCCCTGCGCATAACCCGAATTAATGGCGATAAAATGCGCGTTGCCGTAATTGTACGAATAGTTCAATTGGCTCCCCGGCAAATTCATCAGCTCATAAAATATAGGGAAGGGCTGCTGAAATATGCGCGACGCGGTATCGTTCACCACATCATGATTGCCGGGTACAGCCATAAACGGCGCGCTGGCATTAACAGGCTGGGCGGTGTTAAAATAATCGCGCCAGCTTTTGGCAACGGAGCCATTCTCCACAATATCGCCGGTATGAATGGTAAAGTCGTACGTGTTTTTACCAAATTGCCTGATTATGGTATCGGTTTGCTCAAAGTTTAAATTGCCGCCATTGTTCTGTGTATCGCTCCAAAGGCCGATGAGTATTTTCGACTTATCCCCTTCAATCGGGGCGGTTTTAAATTTATACACTGCGCTCCAACCGTTTTTTTCGGAGCCTACTTTATAGAAATAAAAGGTGGCCGGTTTGAGGCCTTGCAAAGTAGCCTTGCTGATATAGGTTTTAACGCCCGTTGAATAGGCTTCCGTCGCGGTTATTGATCGGTTTAAATTCCCGGCATTAAGCCCATATTGAACGACCCCGTTATCGGTATTGTCATTTAACCAGGTAATACCCATTGTGGTTGATGTTTCTGCTTTTGGGCCGTTCCAGCTGATATGGATACCACGGGGTTGGGCATGGGATAGCGTAGTTTGAAATGATAACGCAATTACCACGCAAATTGCACCCAACCGGAAAGTTTTAAACTTGCTCATAAAATCAATCGATCTTCAAATTTGCACATCCGCATATTTGCACATCCCTGCCTGCGGCAGGCAGGTGCACATCAAATCTACTCC
Organism: Bacteroidota bacterium; assembly: GCA_013288485.1. Classification (GTDB taxonomy): domain Bacteria; phylum Bacteroidota; class Bacteroidia; order Sphingobacteriales; family Sphingobacteriaceae; genus Mucilaginibacter. Next base: position 5,111 of record JABDBW010000102.1, read on the forward strand.
CACTTAAAAGTTTTCACCGCAACAAAATATATCCCCACGCCCCAAAGACACAAGACCAATATCTGGTGCGATACATCAACAAGACTGGCCCCTTCAAAGGCCACTTTACGCATGGCATCATTTAAATAGGTAAGCGGCAGCGTCCTGCTGATGGGCTGCAGCCATGCCGGGAACACATTGATGGAGAAAAACGTACCCGACAGCAAAAACTGCGGCAACGTGATCAGGTTAGCTATAGGCGGTACTGAAGTTTCATTTTTAGCAATACCCGATACGGTAAACCCAAAGCCCATAAAAACGAGTACCCCGATAAAGGAGAGTATGAGCATATTGATGACCGTGACAAATCCATGCACCAATGTAAAACCAAAAGCCAAATGCCCTATAGAGATAATAAATAAAGCGCCAATGAGCGCGAAGGTTATGCGCGCCATAGCCTCGCCAACTACAATACTGTACCGTTTTACCGGTGTGGCGAAAAACCGTTTAATAACCAGCGTTAAGCGAAGGCTTAAAAACACAAACGCGGTACCGAAAACACCTGTGCTTAACAGCGCGAAACCAAGCTGCCCGGGTAAAATAAAATCAATGGTTTTATATTCGCGGCTTTGCACGGCTACCTCTTTTATTACGGCTACAGGCGGCGGCGCGCCGGGCAGGTGGGTGTTGATCTGGAAAAAAATATTGTTCAGGGCCGATTTTAAAATATTCTCTTTATCGCCCGATGCTTTGCTGTACTCAATATTTGCGGTATAATAAGGCGGGGCCGTATTTTTTTGGATATTCATTATGGCATCAATAGTGCCTTTTTGCAGGTT
>JABDBW010000103.1:0-3218 GCA_013288485.1 Bacteroidota bacterium
ATCCGGAGGATTAATAATAATTGATAATGTTTTGTGGAAAGGGAAAGTATACGGCAACGAAAACGATGCCGATACCGTAAACATACGCAAACTAAATGACCAGATAGCCGCCGATACAAGGGTTGAAAAACTAATTTTACCCGTGCGCGACGGACTCCTGCTCATCCAAAAAAAATAATTATGAAGAAAACCTTACTGATTACCGTGCTGCTGTTCTTCTGTTTTGCTGGTTTCGCCCAAAAAAACACTTCATTAAGCTATATCGAAAAGTTTAAAGACAACGCCATAAGTATTATGAACGAGACCGGGATACCCGCGAGCATAATTTTAGGGGTAGCCATGCATGAATCGGGTTGCGGAAACAGCAACATAGCCCAAAAACTGAACAACCAGTTTGGTGTAAAGGGCGGCGGTGGCGCCGTGTTTTACAAACACAACAAGAAAGTACACTCAGCTTATAAAAAATACGATTCGGTATTAGATTCTTTTGATGATTTTGCCCGCATTATTACCCAGCGGCAGCAATTTAGCTACTTATTAGAAACCCTTACCACGCAGGATTATGAAAAATGGGTAAAAGGCATTCAGCACGGAGGATATGCCGGCAGTAAGAAATGGGGCGCGCAGGTATTGGCCATCATTCGCAAATACCAGTTAAATACACTGGATGAACAAGCCGAAGACAAACCGCAAATAACAGAAAATCAAAAATAATAATTACAGTAATAAAACCTATTTTGGCACAATGATCTTTGCCAAACACCTCCATTTAGCGAAAAAGCGAACTATAGGATTTTTATTGATAGCCTTGGTTTTTTTAGGCGCTTGCTCTGCCCGAAAAAAAGCGGTAACAGCCAGCGTCACCAATAAAGAAGCGCATAAAAATAATACCGTCATACAAAAAGCCAATAAAGAGGCAATTGCCAATTATGTACCTTTTACAGCAACCAGTTATATTGACCGTTTTAAAACCATAGCGATACAGGAAATGAATACTTACGGCATCCCGGCCAGTATTACCTTAGCGCAGGGTTTATTTGAATCGGGTAACGGCAACGGCGACCTGGCAAAGATAGCTAATAACCATTTCGGCATTAAATGTACCAGCGACTGGAAGGGCAAAAGCTATTACAAGGATGATGATAACGTGAACGACTGTTTTCGTGTTTACGATAAGCCCGAAGACTCCTACCGCGACCACTCCGAATTTTTAAAAAGAAAGCGCTACGCCGCGCTGTTTGAGTTGGATAAGAACGATTACCAGGGCTGGGCGAATGGCTTAAAACAAGCCGGGTATGCAACCAACCCAAAATATCCGCAATTGATCATTGGCATTATACAAAAATATAACCTTGACCAGTATGACCGCCCCGAAGGTGAGCTACAAAAAATTAAACGGGAGGACAGGGTGCTTACCCAGATCAATCAAAACATAGGCAAGGCCATAAAAGACTCGCTGGTTGAAAATACGCCAACCAATAAATTATATACCATTAAGCAAGGCGATACACTATACAACGTTTCTAAACGTTTTGGATTGACCGTTGATGAGCTTAAAGCATTAAATAATATGGCTGATAATAGCATCAAGATCGGCCAGAAACTGATCATCGCTAAATAAACCCTGTTAATTATTGTTAAATAGTGCGCGCAACGTATGCAAACGTTTAGTTTTGGCTTTTTAATGAAACCCGTAATACTGCTCATATTTTGTTTGTTAACTGCGAAGGTGTTTGCCCAGGAAACATCGGTAGCGGGTATTGTGTTTGATACGCAGAGCAAGGACCGGCTATCAAGGGTTAATGTATTGAATTTAACTACGGGGCTATCTGTTTATGATAACCTGAATGGCGTATTCAGTATTGCCGCGAAACCGGGCGACAAGCTGATCTTTACACAGTCGGAACATTTTGCCGACACTATAAAAGTGTTGGACTATATACCCCTAGGAATTTTTTTGCAGCGGAAGGCAATTCAACTTAAAGAAGTTTCAATTTTTGATACCCTGCAGGATCCGCTAAAAAGGCTCATGGCAAAACGGCGTGATTTTAGCAAGGCCTACGGCCCATTGGCAGACAAAGATTTTTTAACACTTTCGCCAGGCGGTGGCGCGGGCCTGGGTATTGACGCTATATGGAACGCTTTTAGCCGCAGCGGCCGTAACGCCGCGCATTTGCGCGAAACTATAGATAATGATTACAAGCAGGATGTTATTGATTACCGCTTTAATAAAATATTGGTAGGCCGGGTAACCGGGTTAAAAGACAAGCGCCTGGCCGATTTTATGTTAAAATACCGGCCCGGGTATTACCTGGTAGCCAACTCAAGCGAATACGAATTTATATTATCTATAAAAACTAACTACAGAAGATATTTGCGTAACCCGGCGGCACATGCCTTACAGCCTTTATACCCGGTTAAAAAACAAACTGAACCTGTGCCGAAAACATCAGCACAGGCTCAATAAATACATTTGGTGTTACTGTGATCAATAATCAACTTTTTCCATATAAGCCATATTGATCTTCATGCTATCCAGGGCAGAAACGGGGTATTCTTCCTGCTCAATGAAGAAATATTTCATACCGGCATCTTTGCTGTGTTTAAGCAGGCCCACTATATCTAATGTGCCATTGCCAAATTCAGTACTGCGTCTTCCCTTCATATCTTTTAAGTGCCATAGCGGGAAACGGGCACCATAGTTTTTAAAATATTCAAAGGGGTCCTTTCCTGCTGCCAGTACCCAACCCAGGTCCATCTCCATGTGTACCAGCTTAGGGTCGGTATTTTTTAGCAGCACATCATACAGTACATCGCCGGTATCCTTATCCTGCTGAAATTCAGCATTATGATTATGAAAGCCGAATTTAATATTTGCCGCCTTGCATTCTTCGCCGGCCTTATTAAACCGTTCGGCTATTTTTTGATAGTTAGCAGTAGTTTGTCCCTGGTAAGGTAGTGTTGAACAGATGAGGTATTCCTGTCCCGACTCTGCAGCCTGCGCTATCGTGTCCTGCCATTTACTGTCGATAGAAGTATGGCCGCTGCGAAGGGTCATGCCCAGGTCGTTACAGGTTTGTTTCATTTCGGCAGGTTTTAAACCATAAAACAGGCCCAAATTGCTTGAGGCTGATTCAACCTGCTTAATTCCGAGGTCGGCAATTATTTTTAGGGTTCCCTTGGGGTCAACCATCATTTCCTTACGGAACGTATATAAC
>JABDBW010000103.1:3228-5750 GCA_013288485.1 Bacteroidota bacterium
CCTGTGTTCCCTGTCTTATATACTCTGAATACCTATATTTTTTACTTTTTTTGGTGCGAAAGTAAAAGAAGGCAATAGCGCGGAGCTTACAGCCAATGCCCCCATTTTTTTTAAAAAATCACGACGTTTTTCCATTGATCATTTATGTTTAATAAGTTGAATATTCTAATTTCCGTCGCTAAACTTAATGCCGCTTAAGCGTAATGGCGAACCGTTAAAAACAAAATACAGGTCGGCTAAGCCCGAATTATCAGGCACGCTGATCTTTATGCCCTGTGGCGTATAACTTCCTGTAAAAGAACCAATTAATTTGCCCTGTGGTGAATCGGCATGTACTTCAATTGTTCCCGTGGCTACTGTGCCCCGCCTTCCGCCACCACCATCGGCAATACTTATTTCTTTGATGCCGGACAGGTCAATTTTGCTAAATTTCAGCCAGGCCCCTGGTGCCTTTACCGAAGCCGAGGTACTATCCAGGTTGAAGCTGATATCTTTCATTTCGCTGGCTTTTGAGGCGGGCACAAGCGGCGCGTGCAAAACAACAATACTTTCGCCGGTTTGCGCGGCTGCATATTTTGTGCCCCTATCTTTATAAGCGGCGCGCAAAATAAAACTGCCATCGGTATTTTCACCTTCGGGTATAATAGTGGTATAGTTTCCATTAACAGGAAGCGATTTGGCCTGGCGCGGTGGGTAGGCCAGGCTCAATATGTATTTAACAATGGCTTTGCCATCAGCGTCGGCAAGAGTAGGGTGCGGGGCCATAATGGCGTCCCCCCAAACACCCGCGCCGCCCGATATGATCTTTTTGAGTAAACGCGCGGGGGCGGCAGGGTCGCCTTTGTATTTTTGCGCCACCTGTATAAATGCGGGCCCTATTACTTTTTCGGTAACAGAATGGCATGATTTACAGTCCATTTTGCTGATCAGCCCCATCGCACCCGCGTATTCAGCCGACGCATCCACACTGCCCTGTTTGGAAGCGATAGCGGTCATATTATATCCTTCTGAAAGATAATTGGCGCTGATAGATACGCGCGAAGGCAGTATATGTTTATTGGCAAGGCTGCCATCCTCTTTATCAGCTACACTAACACTGTATTCAATACTTTTGCCGGGGAAGAAGAAACTGGAGTTGCCTGCTGTTATATTAAATTTAACTACAGGCGGCTCGTTCCCGGCCTTTATCTCAACCGATTTACTGTTTTTTGCCCCCTTCGAATCGGTAACAGTTAATAAGGCTTTATATATGCCCGGAGTTTTAAAAGTAACCGGCGCCTCGGGTTGTTTAACTATCTTATACGGGGCACCGTTCTTAGTTATTTTCCACTCATAGGTTAATACATCGCCTTCGTCATAGTCCTTTGTTCCGGCTGATGAGAGCGTTACTTTTAAAGGAACCGCTCCGGCTGTTTTATTGGCCGATGCCTGTACCTGCGGTTTGCGGTTGCCGCCATTATACTCTATGCGTATCAGTTCGGCCTCGGGGTTATCTTTAAAATAACCATTGCCGTATTCCAGTACGTACAAGTCGCCTTCGGGACCAAATTTCATATCTATGGGCCCCCGCAGCTTTGGCTGATCGGGCAGAAAACGTTCCATGCTTTTGTAGCTTCCGTCATCGTTCAGGCTTATTATGTTTATCCATCCGCGCACCCAGTCGGTAACGAACCACTTCCCTTCGTAATAATCAGGGAAAGGGCGTTTGGGGTTTGTAAAATCGGCACGGTGATACAGGGGGCCGCCCACGGCAGCGTCGGCACCGCTTTCCAGCAACGGAAACTCTTTGGTGAGGGTTTTGCCTTCCCAAACCAGTGCCGGCACGGCAGGCGGCAGATCAATCATACCGGTATTATTGGGTGAATGATTAGAAGGGTGCGCCGGGTCAAAAGCATCGCCCGATTTTTTGGTGGCGAAGTCATATTTGCGGTAGGCTTTATTATCAGCCACGAAATAAGGCCAGCCATAGTTTCCGGGTTTTTTGGCCAGGTTAAATTCATCATACGATTGCGGGCCGCGGTGTTCCATATCATCCCGGCCCCCGTCGGGGCCAACTTCGCCCCAATATAGCCAGCCGGTGCGGCTGTCAATAGTGAGCCTCCAGGGGTTACGGTTGCCCATAGTATAAATTTCGGGACGTGTTTTTGGTGTTCCTTTCGCAAACAGGTTTCCCTCAGGGATAGTATAAGTGCCATCGGGTTCGGGATGTATGCGTAAAATTTTACCGCGCAGGTCGTTTGTATTTGACGCGCCTTTTTGCGAATCTTCTGGCGATTTCCCCGGCCGTTCATCCAACGGCGAAAACCCGTCGGAAGCGCGGGAGAAGGTATTATCGCCCGTGCTTAAGTAAAGGTTCTTGTTTTTATCAAACACCATACCGCCGCCTACGTGGCAGCATTCATAACGTTGTACCTTAACATTCAATACCAATTTTTTTGAGTTTTCCGCAATCGAACCTTTGCCATCCCAATAATATCTTACCAAACTATTTACCGAGTCTTTCCCTATGGGCGCATAATAAA
>JABDBW010000104.1:0-119 GCA_013288485.1 Bacteroidota bacterium
TTAAACAGCAAAAGCCTTATTATAAGGCTTTTGCTGTTTAATCGAAATTTTATTTCGATTAAGTGTTAAAAATTAAAACAAAATCAACTTTTTTAAACTTTATATAGACTATTAGGTTT
>JABDBW010000104.1:129-5743 GCA_013288485.1 Bacteroidota bacterium
AAAGGCCGATCAAGTTGAAATGATTTCAAAACCAAGTAATCCTTTAGATTCAATTAATAAAGGAAAGTCTACGGACCCGCAAGCCGACCTGGTGCAACTATTATTGTATGAAATAATACGAGTTAAAGAACTAATAGCCTTTAATAATGCCGTACCCAATGGAGCGGGAAAACTTGGAGCGTCTATTTTAACCGAACTGGTTTTAGAGGCTCATAATTCATTAATTAATTACGATGAGGTATTAATGAAAAAGTATTACGATCTGCTGCAGAATTGTGATTGATTTTGTCATTGGTCATTAGTCACCGGTCATTTGGTATTAATTTGAATAGCATTGTCAATAACCTATATTTGCAATGACTAATGACTAATGACCAATGACCAACAACCATTTGATCGCCCCTTCAATTTTAGCTGCCGATTTTGGTAACCTGCAACGGGATATCGAAATGCTTAACCAAAGCGAGGCAGATTGGATACATGTTGATGTGATGGATGGTTTGTTTGTGCCCAATATCTCCTTTGGTTTTCCGGTGGCCCAAGTGGCCCATAAGTATGCTAAAAAGCCCCTTGATGTACATTTAATGATAGTTGACCCCGACCGTTATTTAAAAGGTTTTAAAGACGCGGGTGCTGCCGGTATAACCGTACATTTTGAAGCATGCCCCAATTTACACCGCACTATACAAGTTATAAAAGAATTGGGGTGCAGGGCAGGTGTAGCGCTTAACCCCCACACGCCTGTTGCTATGCTGCAGGATATTATTGCTGACCTCGACCTGGTTTTGATCATGTCTGTAAACCCCGGGTTTGGCGGGCAGCATTTTATTGAACATACCTATACAAAAATAAAAGAGGCTAAAAAATTAAGCGAACAACATAATCCCGGTTTGTATATTGAAGTTGACGGCGGGGTAGATCAAAGCAACGCGGCAAAATTGGTAAAGGCGGGCGCGAATGTGCTGGTGGCGGGCAGCGCGGTGTTCTCTTCTGCCGACCCGGCGTCGGTAATTTCGGGCCTCAAACATCCCGAAAAGTTATTACAATCGTAATAAATGCGGGTCAATAAATTGATTTAATTTAATATTTGCAATAAAAACTGCTTTTATTGAATAATTGTATTTTTTTAAAATAAATGTAAATAAACCATACAAACTTTGTCAAATTAACTACCTTTGCCCCAGCAAAATACGAAGTTGTTAATTCGATATAGCGCAAATACCAATTTTCAAATCATATGAAACATAATTTTGGTCCCGGTCCCGGGATTTTACCACATGAAGTTTTAAAGCAGGCAGCTGCCGCGGTAATTGAGTTTAATGGTACAGGACTTTCCCTGTTAGAGGTATCTCACCGGTCGCCCGAATTTGAGGCGGTTTTGGATGAAGCCATAAAATTAGTGAAGGAATTGTTAGCAGTTCCGGCAGGCTACTCGGTATTATTTTTACAAGGAGGCGCAAGCACTCAATTTGCAATGGTGCCTTACAACTTGCTGCCCGATGGCGGCAAAGCCGCTTACCTGGAATCGGGTGTATGGGCAAATAAGGCATTGAAAGAGGCTAAATATTTTGGCGAAGTGGAGATTGTTGCTACATCAAAAGAAAGCAACTTTACTTACATCCCTAAAGATTTTACCATACCTGCAGACGCGGCTTATTTCCACATCACCTCAAACAACACTATTTACGGAACGCAATTGCATAAATTCTTTCCGTCGCCTGTGCCGGTAGTTTGTGATATGTCGTCAGATATATTTAGCCGTAAAATTAATGTGGCCGATTTTGGTATCATCTATGCAGGCGCGCAAAAAAACATGGGCCCTGCAGGTGTTACGCTGGTTATTGTTAAGGATGATATTTTAGGTAAATCGGGCCGTAAAATACCGGCTATGTTGAACTATCAAACACAAATTGAAGGTGGTTCTATGTACAATACCCCGCCGGTGTTTGCTATATATGTTTCTATGCTAACCCTTAACTGGTTAAAATCAAAGGGTGGAGTTGCTGAAATTGAAAAAGAAAACACCGTTAAATCAAAAGTATTATACGAGGAAATTGACCGCAACCCGCTGTTCAAAGCAGTTTGCGCTGTCGAGGACCGCTCGGATATGAATGTTTGTTTTGTTGCAGAAAACCCTGAGCATGAAAAACCGTTCCTTAAACTATGCGACGAAAAAGGAATAGTAGGCATAAAGGGCCACAGAAGCGTTGGCGGTTTCCGCGCTTCTATCTATAACGCGTTGCCGATCACCAGCATTTACGTGCTGATAGACGCCATGCAGGAGTTTGCAGAGAAAAATAAATAGGTTAGTTTATTGGTCACGGGTCATTAGTCATTTGTATGACGTGTGCACCAATGACTAATGACATAATGACTAATGACAAAAACAATGATCAAAATATTAGCTAACGATGGCATAGACCCCATCGGGAAAAAGATGTTAGAGGATGCCGGTTTTGAGGTTGATACTAACAACATACCACAGGATGAATTACCTGTTAAATTACAAAACTACGATGCCATTACCGTGCGCAGCGCCACCAAAGTACGCAAAGCGCTGATAGATGCCTGCCCGAATTTAAAACTGATAGGCCGTGGTGGTGTTGGCGTTGATAATATTGACGTTGACTACGCCAAAGAAAAAGGCATAGGCGTTTATAATACACCCGCATCATCGTCTTTATCAGTTGCCGAACTGGTTTTCGCGCAATTGTTTACCGGCGTGCGTTTTTTGTACGACAGTAACCGTAAAATGCCTGTTGAAGGTGGTACCAAATTTAACGACCTGAAAAAGGCTTATGCCAAAGGCATAGAGCTTCGCGGTAAAAAATTGGGTATTGTTGGCTTTGGCCGTATTGGCCGCGAGGTGGCTAAAATTGCCATCGGCGTGGGTATGGATGTGATAGCCTATGATCTTTATCCATTCAGCCCCGAAGTGGAAATAGTTTTAGGCAGTGGTGGCCCCAAAGTTAGTGTTACTGTAAAAACGGTTACCCTTGATGAAATTATAAAAGAAGCAGATTTTATTACCCTGCATACGCCATTTATTGATAAGGCCCTTATAGGCGCTGATGAATTGGCGCGAATGAAAAAAGGTGTGCATTTAATAAATATCTCCCGTGGCGGCTTAATTGACGAGCTGGCACTGGTAGACGCTTTAAACAGTGGACAAGTATCGTACGCGGCATTGGATGTATTTGATAACGAACCTACACCACGCGAAGAGATATTAAAACATCCAAAAATATCATTAACCCCGCATATCGGTGCAGCAACTAACGAAGCGCAGGAACGGATAGGCGTTGAGCTGGCGAGTTTGATAATAGGGCATTTTAAGAAGTAATAAACACGAATTTTACGAATTGAATCGAATTTCACGAAAACAAAAAAGGCGCTTTAAGTGCCTTTTTTGTTTTTCTTTACCACGCGTCATCGCGAGCGTAGCGTGGCGATCTCTACACGATAGGTAAACGCTTAGTCGTCGAATAAGTCATACAAATCTTTCCATTCAGGATTTAATGAACTAACCAGTTGGTTTTTATAGGCCCTGCTTCTGTCTTTAAGTGATTTCTCTGCCGATATGGCCTCTTCAATATTCGGATAGAAGATATAATAAACCAGTTTATTACAATTATATTTAGCGGTAAAGCTTTTAGGGTAAGCCTTGTTTTTATGCTCCCATATTCTGCCTGCTATATCAGATGTAACACCGATATATAATACGGTATGCATTTTGTTGGTTACGATGTAAACACAGCCGCCTCTTTTAAATACCATATTGCAAATTAATAAGTTATTGCTTTCCTGTCGTGTAGAGATTGCCACACTCGTACCTCGTTCGCAATGACGCGCGGGATGGTGGGGTGTCTACAATATGTAGCTTACACCCTTTTCCGGAATAACCACCGGGTACCCATCCTCTACCAAAGCATCACTTAGCGCCTGCATACTGGTTGTTTCCCCATGCACCAGGTAAACACTTTTTAGTTTTGCTTTATCCTGCTGTTTAACGTTGTTTACAAGGTCATCGTGATCGCCGTGGGCGCTTAGTACGTCGGTTTGTTTAATGGTGGCATATACCGCCAGGTCGCGGTCTTTGATGTGGACTATAGAATCCCCGCGCAATAACCTATGCCCCAACGTACCCTTGGCGCAATAACCAATAAACAGGATGGTACAGTAATAATTTTGAATATTATAAAACAAATGATCCTGTATACGTCCGCCCTCCAGCATACCCGCCGATGAGATAATGATGCAGGGTTCGTAATAATTGGATATTTGGCGGCTGTCTTTTAATGTTTCTATATAAGTGAGGTTATCAAATTCAAATTCGTCGCCTTGGGTTCGGTAAAACTCCTGCGCTTCTTTATTCACCAGTTCATGGTATTTGCGGAAGATGCTTGTAGCCATGCTGGCCATAGGGCTGTCAACAAACACCTTTACCGGCGGCAATAAGCCGCTGCTGAATATTTTATTTAACGAATAAACCAGCGACTGTGTGCGCCCTATGCTGAATGCCGGTATAATTAAGCGCCCTAGTTCTTTAATGCAGCATTTATCAATTACTTCAACTAAAGCCTGTTCAACGGTTTTATCTCTACTATGAAGCCGCCCGCCATAGGTTGATTCTGTTACTAAAAAATCAACCGGGGGTAAGGGTTCAGGGTCATCCAGCACAGGGTAATTTTTGCGGCCAATATCCCCGGTAAAAGCAATGGTTTTTTTTATGCCCTGGTCGTTTATTTTAAAAATAGCGGCAGCAGCCCCTAACAAATGGCCAACGGAAATAAAGGTTAGCTCAATATCGCCGGTAATGCGAAAAGGTTTATTAAAGCCGATGGTAACAAACCGCTCCATAGTATCCATTACATGCTTTTGCAGGTATAGGGGCTGGGAGTTGGTATTAAATTTGCCCTTACCATGTTTACGGCTTTTATGCGCCTTGCTCATAAATATATTTACCGAATCGAGCAGCAAAAGTTCAGTCAGGTCGGCAGTAGGGGGGGTAGCTAATATCTGGCCGTTAAAACCTAACCGCACCAGCGTGGGCAGGTTGCCCGAGTGGTCAATATGCGCGTGGGTTAGTACCACCACATCTATCGCGGCCGGATCAAAAGGAAAATCTTCGTTTGATTGTATGCTGCGGTCCTTTTCATAATCGAGGCCGCAATCAATTAATATTTTATATTGGCCAACTTCAAGCAAATGCATGCTTCCGGTAACTTGCCGTGCCGCGCCATGTATGGTTAGTTTCATTTGATTTATTATACGTATTACTGGTACTACGTTATACGTATTACTTTGTACGTGATATTGGTTTAAATTTTTTCTTTGGCGCGTATTTGATTTCTCAGCAAAAACAAAATTATAAAAAGCAATAACACCACAATAATTTTAAAATTAAGCGATGCCTTATCCTGTAAACGGGCGTTTTCTTCGCCCAATTTTTTTTGTTTATCCAGTTGGTCCCTTAACTGATTGATGCTGTACATATAACCTAAAGCACTATTCTCGGTTTCTTTCGACTTATCCTGTACCTGGCTTTGTTGAAAAGCGCGATAATCTAATAATATTTTAAGCTCTTTATAAATATCATTATCGGTTTTAACAA
>JABDBW010000105.1 GCA_013288485.1 Bacteroidota bacterium
CCAAAAGAAGATAAAGAGTTTAAGGCCATGATATCATCCATTAAGGATATGGCCATGAATATTATACAGCTTTCGCCTAATATACCCAGCGAGGCGGGCATAGCTATTCGCAATATTGAAAGCACTTCGTTTTTGATGAATTTCATTTCATCAAATATGAATGCCGACATGATGGCCAAACAAAAATTGCTGGAGGTAAATAACCGCCGCGATATGGCCAACCTTGTACTGGAACACCTTACTATGGAGCTGCAGCTGCTGGAGCTAAAGAACCAGATACAAACCCGCGTGCGTGTCGACCTGGATAAGCAGCAGCGCGATTATTTTTTAAATCAACAGTTAAAAACCATACAGGAAGAATTAGGCGGCAATTCGCCCGACCTGGAAATTGACAGCCTGCGCCAGCGTGCCGCCAAAAAGAAATGGACCGTTGAGGTTAAGGATCATTTTACTAAAGAAGTTGAAAAACTGGCACGGACCAACCCGGCCGCGGCAGATTACTCTGTACAGATAAATTACCTGGAACTATTGCTTGACCTGCCCTGGAACGAATTTACCAAAGATAATTTCGACCTTAAACGCGCTCAAAAAGTATTGGATAAGGACCATTTCGGGCTGGACAAAGTAAAGCGCCGCATTATTGAATACCTGGCGGTGCTGAAACTAAAGCATAACATGAAAGCACCCATACTTTGCCTGGTTGGCCCTCCGGGCGTTGGGAAAACATCGTTGGGAAAATCGATCGCTAAAGCGCTGGGGCGCAAATACGTACGTATGGCCTTAGGTGGCATACGTGATGAGGCGGAAATTAGGGGCCATCGTAAAACTTATATTGGGGCTATGCCGGGGCGCATTATACAATCGATAAAAAAAGCCGGCGCCGCGAACCCGGTATTTATTTTGGATGAGATAGATAAGGTGGGCAATGATTTCAGGGGCGACCCTTCATCAGCATTGCTGGAAGTGCTTGACCCCGAACAAAACAGCACTTTTTATGACCATTATATAGAGATGGATTTCGACCTGTCGAACGTAATGTTTATCGCCACCGCCAATTCGTTAAGCAGCATACAACCCGCCCTGCTTGATCGCATGGAAGTTATTGAAGTAAGCGGTTATACCATTGAAGAAAAAATTGAAATAGCCAAGCAACACCTGGTGCCCAAACAGCGCGAGGCACATGGTTTAAAGGCAAAGGATATCACCATAAAACCTGAAATACTGGAAAAACTGGTAGAAGATTATACCCGCGAGTCGGGTGTGCGTGGTTTGGAGAAAAAAATAGGCTCGGTAGTGCGCGGAGTGGCAAAAAACATTGCCATGGATGAGTTATACAACACAGTAGTAAGCAAAAAAGATGTAGAAACCATATTAGGCACCCCCATATTTGATAAAGACCTTTACGAAGGCAACGAGGTGGCAGGCGTGGTAACGGGCCTTGCGTGGACTTCAGTAGGCGGCGATATATTATTTATTGAGGCCAGCTTAAGTCCCGGAAAAGGGCGTTTAACGCTTACCGGTAGTTTGGGCGATGTAATGAAAGAATCGGCAACTATCGCGCTAGCTTATTTGCGCGCTCATGCCGGGTATTTTAATATAGACCCTAAGTTGTTTGAGCAATGGGATATACATGTACACGTACCGGCGGGCGCTACGCCAAAGGATGGCCCTTCGGCAGGCGTAACCATGTTAACTGCTTTAACATCGGCTTTTACGCAACGCCGAATTAAACCACACCTGGCCATGACAGGAGAAATTACCCTGAGGGGCCGTGTTTTACCCGTAGGCGGCATAAAAGAAAAAATACTGGCTGCTAAACGCGCCAATATTAAAGAGATCATTTTATGCAAATCGAACCAAAAAGATATACTGGAGATAAAAGAAAGTTATATAACGGACCTGCAATTTCATTATGTAACCGATATGCGCGAGGTGATCAACCTGGCATTGTTAAATGATAAAGTGGCCGAACCGCTTGACCTTACTGTTAAAGAAGCTGTTAAACCGGTAATGAATTAAAACATTTTATTATTTAATTATATCTTTGGCAGCCAACAGCTGAATGAACCTGAAATTAATTCTATTACTGATCTTCCTGTCTACGGTGACGTGTGTATTCGCGCAAACACACCGCAATGAGATTGGCATACAATCCGACAATGACTCGTACCTGTTACAGGAGTCCGATAATTATTATACCGACGGGCTGTTCTTTTACTATCGCCATGCCTTAAAAGTAAAAGGGAATGACAGCTCTTTCCTCCAAAACAAAATATTAGGATTTGAATTTGGGCAAAAAATATTTAATCCCCAATCGGGCGTAATAACCGACGCCAAATTTATTGACAGGCCGTTTGCCGGTTATTTGTATGTAGGCTCCACCTTAAATTTCTTATACAAAGACGAAAGCAATATTAAAATAAGCGCGCAGCTTGGTGTGGTGGGGCCGGCTTCAGGGGCAGAAGGGGTACAAAATTTTGTTCATAATACATTTGGCTTTTATCATATCCAGGGTTGGCAGTACCAGGTAAAAAACGATGCGGAGCTTAACTTATCTGCCGAGTACAATAAACTCCTGGCAAGAACCAACGGAGTAGATATGTCATTAAGCGCCTATGCCGACCTGGGGACTGGTTTTACCGGCGCGGGCGTGGGGCCATTATTCCGGTTTGGTACTTTTAACCAGTTATTTAATTCAGCAAGTACACAAAGTACGGCTATAGTAACCAACCGTGTTACTCCACTGCATCCGCATGAGTTTTTCTTTTACTATAAGCCCCAGCTTAACTATATAGCGTATGACGCGACTATCCAGGGTGGCTTGTTTGAAAATCATAATGACCCTAACAGCCTGGAAGTTTTGCAAACCCCCGAGCCATTTGTTTTAAGCAATCAACTGGGTGTAACTTATACCTCAAACAGGTGGATCCTGGATTTCAATGCCACCTTTCATACATATGATACCAAGATAATGGTCTACCTGCATCAATGGGGGGCAATAACAGCCATATACCGCTTTAATTAAATATCGAAATTCTTTTTCCGGCCCTCTTTTTTAACCGATTGCATTTTTTTGTTTTCCAGCCGCTCGGCTTTAGCCTTTTTATTGGGTTTGGTGGCTTTACGTATTTTAGGTTTATGTAGCGACCGGGCTAACAACCCAACCAAACGCTCCAGTGATTTTTCTTTGTTTAAATACTGGCTGCGTTCTTCATCGCAAATTACCTGTACATAGCCGTCTTTATTAAAACGGGCCTGTAGTTTTTCATTCAGCAGTTGTTTTTCCTCCTCAGTAAACAAAGCCGAGTCGTTAACAGAAAACAAAAGTTCTACTTTACTTGATACCTTATTTACATTTTGGCCGCCCTTGCCCCCGCTGCGCGATGTTTTATAAAAAGTTTCTTTTTGCAGGTCGGCCTTTGAGAAATTCATGGTCAAAGGTAAGGGAAAGTTGGCAGTTTGCAGTGGGCAGTTTGCGGCAATAGTCTTAAAAGTTTGCCCACTGCCAACTGAAAACTGCCAACTAAATTGTATCTTAGTTGTTAATATGAACACCAACATTGTTGTAGCTATTGACGGCTATTCTTCGTGCGGAAAAAGCACTTTAGCGAAGGCCTTGGCAAAAAAACTTCATTTTATTTATGTGGATAGCGGGGCCATGTACCGCGCGGTAGCGCTATACTTTTTGCGCCACAATGTTGATGTGAACGATCATGCGCAAGTTATTGAAGCATTAAAAAATATCCATCTTAATTTTCACTCGCGCGATTACCAAACGCATATTACTTTAAACGACGAGGAAGTATCAGCCGAGATACGCCGTATGCCGGTATCCGACAAAGTAAGCACAATATCTGCCATACGCGATGTGCGCGTTGAAATGGTTAAACAGCAACAGCGCATGGGCCGGTCGAAAAACATAGTAATGGATGGCCGCGATATTGGCACCGTAGTATTCCCCCACGCACAGGTAAAGTTTTTTATGACTGCCGACCCAAAAGTACGCGCTGAACGCCGCTACAAGGAACTACTGCCAACCAATCCCAACATAACCCTGGAAGAAGTTTTCGAGAACCTTGCCCACCGCGATTACCAGGATACCACCCGCAAGGAAAGCCCGTTAAGGCGTGCGGAAGATGCAATAATATTAGACAATACCGACCTTACACCTGATGAGCAATTGCAGTTCGCATTAGATAGGGTTGAACCGTTATTATTGGGCTAAAGCCCTTTTTAATTTCTTTATCTTATATCCGCCCCATAAATGGGGCGGCAATGAAATTGGCCTTTCACAATAATTATTAACCTAACAATCAAAATCTTAATCTATTATCTCATCCCCGAAATTTACTGATCCAATTCATTGCCGTTGGCTTCAGCCGACGGATAAAAGCAAAGAAACAATATTGGCTTTAGCCAAACTAAACAATAGTTCTACTTAGCCGTAGCATCAACCACATTACCGCTCACCACCAACTTAATAATCGAAGCATAGGCATTCGGCGCTGTTTCGGGCAAAGTAAGTTCAACAGTACCGCCCACACTTTTCGCGCTGCATTTTTTGGCGCTTCCAATTAATTTGGCTGATATTATCTTATTAGGCACAGCGGGTACTACCAGTTTACCATCTTTCGGCCAGTTAAACACTTCTAAGTAAAGTATGGTGTTATTACCTTCTTGTTTTTCGGTGCAGCGACCCCAATCTACCAATGGCAACGGGCTTCTCTTTGTGGCATAAATGGCTTCGCTGTTTACTTTCATCCATTCGCCAATTTCTTTGAGCCTTGTTACACTTTCTTCAGGAAAAGTACCGTCGGCTTTAGGGCCAACATTTAATAAATAATTACCGCCCTTCGAGGCAATATCACAAAGATTATGGATCAGGGTTTCTGTCGATTTAAAATTATGGTCAGATGCCCGGTAGCCCCAGGTACCGTTCATGGTCATACAGGTTTCCCAGTCAATGCCGTCCATTTCGCTGGGTTTGGGTATTCGTTGTTCGGGGCTTTTGGTATCGCCCGGAAAATCAGGGCGCTTTAAGCGGTCGTTGGTAATAATGTTTGGCTGCAATTTTAAAAGGGCCTGTAATTTCAGCGCATCTTCAACTGTCATATCTGTTGGCGTATCCCACCATAAAACTGCTACGTCGCCATAGTTGGTCAACAATTCTTTCACTTCGGGCACTGCAACCCGGTTTATATATTCATCAAAAGTTGAGGTGGTTTGGGCAGGGTCCCAATGGCCATTATGAGCCAAGGTGTAGGCATCAATTGCCGCGCTATCGGGCCTGGCCCATCCATCGGCGGCTTTTTTGCGTGATACTGCCCCGCCGGCATTATTCCAATCCTGTGCCTGCGAGTAATAGAAGCCCAGCTTTATGCCGTACTTTTTACAGGCTGCCGCCAGTGGTTTTAAAAGATCCTTGCCATAAGGCGTGGCATCAACAATGTTCCATTTGCTGGCACTGGTTTTAAACAGGGCAAAACCGTCATGGTGTTTGGCGGTTATTACAATATATTTCATGCCAGCCTCTTTCGCCATGCGCACCCATTCGTCCGCGTTATATTTTATAGGGTTAAATTGTTTGG
>JABDBW010000106.1 GCA_013288485.1 Bacteroidota bacterium
TTCGGGGCCCATGGTTAGTATTTTACGGGCAGCCTTAACCAGCGAGTATTCGCCGGATAGCTGGCGTGCTTCAGCGTCATTAATGGTTAATACATCTACCAGTTTTATAGTTGTCAACAGGTCTTCCATCGCTATATCCATCCAGAAATTCATGGTATCCATCACGATCAGTTTCGGCCGTTTGGTTAAACGCTTTATAACCGTTTGCTGAACCTGCGGGGTTAGGTTGCCCAACATCAGGTATTCGCAATCCTGGTAGCTATCGGGAATTATAGGGTCGAAATCGGCCAATACATTTAATTCAGTTATCAATGTGTCTCGGCTGTTCATATCATTATGATATTTACCGCTCCAAAAAAATGATTTCTCGCCTTTTTTTATTTGCAGGCCTTCAGTATCAATGTGGTGATTATTAAAATCGGCTATTTCGTCTGCCGGGAAATCATCACCTACTACAGCAACAATTTTTACCTTATCATAAAAATACGATGCCGCAAGGCTGGCAAAAGTAGCAGCGCCGCCAACAATTTTATCCGTTTTACCAAAGGGTGTTTCAATAGCGTCAAACGCTACACTACCAATAACTACTAAACTCATTTAATATGTTTTTAAATTTTTTGTCGCAAATATTGTAAAATAAGCGCAGAAATCATACTTTTGCACACTCCAAACCGGAAAATGATTTCAAATACTCCTGAGAAAAGGAAGAATAAATTTGGAATAAAAATATTCCTGAGTAGCTCAGCCGGTTAGAGCATCTGACTGTTAATCAGAGGGTCGCTGGTTCGAGCCCAGCCTCAGGAGCCAGAGTGGGCAAGCACGTTTTACGGTCGCTTGCCCCTCTTTTTTTCACTCCTAACATGCTGTTAATCTGATAGATAAGCTGGTACAAAAAACTCACTTTAATGTTTCGAGCTTTTAGATTTTCAAAAGTGAATTTTTCAGGGAACATCGAAACAATTATTTGTCTTTGCACGTCAGGCTCTGATTGCCAATAGATTACATCAATCTGGGTCAACTTCGCTATCGCCCTGTCCAAAACCTCTATCACATCAGAAACCGTCATGATATTAAGCGGGATGTCCGCAAGTTTGGCCTCTAATACGACTATCTTCTGTTCACAATCATTCTTGATGGTTTTATAATCCGCGCCATCTATATCCCCCGCCAGCAATAACTCCCGGCCTTTGGTGATCCGGTTATTCAGTTCAGTTATTTCCGTGATGTATTTTGTCTTACCCTCCCGTTCGTCTTGTGTGGCCTGTAAAAAACTGTCTATAATGGCCGTTTTAAAAAAGTCGGTCGATTCCTGCCTCAGCACATATTTTTGCAATTCCTCTATAAACAGCTCATTTACAATTTCCGCTTTTTTGCGATACCCGCAGGCGGAACAGCAATGGTAGTAATAATAATAAATGTGGTTACGCCCCCTTGAAGCACTGCCGCATAGTGTACGGGTACATTGCGAACAGACAATAAACCCCTTTAAGGGCAGCAACTTAGGCGACATGATCGTAGTCTTTATTTTCCGCTTATTCCCGTTTAAGATATCCTGTACCTCATAAAATAACGTTTCGGAAATAAGCGCGTCATGAAGGCCTTTTACTACATGGCTTTTTTCGTCTTTAAACGTTTCGATAAATATCCGGCCACAATACACCGGGTTGCGGATAGCCTGTAAGAAACGGTTTTTATTACAACCCAGGCCCAATGCCTTTGCACGTTTAAAAACCTGCTCGGTCGAATATTTTTCCAGGGCAATCTCATGGAACGCCCATTTCATGATACGGGCCTGCAAATCATTGGGCGCGATATACTTTTTACCTTCAGGTGTGCTCCGGTTAATATAGCCTATAGGCGCAAGCGAAGTCCAGCGGCCCTCTTTTCTTGCCCTTCTCATGCCATAAAACGTATTTAACGCCCTGCGGTCATTCTCAATTTCAGGAGCCGTCAGATAAATGGCCAGCATCATTTTATTTTCAGGAACGGACATATCCAGCGGCTGCTCAATAGCCTGCGGTTCCACTTTCAGTTTCTTAAGCGTGGCGATCATCTGGTAGGCATCCGGTGCATTCCGGCTAAACCTGTCCCATTTTACAAACAGGATATAATCAGGCCGACTGGAGTTGAGGCGCAAATTTTCCAGCAGCTTTTTCCATTCGGGGCGGTTAAATGTCTTTGCCGAGTAATCCTCGTGTATCACCTTCCGGATAGCAATATTATTAGTTTCACAATGTTTGCGCAGCACCTCCTCCTGGCTCCGTGGCGAGTAACCCTTGAGCGCCTGTTCGTCTGTACTTACCCTAATATATAAATCCGCTGATTTCATAAAATACTCCTTCCAAAAAGTTCATCAACGGATGGATGATTTTTAGGAAAGACTACCGCTATGCCATAATGGGTCTCTAAAAAACTGATCTTATCCATAGCCTGCTCATAATTCCTGCTGATCCGGTCTAAGGAGGATACCAACAATAGCTGTACCCCATTTGCAGGATCAGCAAGATATCTTTCCAAATTTTTCCAGGTTTCCCGGTTAAAATTCACTCCGCTGCCCACGTCATGAAAAATGCGCAACAATTCGATACTGTTCTCCATACAATAATCGTTAATGACTTTTTCTTGCGGCTCCTGTGCGTCCGATCGATCTACCTGGTCAGCCGTGGCAAACCTTGTGTAACCTACTGCTTTCATTTCACTAAATTTTTACTTTATAAAATTCTGATTTACCACCAATTTAGCTAAAAAATAAAGCACATCCAAGTATTTTTCGGCATCTTTTACAGACAATTCAACGCCTTGTTTTTTAAAATGATCAATTACTATTTCTGGTGTAAGGCTTCTTTTTCCTTCGGTAAATGAGTTCATATTTATCCCCTTTCAACCGCAAAATCTGCAATCGCAGGGATCATTTATACCATATGGTATGTTTACTTTTTCCTCCTTTCCATCTTTGGTGAAAACTTAGTAGCCATGCCTCAACAACAGCACACCGACAAACGTAATCGCAGGCCCCGGCGCTGGCAGCCGCGCCAGGCCATCCGGCAATTACTGCGATCCTTTGAACCGCTCCGGCCACCGGAAACCACCAGTAAACCCAACGATCGTTCCGGGCCAAACTGACCACCCTTAACCCCTAAATTAAGTAACTAACAAGTCCCCTTAACCACGACCCGAAAGCGGCGGCGGAGCGTAGCTCAATTACCGTCGAAGGTAATAGCAAAGATGTATTTCCGTATACGGAAACATCTTTGCTGCCCTTGCGGTCAGGGCTTTGCTCGGAGCTCGCAAGCCTGGAAGTCCATCATTAAAGTACCTGTAAATATGCCCCGCAAACCAGCCGATCCCGAACAAGTCCTAGGCCACCCAATTATCATCCGGGTGAATGCGTCCACCTGGAATAAACTGAATAAGCTGCGGGAACAAAGCGATTGCACCACTATCGGCGAGGTCGCCCGGCGCATACTCACCAACCGGAATATAAAATTGCTGCATAAGGACATTTCCATGAACGCCCCGATGGAAGAAATGGCGTTGATCCGCAAAGAACTCAAAGCCATCGGCATCAATATCAACCAGCTCACCCGCAGCTTTAACCAGGACAAAGCCGGAACACACAGCAGTTTTTATGTTTTAAAGGTGGCAGGACTATACCAGCGTGTAGGTGAAAAGGTAGATAGTTTACTCGCGATCATCTCTAAACTGGCAGACAAATGGTTGCAAGGATCATAACCGGCAAAAGCATCCGCGGCATCCTGCACTATAATGAGAACAAGGTTAGCGCAGGGGAAGCCAAATTGATTATGGCCAGCGGTTTCGCGGGCGAGATCGAACGCATGGGCCTGCTCCAAAAACTGCACCGTTTTGAGCACCTGCAAAGGCTTAAGCCAACCGTTAAAACGAATGCCCTCCATATTTCGCTGAACTTCGATGCCAGTGAACAATTAGACAATGCCAAAGTCCAGCAGATCGCCATCGCCTATATGGACAAGATCGGTTTTGGTGAACAACCCTTTATCGTTTACCGGCACGACGATGCGGCGCATCAGCATCTGCATATCGTGACCACCTGTATCCAGAAAGACGGGACATCCATTAAACTGCATAACATTGGTAATGATCTGTCCGAGCCGGCGCGGAAAGCCATTGAAAAAGAGTTTAATTTAGTTCCTGCAACCAGTAAGACCTTTCGCCTGCAGCCCGGCATCAAACCCGCCGACCCGGAAAAAGCACTTTATGGCCATATCCCCACCAAACGGGCGATCAGCAACGTGGTCACCGCCGTCGTGCGCGACTATCATTTTACTTCACTGGCTGAACTCAACGCCGTATTGCAGCAATTCAATGTCCGGGCGGAACGCGGTCCCATAGACAGCAATATGTATAAAAACAAGGGGTTGATCTATACGCTGCTTGGTCAAAATGGCAAGACCGTCGGCATCCCGATCAAGGCCAGCGCATTTTACAGCAAGCCGACCCTGCGCAACCTGGAAAAGCAATTTGAAAAGGGAGAAGCCAAACGCAAGGCACACGCCCCGGACTTAAAACAGCGGATCGATAAAGTATTCAACCAATACCAGCGCATCACCAAGGCAACTTTTATACAGCAAATGCAGCAGCAAGGTGTCGCCGTCATGTTCCGCACCAACGACCAGGGCCATACCTATGGCGTGACCTTTATCGATCATAAAAACAAGACCGTGTTTAACGGCAGTGATATTGGCCGGGAGTACAGCGCCAAAAAATTGGCCGAACGGTTTGGCACTACCGATAAATTAAAAGATCAATCGCTGCAAATAAAACCACAACAGCAGACCAGGCCACAACCCGAACCCGTCAATTACCTGCAATTAGCCTTGCAGAAATTCCAGCCCGATAGCCTTCCTACTATCCCGCGCAAAAAGAAAAAGAAGAAAACCAAACAACAAGATCAGGAACTAACGCTATAACCAACAGAATTATTAACCATTAAAACTCCCCCTTTAGGGGGTTAGGGGGCATTATGAACACAGGAGAAGATACCCAGGGCTTACGCAAGATCATCGACATGACCCGGCTGATCAGCGTATTTATATTGGCCATTCATTTTTATTTGACCTGCTATTCCGCTTTTGCCTCCTGGCACTGGACGGCAACGATCACTGACCGCATTGTTGACCATATCGCCAAAACGGGTTTATTTGTTAATTGGTGGCGGCCCAAACTTGCAGCGCTACTCTTTCTTCTGATCTCCCTGGTCGGGGCCAAAGGTAAAAAGGACGAAAACATCGGCTGGCATAGCATTGTGGCCTACCTGGTCACCGGGCTGCTCATTTACTGGGTCAGTAGCTTATGTTTTTACCTGCGCGCGACCCCGAAT
>JABDBW010000107.1 GCA_013288485.1 Bacteroidota bacterium
TGCAGCGGTAAGTTTTTCACAATAATCGCGGGCATATTCGGGCACCCAAACTGTATGGTAATGCCCGGCCAGGTAAGCAGCCATGGTTGATTTCCCCGTTGATTCAGGGCCGACGATAGCTATTTTCTTTATTTCGGACTTCATTGTATTTGTCAATGACATGTGGTTATATCACCTGTTTTTTCCAATCTCTTTTCCAGTCAATATACCCCAATAAAGCAATACCAACGTATATGGCATACATAATTGCAGTAAGATGGAGCCCTTTAAAAAGGTAAACGCCTACATAAATAATATCTACAAATATCCATATCAGCCAGTTCTCTAATACCTTACGTGCCAGGAAAATTTGGGCAACCAGGCTGCACGCTGTACAAAAGCTATCAATAAACGGGTAGGAGGCCGTAGTATATTTTAAAACCGAACCTAAAAAAAACGTGAATATAATAATTGCTAAAACTGATAAAAGCAGCTCATTTTTTTTAATGCGCATAACCGGGGTTTTTTCATCCGATGATGGCTTTTTGCTCCAAAAATACCAGCCGTAAATATTGGTGATCAAAAAATAAACCTGGAGGCCCATATCGGCAAACAGGTGACTGTTATAAAAAATGAAAATGTAAATGGCTACACTTATAATGGCCAGGGGCCAGTTCCATATAACATTTTTGGCAGCCAGGTACACGCATAATAAGCCGGTAATAACCCCAATTACTTCCGGTATTGATTGATGCTGCCACCAAATTTGCAGCGTGTGCATAATTCCCATTGCCCAAATATAAAAACAGCCATGGGTTTATCATTGCTGTTCAGTTAATTATAAGCATATTATTCCTGGATGTTTTAAGCAGTTGGTATATTTTTCATTAAAAGCAATAAAAAATAGGATTTGTTAATTAAAAACATTTAAATTTATCCCTAAGATTTAAACACGTCCCGCGTGAATATTTTTTTGTGAGAATAAAAGCTGATAACGGGGACGAACTACTACAATTTTAATTGTTAATTTTTTTTAAAAAAGCCGTTCCTTTCATAGGGGAACGGCTTTTGTTCTTTAGTGCACGTCGGTAGGCGCTTTAACATTCTTTTTAAATGGCTGCAGGTACAGCAACGGTATAGAGAATAGCATTACCAATCCTGATATATAATAAGCATCATCATAGGTTAATAGTAATGATTGCTTTATTACAGCGCCTTCAATTGCTGCATAAGCCATGTGCAGCGCATCAAAAGCTGATTTACCCTGGGCCATAAAACTTTGCTGCAGCATATTAAGCCTTTGCGTAAAGGCGTTATTATACGGGTTTATGTTAGTTATTAAATTGTTACGGTGCACACTTGTCCTGATATGAATAATTGTAGTGAGTACCGCAATGCCAAATGACCCCCCTAATTGGCGCATCATATTGTTTAAGCCTGTACCCTGACCCAGTTCGGGACCCTTCAAATCAGCTATAGCAAGGGTGGTAAGCGGCACAAATAACAAAGCCATCCCCACGCCCCTTATTAAAAGCGGGATCAATACATCACTTTGCCCGGTGCTCAATGTTGAATGGCTAAGCATGGTGGTGAACACAAAAAACAAAAACATGCCCCCGGTTGCCATAAACTGTGCAGGAATACCCTTATTAAGCATTTTGCCTATAAATGGCATCATTACAATGGTACACAATCCACCCGGGAATAATAATTCGCCGGTTTGTTGTGCCGAGAAACCCAGCAAGTTCTGGCAGAACACGGGAAATACAAAGACCGAACCATACAAGCCAAATCCAAGCACGAATGAGGTAAACATACCCACCGCGAAACTCCGGTGTCGCAATATGCCAAAGTTTACTATCGGGTGCTCTACACTCATTTCGCGCCATATAAACAGGATCACCCCCAATATGGCCGATATGGTAAGCACCAATATATAAGATTTGGCAAACCAATCTTCCGATTCACCTTTCTCCAAAATGGTTTGTAAGCTGCCAACCGCTACGGCCAGCAGGGCAATGCCCCACCAATCCACGGGCCTTCCCTTTTCTTCCTTAGGTGTTTCGTTAATAAATGTATAGGCACAAAATGCTGCCAGCGCACCAACCGGGATATTTACATAAAATATCCATCGCCAGGAGAAATGGTCGGTAATAAACCCGCCAATGGTTGGCCCAACAGTTGGCCCTACAACCGCTCCTAAACCAAATAACGCGGTCGCAGTCCCTATTTGTTCGCGGGGCCATGTTTCAACCAATATCGCTTGCGAAGTTGATATCAAACCTCCGCCTGCAAGCCCTTGTAATATCCTGAAAATTACCAGTTCATTCAAACTTGTAGCATTGCCGCATAAAAATGAAGCGATGGTAAATACAATTATTGAAGTGATGAAATATTGCTTGCGCCCGAACCTGCTGCCCAGCCACCCGGACATCGGCAATATAATTACGTTAGCCACGGCATAGCCGGTAACAACCCAGGCAACATCTTCCAGTGTGGCGCCCAGGTTACCCTGTATAACCGGTAAGGATACATTTACAATTGTGGTGTCTATCAGCTCCAACAGCGAAGCCACGATCACTGTAATAGTAATGATCCATTTTTTAAAGCCTTGTTCAGCCATTTTTTATTTAGTTCATAGTTAATGGTTCATAGTTCATAGCATTACAACTATAGATCTTGAACCGATCAATTTGTTTCATTTTGTTTGGCCATGGTAGCCATAGTAAGTTTACTATGAACTATCATCCATGAACCATTAACTTACTCTTTAATAATAACAGATACACTTACACTCATGCCGGGGCGTAGTTTATCCATAATGTCTTTACCGGCATTTATCTTAATTTTTACAGGCACACGCTGTACAACTTTTACATAGTTGCCTGTAGCATTATCAGGGGGCAGTAACGAGAATTTAGCGCCTGTGGCGGGCGCGAAATTGTAAACAGTTCCCTGTACCTTTAATTCAGGATAGGCATCAATATCAATATCAACCTTTTGGCCGTCGTGTATCTTATCCAGCTGCGTTTCTTTAAAGTTGGCGGTAATAAACAGGCTGTTATCATTAACTATCGAAAATAAAGTTTGCCCTGCCTGAACCAACTGGCCCAGTTGTACATTCTTTTTCGAAGTGATGCCCGAGGCCGGCGCTTCAATATCGGTATAGCTTAATTGCAGTTTTGCAAAATCAACATCAACCTGTTTTTGGTTTACGCCGGTATTGGTCACTTTTAACTCATCGCGGGTTGTGCCAACCTGCTCTTCAGCGGCCTTATACTGATCTTGCGAGGCATGATAATTGGCCTGTGCAACTTCCAGGTCTGATTTTGCCTGGTCAAATTGCTGCTGGGTTATCGAACCGTCTTTAATAAGGTTTGCATAACGCTGGTAATCTTTCTCCACCTTATCCAGCCGCGCTGCCGCCGAGGCAACGTTTGCCTTTGCCACTGCTGAATTTGCCGCGTTAGCATAAATTTGCGATTCGCCCACATTTACCCCCGCGCTGGCGCCCACCTGTGCGGCTTTTGCCTGCTCCAGTTTAACCTGGTAATCGCGCGGGTCTATCTTTACCAGCATCTGGCCCTTGTTAACGTGTGTGTTTTCTTCAAAGTAAATGCTGTCAACATATCCGCCTACGCGGGTTACCACCGGACTAATGTTGCCATCAATTTGGGCGTCGTCCGTATCAACGTGTTTGCCGTAGTATATATATTCTTTTACACCGAAAAAAGCGCCCCCTAATAGTATAATGCCTAATATGATGGGCAATACCCGGTTAGGTTTTTTTGCTGATTGTGTTTCGGTTGTTGTATGTTCTTTTGCCATTGTGTGTTGTATTATTTGTTAAGTTTTCCGGTTGATTTTAATAAAGTGTAATAAGCCAGGCCAGCGTCGGCTTTGGCCAATTCCAGGTTGATCTGCGCCTGGTATAATAATGTTTCCGCATCGGCCCTGTCTGTTGCCGAAGCGATATTGCTTTTGTATTTTGATGCCAGGATGTTGTTGTTTTCGCCGGCCTGTTCTATGGATGTTTGTAAAAGCTTGATCTTGTTCAACGCCGTTACATAATTCTGATAGTTTTGGTTGACCTCGTTCTTTACATTATCAAGCGTAATACTTTTGTTTATACCTACCTGGTCAAGCTGTATTTTTGCTTCGGCTATTTTGTTTTTGTTGGTCCATAAGGTGCCAAAATTCCATGAAGCCGTTAATCCTAAGGTTACAGGAGTAATGAAACTACCTGACCGTGGCAGCGGATTGCCCGAAACATCAACATAATAGCCGCCTGCCGAAGCCGATAAATTTGGCGATGTATTTGCTTGTATGCTTTTAATATTAGTTTCAGCAACACGGTTACGAAGGTCAAGCTGTGCCAGTTCCTGGCGGCTGGCTATTGCCGTATCAATATAAGTACTTAAAGGGCCGGGCTCCCGGTTTGCCTCGTTTATCTGCTCTATATTTAACTGGGTAGTTTCAGGCAGGCCCAGCAAAATATCCAGGTTATAGTTAATAATCTTGCGGTTGCTTTCCAGGTCAATACCCGTCAGTTCAATATTTGCCCTTTGCAGTTGGAAGCGCAACACATCATTTTTAGTAACAAGGCCCTGGTCAAAAAAGCGCTGCGACTGGTGTATCTGCTGGTCAATGGTTTCCAAATTCTGGTTAACCACTTTTTTACTTTGCAATACCTTATATAAATTATAATAGGCACTAATTATCTCGTAAGCTATCTGGTCCTTGTCTTTAACTGCGTCCAAACGCGCAATACTGGTCAATAAATTAGTCGATTCCTGCGCGTATTTTAGCCTATGGCCGTCAAACAGGCTTTCTTTTACCGAAGCTATTCCTAAATACGCATCGGCGCTTTTTGGCAGATGGATGACACTGGGGCCAAAATCAAGTGTGTTTGCGGGTATCTCGGCCCGGTTATAGCCAAAGCTTACATCGCCGGTAGGCAATTCCCTGTCCTTTGCCTGGTTATATTGCGAAACCGCCTGGTCAATTTTTGATTGCGACAGTTTTAACACCTTGCTGTTATCCAATCCCAGTTTTATAGCTTCGTTAAGCGTAATAGTCCTATCCTGCGCGGCCGCTTTCTTTGCCATCAACGCCATTAACAGCATGGAGAGCACGATAGCCAAAAAGGGTATTTTGCAAAGGTGTAATTTGTGAGTTGTATTCAATTGTATATTCATGTTAATTCAGTAAGTATGCTTTTAATAGGTTCTTCATATAGCTTTTTATCTGCGGCTTTAA
>JABDBW010000108.1 GCA_013288485.1 Bacteroidota bacterium
CAATAACTACCGGCCAAATCTTATAGCGCAAAGCTTAAAACAGGGACATAGCAATTCCATAGGTATTGTGGTAGCATCAATTGATAATCTTTTCTTTTCGCAGGTAATAAATGGTATTGAATCTATTGCGCATAGTGAAGGTTATAACGTAATATTTACCCAAACGCATGAATCGTACGACCTGGAAGTTAAGAACGTAAACCACCTGGCGCATCGTTCGGTTGATGGTTTGCTCATTTCATTATCAACAGAAACAACCAATATCGACCACTTAAAAAAACTACAGCAACAGGGCCTGCCTATTGTTTTTTTTGATAAAGTGAGTTATGAGATAGATACACATAAAGTTATAGTAGATAACTTTAAAGGTGCTTACGAAGCTACAACGCATTTAATTAAAACGGGTTATAAAAACATTGCACACCTAACAAGCATAGCTGATACTTATGTTACCCGCGAAAGGCTAGCAGGTTATGTACAGGCATTAAAAGATAACGATGTACCTGTAAAAGAAGAATTTATCAAATACTTTAGTAAGGGTGGTAGGGACGTTGAAGAAGTTAAGAGTATACTTACCGAATTATTGTTGACAGGTAATGCAAAGCCTGACGCCTTGCTCAGCGCGTTCGACAAGATAACCACAACGACCCTGGGTATACTGCACCAGTTAAAAATAAAAATACCCCAGCACATTGCCCTGCTTGGTTTTACCAACACCGTGCTTGCCGATGTTTTAAATCCTTCGTTATCCACCGTTTATCAACCGGGTTTTGAGATGGGGCAGGAAGCTACCAAAATGCTCATTAGCCTGATAAAAACTAAGCGGCCTGTTACAGAATTTGAAACAATTGTGTTACCAACACAATTGTTTTTAAGAAATTCAACCTTAAAAAAGTAATTTTTTACACCTAATAAGCTTAATGTCAATTAATTGCCGTTTTGATATTTGGATTAGCATTTTTTTATTGCCGATAACGATTTCGTAAATAAAATTATATAGGACAAGGAAAAATGAACTAATCCTGATAGTTTTGATTTTTATCGATAACCTGTAGCGTTATCAGCCAATTTTTAACCTTTGCTTGTACTGCTAATTAATAATTATGAAGAGATTTTTGATTTGTGCATTAATAATTTTATTGAAAATAACTTCAGTTACTTCAGCGCAAACCGTAACGCTCGATTATTATTTTAATCACGAAACTCATAAAACAGCCAGCGGTGTGCAACGCTTCCATTATATGTGGACTGATCAACAAAATACGGGCTTCTCAATCTGGGGCGATATTTTTAAAAAGAATAGCTTAAAGTTAGACACGCTGGATAAAGCGCCAACGTTAGCTAATCTGCATAAAAGCGATATTTATATTATTGTTGACCCCGATACCCAAAAGGAAACCGCCAGTCCTAATTATATTGAAAACAGGAATATTGAACAAATTGCAGCCTGGGTAAAAGCCGGCGGCGTATTGGTAATGATGGCTAATGACAGCGCTAACGTTGAACTGCCTCATTTTAATAATCTCGCCGCCAAATTCGGCCTGCATTTTAACGACGACCTGCCTAACCATGTGATAGACGATAAGCATTTTAAAGATGGCGAGGTGACTTATATGGATAATGCAATCTTTAAATCGAACCCGAAAATATTTTTAAAGGACGTATGCAGTATCAGCTTAAATAACCCTGCCGCTAAAGCGGTTTTTAAATCGGCCGATGGCGCTGTCGTAATAGCCGCTACTATAAAATATGGCAAGGGAACGGTATTTGCCGTTGGCGATCCGTGGCTGTATAACGAATATGTGAACGGCAGGTTGCCATCCGTCTATCAAAATGATATAGCCGCGAACGAACTTACTATTTGGCTTAAAAAACAAGTAATAAAAAAGTAATTTTAACAGAAATAATAAACCACCTAATAAACCCTGATATGAAACTTCTTCCCAGTAAAAAAAGAACTGTGCTTTGCATTTTAAGCATGGCTATGTTGCTTGCCGGCATAAACGCCGCGGATGCACAAAAAAAGGTAAAAGCCGCGCCAAGCCTAACTTCCTTCGTTGACCCAATGATAGGCGCGGGCGGCCATGGCCACGTATTTGTAGGCGCCAGTGTACCATTTGGCGCGGTACAGGTGGGTCCTGACAATCATTATAAAGGATGGGATTGGTGTTCGGGCTATAACTATGCCGACAGCCTGATGATCGGCTTCGCGCAAACGCACTTGAGCGGTACAGGCATTGGCGACCTCGCTGATATACTCATTATGCCTTATACAGGCCCCGTGCGGTTAAATGAAGGCATAAGCGTGGTAAGAACCCCGGCAACTGCCAATATGGTGGTAGTGAACGGAAACCCAGGCGTTGAGAAGGTGTCAGATGATTCCTACTCATCACGATATTCGCATAAATTTGAGAAAGTAAAACCGGGATATTATTCGGTTAAACTGCTTAATTATGATGTTGATGTGGAACTTACCGCTACCGAAAGGGTGGCTTTTCATAAATATCATTTCCCTGCCGGAAAAGAAGGGCATATCATCATCGACCTGCAAACCGGTATAAACACGAAATCTTTTGATTGTAACATTAAAAAGGTAGATGATTATACCTTAGTGGGCCGCCGTAAGGCAAATGGCTGGGCAAAAAACAGGTGGATATTTTTTGCCATCAAATCATCGGTGCCATTAACCAAATTTAGTGTGTATGATAACAATAAATTATTGGATGGCACAGAGGGTACTGCTGATATGATAAAAGGCCTGATCAGCTTTGATAAGGCGCCGTCAACGGTAATGTTAAAAGTCGGCATCTCGCCGGTAAGTCCTGAGAACGCGCTGGATAATATCGCCGCAGAAATACCGGGATGGAACTTTGATGAAATTGCGAAACAAGCCGATGAAAAATGGAACAAGGAACTTTCGGTATTGAATGTAGAAACCAGGACGCTGTCAGACAAACGCATATTTTATACTTCGCTATATCATACTATGATCGATCCGTCAATGTTCAATGACCATAACGGCGATTATCGGGGCACTGATAGAAAAGTATATACTAATCCCGGTTTTACTAATTACTCTGTATTTTCTTTATGGGATACCTATCGCGCGGCAGATCCGCTTTATGTGCTGATAGAGCCTAAAAGAATGACTGATATGGTGAACACCATGCTGGCTATTTACGATCAGCAAGGCAAATTGCCCATTTGGCACCTGGATGGCTATGAAACTACCACAATGGTAGGCATAAGCAGCATGCAGGTAATTGCCGAAGCGTATTTGAAGGGAATTAAAGGTTTTGATGTTAACAGGGCTTATAATGATATTAAAGCTACGGCTAACCTTGACTGGAAAGGGCTTAATTATGTAAGGGACCTGAAATACATACCATCAGACAAGGTGGGCACTTCAGTTGCAACCGCACTTGAATATGGTGTAAGCGACGGTAGTACAGCATTGATGGCAAAGGCACTTGGCAAAACAGATGATTATGATTATTTTTCAAAAAGGGCGCAGGAGTATAAACAATATTATGACCCTACCGACGGGTTTTTAAAAGGCAAATTGACCAATGGCCAGTTTGTAGCAAATTATTCACCAACCAGTACCAAAAACCGCCTTTATTCGGAAGGGAACGGCTGGCAGTATCTTTGGCTGGTACCCCAGGATGTAAAAGGACTTGTTTCACTTTTAGGGGGAGATAAGAAATTTAATGACAAGCTTGACAGTCTTTTTGTTGCTAAAGCTCCGGCATCAGAAGGTGTATTGGCCGATCTTACCGGCGAAATAGGCCAGTACGCTCATGGCGACGAACCAAGCCATGCCACCATATACCTATATGATTATAGTGGCGAGCAATGGAAAACTGCTGAAAAAGCGCGTTATATCTCGAAGAATTTTTATCCGGATAATCCAGACGGAATTATCGGGAACGAAGATTGCGGGCAGATGTCGGCGTGGTATATATTTTCGGCTATGGGATTTTACCCTGTGTTCCCTGCTTCCGGCGAATACGTAATTGGCAGCCCTGTAGTTAAAAAAGCTACCATTAAAACTACGTCAGGTAACCCATTTACTGTGGAAGCGGTTAACAACAGCGATAAAAATATTTATGTACAAAGCATAACCTTTAACGGGTTGCCGTACAAAAAAAGCTATATCACTTATAAACAAATGATGCAGGGTGGTACAATGGTTATGTCCATGGGCGATAAGCCCAATTATAACTTTGGAAAAGCCGAAGCGAGCCGTCCATAAATAATTTAATATATGAAAAAGATAGCCGGTGCCATTTTGATCGCTTTATTCATAAGCGCAGGTGTTTTGCACGCCCAGGAAAAACCATTTATTCATCCGGGTATGGCGCAAAACCGCCAGGACCTGGATTATATGAAAAAAATGGTCCTTGC
Source organism: Bacteroidota bacterium (assembly GCA_013288485.1). Lineage (GTDB taxonomy): Bacteria > Bacteroidota > Bacteroidia > Sphingobacteriales > Sphingobacteriaceae > Mucilaginibacter. The sequence continues at coordinate 4,408 of JABDBW010000108.1, forward strand.
AGGTGTACAGCCTTACAAGGATGCTTTTGAACATCTGAAAAGTATAACACCGTTAACCTTTAAGCCGCAGCCTTTTACTCATATTTCGGTGGGCTCGTATGGTGCCAACAGCCAGGGTGGGGGGCAGCTCTCGAGGAGTGCCGATATGTCGTACAACTGCGCGTTACTATGGTATATTACCGGCGATAAGGCGTATGCCGACAAGGCTATTGAGATACTAAACGCATGGTCGCCGGTGTTATGGGATTTTGACGATAACAACGCCAAACTAAACGTAGGGCTAACCTCTTACTATTTTTTAAATACCGCAGAAATATTAAAAAATACTAATTCGGGATGGAAACCTAAGGATATTGAGCAGTTTAAGCGGATGATAGTTGGACCGTACTATCAAACCATAAAAGACTTTTTTACGGAAGCCAATGGCAACTGGGATGGCTCGATGATCAACTCCATGCTTTGTATGGGCGTTTTTTTAGATGACCATGCTAT
>JABDBW010000109.1 GCA_013288485.1 Bacteroidota bacterium
AACTGTGCCTTTTTAACATTTACTATCTTTCCTGTTTTAGCCGCGGCTACCAGCAGATCGGTTTGGCGGCATAAAAATGCTGGTATTTGTAAAATATCCACCACTTCGGCAGCAATGGCGGCCTGGTAAGGTTCATGTATATCCGTAGTAACGGGTAAATTGAACTTCTCTTTTACCTTTTGCAGCATTTCCATCCCCTTTTCAATACCCGGTCCGCGGTAGGAATGGATAGAAGTACGGTTAGCCTTATCAAATGAGGATTTAAATATAACCTGTACCGGGTACTTGTGCCCTATTTTGGCCACTTTATCGGCAACCTGGTATAAAAGTTCCTGGTTTTCCATTACGCATGGCCCCAATATAAAAAACGGATTTTGCCGCATTTGTTCAAATAGCATAGTTGAGGTTATTTTAGGCAAAGATATATTTTTTAGGGGTTGTACGTAATACGTTATAAGTTTTACGTTTTTTTGCACTAACGTATAACGTACCACGTAAAACGTATAACTTTACCGCATGATCAATTATTTTGACTTTTACGCTATACCTGAATCCTTTAACCCTGACCGGGCCGCGCTCAAAAAGAAGTTTTACGAGTTAAGCAAACAATATCATCCCGATTTTTATGCGAATGAGGATGAGGCGAAGCAGCAGGAAATACTGGAACTATCCACCATAAATAATAAAGCCTACCAAACACTTTCTGATGATACAAAGCGACTGGAATATATACTGCGGTTACATGACCTGGTTTCCGAAGGGGCCAAGCCCCAGCTTCCGGCTGATTTTTTAATGGAAGTAATGGATATCAACGAGCGTTTAATGGACGTAGAGAACGCCGAAGAATTGGGCCATGTTACAGCCGAAATACTGGCTGTTGAAAGCGATATTGAAGAGGAACTGGCCAAATTAACCAAAGGCTATGAGCAACTCAATGATACCGCTAAGGAAAGCCGCCTTAATGAGATAGCCAATGTTTATTATCGTCAAAAATACCTGTTGCGAATTAAAGAGAGTTTAAATACATTTGCTTCCCGCTTCTGAGGACTTAAATCCACCCTCGGAGAAAACAGCAAGCCCAGCTGGCGGAATTGGTAGACGCGCTGGTCTCAAACACCTGTGGGAAACCGTGCCGGTTCGACTCCGGCGCTGGGTACGACCCTCTCTAAACGCAATAGAGAGGGTTTTTTATTTTAGCTGATTTTGAAATCCTTGTTTCTGACATATAATAACATATTTTTGGTTCGACCCTGGCTGGGTCAACCCAGCCGGATATAATGACGGCCTTACAGCTTAATCTATATAAGTTATTAAAAATCTGATTGTTATAATTAACTTAAATAGAAATAATGGTTCGACCCATTATAAAAACATCAATTTTCGGTCTTGTCAGAAGCCGAATTTTCTCTGTTCTGTTGTGCGACAGCTATCCAGGCAAATTCATAACTAAGGTCTAATATTACCTGCGCTTCTTCTTTAGTTACAATAGTACCATGCTCTTTAAGTATTTTGATGGCATCTTCCGTTTTAATTTTGCGTTTTTTATTAATGATAATATCCATATAATTAATTATTCTTGGTTTGTTATATATATAGGATTCAAGGAGTGGTCTATAAGTTCAAAGCATTCTCAGATGCTCTCGTAGGATCATTGCATTTTTTCGTATAAAATGGTGATTGTAAAAAAATATCAAAGTCAAGTTTGGTAGATTTGTTTGTATTCTTACAGATGTCTATAAGCATTGTTTCTTCTTTTTGATAACTGCAATTCAGACAGGTAAGGATGGATTTTAATTGAATTTTTTTCGCCCATACTAATTTACATTTTCATGCCGGCCATGTTATCATTTCCATTTTTGAAGATATCTTCACTATTCAATAAATAGGCTCCATTGGTTACGACAATAGCTCCGGCATTTAACCCCGAAATAACCTGCACATAGTTTGAGTTCCCCAAACCCGGTGTGATCATTTTTGGCGAAAAACTGCCGTCTGCATTTTTGACCCATACCTTGCTGCCCTTGCTATCGGTCAGGATAGCAGAAGCCGGTACAGCTAAAGAGCGGACACCGCTACCGCCAATGGAAATATACGCAAGCATACCGGGCCTAATCAACCCCTGTGGATTGGGGACGCTCACCCTTATTAAATCAACTTTAGAAGCTTCTGATAATTCAGGGTTGACAAATTCCACTTTGCCAATGATTACTTGCCCGCTCATATCTGGAAAGGAAACGCTTACCCGGTCATTTTCTTTGTAGTTCCCGGCATCGCTGGCATACAACTGTGCTTCTATCCACAAATTATTTAATGTCTGAGTTTTTAATATGGTCATACCCTCGGTTACATAATCGCCCTCATGGACCGCAATATCGGTAACAGTTCCACCTATCTTACTCAATACGGTTGTCGTGGCCGATACTTTCCCTGAAGCAGCCAGGTTTTTGATTTGCGCGGCTGATAGACCCCATAGTTGCATCTTGTTTTCGGCAGCACTGATCAGTTGCCCGTAATCCACATCCGGGTTATGCAACATTTTTTGTTGCTGTTTAGCCAGCAGGTATTCTTTTTCAGCTTCCTGCAAATCCTCGCTATAAATGGAATAAACGGGTTGCCCTACGGCTATTTTTTCACCTACCGTCCTTATGAATAATTGTTGTACGCGGCCTGCTATTCTTGCACTAAGCTCGGCGGCCGTATTTTCATTTGTGGTTACCGTACCTGTCAGCGTTTTTTCATTACCAATATTTTCATCCCTAACAGTATCTGTTTGGATACCGGCTAAAGCTAATTGCGTTGCCGTCAGGATTATTTTATCGGAATTGCTGCCGCCAGAGCCGGTGAGTTCAACCTTAATTAGTTTCATGCCGCAAATAGGGCAATTCCCTGGCTTTTCCTCATGCACTTGCGGGTGCATAGAACAGGTACTGTTAGGGATGAAAATATTGGTATAGTAGGCTTTGGACTGTGCCTTGCTGATTTGTTGCGGCTTTTGTTTACAGGCCGTAAAAAGCACCGCGAATATTAAGGCTAATAATATGATCTTATTCATTTCCTTTTGTTTTAATAAAGCTTTCGCTATCTATTAGATATTGGGCGTTTGATGCCAGGCTATCGGTAACAGCTAAACCTTTTGTAATTTGTATTTCAGTACCATTTACTGAACCTGTATTAACCTGGTGTGCCTGGTAGACTTCGCCCTTTTTCAGCCAAACAATTTGTGTCCGGCCCAAATCAACCAACGCCGTTCGCGGTATCCATAAACCCTTTGTTTTCCCGGTTTGGATTTCAGCTTTGACCAGGCTATTTACTTTCAGTTCGTGCTCCATATTGTCCAGGTAAACCCGGATGCTTGTTGTCTTATCACCGTTCTGTAAAACAGGTTCAATAAAGTTTACCTTTCCGCTGATGATCTTACCTGGTAAATCAGGCAAGGAAATTTTAACCGGTTGGTTTAATTTTAAAGCGGCGATAGCAGAACGGTCAATTTTAATAATGGCCCAAAGCATGTGCGGGTTAACCACATTGAACAAGTTTTGCCCTTTTTCAACATACATACCCTCTTTGATAGCTAAAGGCAGGTTATTTGAAAAGTCTGAAGCGGCCTTTTGATCTGAAGTGCCGCCCATCTGGCTATGCGCCACATCATGCACATGCCCCTCATAAGGGCTATAAACCGGCAGGCTATAAAAAGCTTTTCCCGTTCTAATGACCTGCTCAATTTGTGCGCTGGTCATTCCCAATAATAGCAGTTTCTGTTTGGCCGCATTGAGCAATCCTGTTTCCTGCGTTGAATTTTTGCTGACATATAGCAGATCCTGTTGGGCAGTTACCATGTCCGGGCTATAAATATCAAAAATGCGCTGCCCCTGGTGTATCTCCTGGAAAGCATATTTGATGTAGAGTTTTTCGATACGCCCTGAAAAACGGGAGGCAATATTGTTAAAAGTCCGCGTATCAAAATCTAAATACCCATCCGCAGAAATATGGGTTTGAATTTCCTTTTGTTCCGGCACGATAGCTTTAATATCGGAAACGACCGAAGAATTAACCGGTTGTAAAACTGTATTTAAATTGATCGCCGCGTCATTTTTTGCCTGAACGGCAACAGTCGCGAGTTTTGGATTGGAACAAGCGCCGAGGATTGCTATAAATGCCAATAAGATGATTTTAATTGCTTTCATATTCTCTTTCATAAGCTACCTGTAAGGTTAATAATTCCTGTAAGCGGTCTAAGCCTTCCATCCAGGCCATTTGCAAACTTTTGATGCCGTCCAAAACCGATGGTAAGTCTCCTGTGTTTTGGTCGTAAGCCAGCAGTACCGTTTTATAGCCATTTTGCAAAGCAGGAATGATGTTTTGCTCGTAGTTTTTTAACTGCCTTTTCTTGCTGCTCATATCCGTTCGCAATCCCGCCAATTGCCCCTGCGCCTGGTTCAATATATCCAGTTTTTTTTGCTGTAATTCTTCCACTTCATAGCGGATGCCTTTCAGGTTAGCCTTATATTCCTTAGAGGCCCAGGGAACAATAGGGATGGTTACCGAACCCATTAAGATATATTGATTGGCATACCCGCCGTAGCTTTGCATGTGCGCCGCCTGTATACCAAAATCCGGTTTGCGCTTGGCATACTCCATTTGTGCATTGAGTTGCTGTAAATCAATGTTCCGGTTGATCCCTTTAATATCGCTCCGGGAATTGGCAAGGGCTATTGTATCTGTTAAAACTGTTTCATAT
>JABDBW010000110.1 GCA_013288485.1 Bacteroidota bacterium
GCTCATCCATTTAAGTATGGATAGTGGGACATTGTGAAAACTGAGCCAAAACAAAGGGAACCGCACAAGCGGCGATACCGAAGCGGGTATTTGCAAAACACCCTGGTCAAAAAACCACGAGCGCGGCTTTTTTAAATTATTATACCTGCCGGGTATTAAAGTAGGATTGAGGGATGAGTTATAAGTATACCCCGCTTTTTGTATTTCCATTTCATCAACAGGCATCATCCTTGCCATGCGGAAACCGGTTACTTTTGCGCCTGATAGTTCTTCGAGTGTGATTTTCGATGCTGCTAAATGTTCAGGCTTAAAATCAGAGTGATAATAGCCGTGCGATGCGATCTCGTGCCCTTCGTTCACTATTTTTAAAATAACTTCGGGCTGGTTTATGGCATAGTTAGCCGTGCAAAAAAAGGTAGCTTTTATACCGGCTAACTTTAGCAGTTCTAATACTAAAAGGGTCCCGGTTGTTGATATGGATAATTGCTCATTAAAGGGTAATGCTTTGCCATATTCAAGGGGCATATCAAATTCTTCAACGTCAAACCCTAATAAGATCATTCTTTGTTTTTCCCAGGTTTGTTGAGCGGATAATATAGTTAGGGCGGTGTTTTGTTTGCAGGAATATTTTACCCAGGTATGAACCTATTATACCTAATACAAGCAATTGTAAGCCTCCAAAAAACGCTACAGTCGCAATTAATGATGCCCATCCCGAAAGCGCGTCATATCCGGCAAAATAGCTGATCAGGATGTAAGGGATATATAATAGTGCCGAGACAGAAAAAAACAAGCCTAACCCTGTAGCTATATATAAGGGCCTCACACTAAAAGCCATAATGCTGCCTATAGCCAGTTTTGCCAGCTTAAAAAATGAGTAACTTGCTTCGCCGGTATGTCTTTTTGCGGGTGTGTAGGGTATACCTATCTGTAAAAAACCAACCCATTTAACCAGTCCCCTAAAAAATATTTCGTATTCATCGATCTGTTTCAGTTCATTAACCACCTTTTGGTCTAATAAGCGAAAATCCGAAATCCCGTTTTCAAGTGTAATATCCGATATGGCATTTATGCCTTTATAAAAAAGATTCGACGCCAGTTTCTGGTATCCTTTTACATGCGGGTTAGCTTCTTCACGATAAGTATATACAATATCATAACCTTCTTCCCATAGTTTTAACATCTTAGGCAACAGGTACGGAGGATGCTGCAGATCGGCATCCATTGTAATAATGGCATCGCCGCTTGCTATATCTATGCCGGCCTTTAGTGCATAATCTTTACCAAAGTTTCTTGACAGATCAATATAAAAAACATTCGAATGCAACTCCGCCTGAACCTTAATTTCATTCAGCGTATGGTCCTTACTACCGTCATTTACAAAAATGAATTCAAAATCATAGTCGGTAGAGTTTAAAGACTTTATCAGTTCAGAAACAAGGAAGCTTATATTTTTTTCTTCGTTATAAGCCGGGATTATTATTGATAATTTCTTTTTCATGCCGCTATTGTGCTTAAATTTTTGGGGTATATGCTCATATCTCTTTTATTGAATTGCCTGAATAAAGTTTCGTAAATAATTTTTATCCATATAGCTAAACATGGAAGCGCCTTTAACCCGTAAGGAACTATATAAGTTTGTTTTATATACCTCGGGAAAAGGTCTGAAGGTGAAAGGCTGGTAATAATTAAAGCAAAAAACAGCAAAAATAAATCAAATCGCGTTACGGGCCGTTCAATATTTACATACCATACAGCTACTCCAACAAAAGCAATGATATAAGTAGACGATTCGGACCCGGTACTAAATATAACCGGGAAGATCAATGTTGATGCCAGAATAAGCAATTGATAGTTTAAATTATGATAATACTTTACACGGGTATAGGATAAAGCAAACAATAAAATGGCCGGAATTAATACCAACAAGTTTGACAAGCCCGGAAATGCTATTTTCCTCATCATTCCCATAACAGATATATCCTGTGGGGCTGAAATTATATTATGCAGGTTTTTTTGTACCAGGTCTGTATACCAATCCCGGTAGCTTTGAATAATAAATGCGGGGGACGATATCAGCATTGGCAATACAAATAATACTGCCGACCAAAATATAAATGAGCCTACCAGCTTTGGTTTATTTTTTGAAAAGAAAAAGAATGCCAGGCCCACTATACCATAAAGTTTGATCAGCATACCTAAAGCGATCATTAAAGCGGCCCAAAAATCATTTTCGCTTTTAATAAATATGTAGCTAAACAAAATAAGAGCGGCAATAAGCGGGTTTATTTGAACGTTTGCAGCTGATGTCATTAACTCATGCGCGCAAAGTAACAGTACCAACAGGTACTGACTGTTTTTTATTGGGAGATGCTGTATAGCTAAAAGTAATATCCAGGCATTAAATACCACCCATAAAATAACGCCTGCACCATCAGGAAGTAAAGCAAATGGAGCTATAATAAAGGAAAAAATTGGCCCGTAATGATTCAGGTCAAAATAGTGCTGGGGTTGGGGAGCATATAGATTATGCTGATGTATAACGTTTATAAAATTATACTTATACACTAAATAATTATTGTGTATATGGCTGAGTATAACACTTTTAACAACTGCAAACAGGCTTAAACCAAACCATAATGCATATATAAAAGGTTTGCCCTTTATAATTTTCGCAAGTTTATACATCAATTAGGGGTGAGTGTAAATTTGTTGTTACAAGTATACGAAAAAAAATTAAGATTAAAGCAACATTAGAAAAATATTAAAAAAATATACCACAAAAAAAGCCCGATATATCGGGCTTAAAAAAAATATATAGAATCCTATTGGTGTTTTATGCAGAGGCTAAACTAACTTCTGTTAGCTGACCGGCAAAGGCGATGAATGCCTTGTCGTTATATATCATGGTTTCATTATCGATGATACTTTGAAGATTTAGTTTTCCGATAACATACTTATAAGCACCCGAATAATAGCGCTCTTCTATGTGTTTAAAATTCAATAACTCAATTAATTCCTCGCTTTCATAGCGCAGGTAAACGTTAAGCTCAATATTATTGGTAAAATTCAAACCCTTGTTTTCTTTTGCTTTTTTGTATTCATACTGGTAATCATACCGCAGGGCCGCGATATCAGATAACACTGCCGAACCGGTTGGATGGCCGCCAGCGCCTTTACCAAAAAAGAATTGCTGATCGGCAAATGCCGCCTGTACAATTACGCCATTGTACTCGTATTCAACGTTATATAAAAACTCGGTTTCGTTTACAAATTTTGGTAAAACAAACAGGGCCACGTGTTCATCGTCCAGTTCTTTAGCTACGGGTACAAGTTTAATTTTTAAATTCTTTTCACGAGCGTATTGCAGGTCATAAGCCGAAAGGTTCTGGATGCCTATATTCAGCACCTTTTCAGGATCAATAACAATACCATAAGCATGCGCGGCGGCAATAATCAGTTTGTATTTGGCATCGTAACCGCCAACATCTTCTGTCGGGTCTGTTTCTGCGAAGCCGAGGTCCTGCGCCTGCTTTAAGGCAGTATTGTAGTCCATGTTCTCTAAAAACCCTTTTGACAGAATATAATTAGAGGAACCATTAAAAATCCCGCTTATTGAATGCAGCAATTCATTATCATAATATTCTTCCAGGTTACGGATGATGGGGATGCTGCCGCAAACAGCGCCTTCATATAATAAGGATGTGCCATATTTATGCTGAATTTCTATCAGCTCATTTAAATATATAGCGATCATTTTTTTACTGGCCGATACCACGTTTTTGCCCGACTTTAAAGCCGTTGAAACAATATCAAACGCGGCTTCGGTATCATTTATCAGCTCAACAATGGTATTGATCTCCGGGTTGTTAAGCAGTTCATCTTTATCAGTGGTAAAGTAATGAGCAGGTAACGAGCGTTGTTTATGCGCGTCTTTAATAGCTATCTTTTTTATTTCGAGGTTTAGATTTTTCGTTCTGATGATATCATATAATCCCTGGCCAACAACTCCGAAGCCAAACAGGCCGATATTTAATTTTTTACTCATTATGCGGTTCGCTGTAATTGGATGATCTTTCCTTTTACGTCTGTTTTAAAAAATGATGTAATAATGTTAGTTAATGCTTCTGTTTCAATTAAAAAACCGTCGTGGCCGTAATATGAATCAAATTCCGAAAAGGCTGATTTTGAAATATGCCTGAACAGGTATTGCTGCTCCTCGATAGGGAATAACAGATCTGATTTGATGCCGATAACCAGCGTTCGGGCTTTTATGAGGCTTAATGCTTTTTCAATACCATTACGGTTGCGGCCCACGTTATGCGAGTCCATTGTTTTGGTTAAATACCAGTAACTATAGGCATTAAACCGGTTAACCAGTTTATCGCCCTGGTAATTTTGATAGCTTGAGGCACGAAACCCATCTGTAATCGAATCTGTTTCTTCCTGCTGGCTTATTGAATAGGTTTTATAACCCCGGTAGGAGAGCAGTGCTATGCTTCTTGCCGCCTTCAACCCTTTTTTACCGCCATCAGGCGCGCTTGCATAAAATGTTCTGTCGGCGCTTATAGCTAACCGCTGCGATTCATTAAATGCCACTCCCCAGGGCGAATGACGCGCGTTGGTTGCCATCAGGATGAGGTTTTTGACCACGTCGGGCTCAATAATGGCCCATTCCATAGCCTGCTGGCCGCCAAGCGATCCA
>JABDBW010000111.1 GCA_013288485.1 Bacteroidota bacterium
GGATCAAAGTTTCGGTCAACCCCTTTGTCCTGACGAAAGCTTTTAGAAGTAAAAATTACATATTTATTTAAATTAAGCTTGTTTACAATAAATTCAAGGTCCCAGCCTTTTTTAAGGTCGGGTTTTGCCTGAGTATGTAAATAAAGTAATATGTTCTTCTGCTTTAAACTAAAAATTAAATAATGTAATGCAAGCAATACCTTAGGTATCTGTTTTCGTTCTTCATTTTTGGCAAAAACTCCAATAATGAATCTTTTTTCGACTTTATTTTTAAGACCTAGCTTTCTCCTTATATTTTCTTTATTAGGTAATGGCATGAATTTTTTAATATCTACTCCGTGAGGCGCATAGTAAACATTCTTAATACCCTCTGATTGCAGATATTTCCTTGATGCCTTTGTAGGAACAATAATGCCATTAATATTTTTTATAGTTTGTAATAGATCATCATATACTGGAAATCCGTCCATAACAATATGGGCAAAAATATCTCCCCTCCAACTTAATAACTTACAAAACTTTATAAAGTATCCTACAGCGTTTATATCAAAATTTATTATAAGAGTATCTGGGGTTTCTTGTTTTAAAAAAGCGGATAGATCGGCATATGCTTTTGACCAATTAGCATTATATATTTTAAAAGATGATGTTTTCTCAGGCAGTTCATCTTCACCTAGGCAAAAGCAATATACATCATGGCAGGCATTACTTAAAGCATTAGCAATACAACTGCAGGTGACTCCAAATCCGGTTGTCCATAGAGGGGAATGTGAAATGATCCCAATTTTCATAATAGTAAACTTTAAGTTGTTACCACCAGCTTCCTAAAAAATAATGCACAGCATATGATTGTTCAATTTTCCTTTGGATTTCCATGCTCACGTTTTCATCATTATTAATTAATTCGCGTGTTTCATTTAACGAAAGGGGATAAATTGTATCTGATGACAATAATTTTATTTCATTTTTATTATTATAATTATTATAAATATGCGTTAGTTTAAAAGGGCCAGTAGATTCAAGTATTTCTAACCAGGGAGGCGTATTGGCATTATAGCACTCAGTATTTTTAAGTTCGGTACATACCTTGTTAAAAAAATCATTTTTGGCTGTACAGGCCATAAATGCGTTACAAACAATTATTGGCTTATTATGCCGTTCGCAATGCTGCGCAGGCTCTAAACCCAGCACACACCGATAATCATTTAGCAGCGATTCAATATTTGCTATACATTCAAAATCCATATCAATAAAAACACCCCCAAACTCATATAAAATGAAATATCGTACGGCATCTACACGCTGTATATTATGCGGATAATTTTCATAAACAGAAACAAAATCCGGGTGATATTTTTCCATAAATGTTCTATTAATATCATCTGTCCATAGCATATATTCCCAATCCGGGTGATTTTCTTTCCAGGTGTCAATCAGCGGACTTAAGTGTGAAGGGATATTTGTATCCTTCCATGTTTGATGTATGATTTTAGGGATTTTGTTCATGGTATAAGTTTAGGCGATTCTTATCAGTTTGGTTTTATCCATTAAACTCCTGGATAATTGAATAAAGGAGTTTACAATTAGGGTGATAGAAATATGAGGCAAGTTTTTACTCCTGCTTAAAGCTTGTATATGAGCCGCTTTATGTAAATAAGTAAATGATTCATAAAAATTTGTCTCTTTAAAAAAATACCGACAATGGGCTATCCATACTTCCAACCATTTCAATTCATGATTCTCACAATCATCCATGTTCCATATATCTTCTATAATTTCAAGTAGCGTATCCTTATTGCTTTCAAATAAGAGCTTTATGTCTTCATTCTCTTCGTTGGGTATATCAGCATACTTGCTTAAATAATTTAATAAGCCTATTGCTTCATTTCGGGCTTTACTTATTGAGGGATATACCGATTTTATGGCGCCAAAATGAATATAAATTAAAAACATATAAATGTTTTCAACCTCTATTTCATCCTCACCCAAAGCACCTGAAAAGGCTTGGGATATGTATTGGCTGATGTCTGTTTGCTTCATAATCTTAATGTTTAATATTTTTGAATATGTTCCCCGCTAATCTTTTAAACAAGCTGCTGCTTTGCGTAATAATTTCGGCATTAGCGATCATTCCCTGTTTTAATGATAACGATCTGTTCATATCAGTTATATTTTGATTTTTTAGATCAACTTCAGCAATATATTCTCCGTCTTTTGCCGGGTTGTCTATAATATATTTAATGGTGCCGTGCAACATCCCGTATTCTTCATAGGCGTAGCTTCTTAATTTTATCATAACTTGTTGCCCTTCTTTAACCTTACCTATGCTCGCTTGTGGTATAATCATTTCACCAAAGAAATCATTGTTATTAATGTTTATATTAAATAAAGGTTGGTTCAATACAACCGGTTGTTTTTCATGTAATATACCGGCATAAGTTAGTTTACCCGCTTGTGGGGCCGTTAATATGGTTTTAAAGTCTCCACTTTCAATAATTGCCAATTCCTGCTCGCTTTTAACTAGTTTATTATTCCCAGCTAATAGTTTAATCAACCGGCCCGGTGTTTTTACTATAACCTGTTGGGGCAAGCTTAACGAACGCATCTTCAATTGTGTTTGTACAACATCCGGATACCTAATTAATTCTGCCAGGCTTAAAATTAATACCAGCACAGAAAAAAATATAGCAATCCCCCAGCGTAATAACCATGATGGTGGAGTGCCGATAATGTCCTGCATTTCATCAGTATGTCGTTGTTCAGTTTCTTCGTGTATGCTTTCCATATTTTTACCTGATAAAATTATGTACCCAGTTCCAGTTGATTTTTTACTAAACCATAATATTCGCCCCTAAGGCTTGCAAGCTCATAATGAGTTCCCTGCTCAATGATCTTACCTTTATCCAACACTATAATATTATCGGCATTGCTCACAGTACTAAGCCTGTGCGCTACTACAACTACTGTTCTTCCATAAAAAAATTCCTGCAGGTTATCCATTATTATCCTTTCATTGTTGGCATCCAAAGCGTTTGTAGCTTCGTCAAAAAACAGGTATTGCGGATCTTTATATACAGCACGGGCAATTAACAGGCGTTGTTTTTGCCCCTGGCTAATACCAGTGAATGCCGAGCCGATTTTAGTTTGCAGCCCGAAAGGCAGTTCTTCAATAAAATCGCTTATATTGGCTACTTTGATAGCATGATGTAATTTATGCAGATCGGGATCTTCGTCACCCACAGCTATATTAGCCGCAACAGTATCCGCAAATATAAATCCGTCCTGCATTACAGTTCCGCACTGACTCCGCCACATTTTAAAACCAAACTGGTTCAATTTAGTTTCTCCTACACGTATATCGCCTTTTTCAGGTTCAAAAAACCGCAGCAATATTTTAAGAATGGTAGTTTTACCACTTCCGCTCATGCCTACAATAGCGGTTGTTTTACCCTGAGGTATGAGAAGGTCAATATTTTCTAATACCGGCTCATTACCAGCGCCCGGATAGCGAAACGTAACATTACGCATGCTTATGCTTTTGTTAGATGGCAACTCTGTTATCCAATCTTTATTGGCTGGCTCTTCATCCTCAAGGTTATATACTTCGTTCAGGCGCTCCAAACTAATTTTTGCATCCTGGTATGATTGTATAAAGCCCAGCATTTGCTCGATAGGATAGCTTACCTGTCCTACTATATATTGTATAGCCATCATGCCCCCAAGGGTCATATTACCATCAATAACTGATTTTACGCTTAAAAAGGTGATGAAGATGTTTTTTGCCTGATTAATGAATGAGGACCCGGTTGATTGATATTGGCTAAGCGCCAATGTTTTAACTTTAAATTTAAACAGGCTGGCTTGTACGTGCTCCCAATTCCAACGTTTTTGGCGCTCGCAATTGTTTAACTTTATCTCCTGCATTCCGCTAACCAATTCAACAACAGTAGTTTGGTTCGCAGATGAATAAGCGAATTGTTTGTAATTTAATTCGCGCCTTCTTTTCAAAAAAGCAATTATCCAGGCAGTATATAAAACGGTGCTTATTGCAGCAACCATGAAAATGGTTGCATTATAAAAAATAAGTATAATGGTGAATATAACCAGGTTAACCATTGAGAATAAGGTATTCAGGGTAGTGCCGGTTAAAAAGCTTTCTATTTTTTGCTGGTCGCTCATGCGCTGCATGATATCGCCGGTGGTTTTGGTTTCAAAATAACTGATGGGAAGTTTCATCAGCTTCATCAAAAAATCAGTTAATATGGAAATGTTTATACGTGTGCTTATGTGCATTAATATCCAGGCTCGGATAATACCAACACTGGTACTGCCTATAAAAAGCATTACTTGCGCTATAAGAATAAGGTAAATAAAATTAATATTGCGGGTGTTTATACCAATATCTACTAATGATTGGGTAAGAAAAGGTGTTACCAGCGAAAGTAATGTGCCAATTGAAAGGCCCAATATTAACTGCGCAAACAACTGCCGGTATGCATAAAAATAACGCAATATAGACCACCAGTTTAATTTATCTTGCTGATCATCTTCCTGTTCGAAAAATTGTGGGGTTGTGCCTAGCATCAAGCAAATGCCATCATGCAGTTCTTTATGACTGTACCAGTTGATTTTAAATTCTTTTTCTGTTAATTTAACTAAACCACGGGCCGGGTCG
>JABDBW010000112.1:0-295 GCA_013288485.1 Bacteroidota bacterium
TGTTCCGCAACTTTTGCGGTGGGACAGGAAACGCATTGAAAACCGCGTAAGCGAACTATTAGAAAAACTTCATCTCGATACAACCTACCTGAACGTTTACCCTAACGAGTTAAGCGGCGGGCAGCAGCAGCGCGTGGGGTTGGCGCGTGCACTGGTTGCCGATCCGCCGGTTTTGTTGATGGATGAACCATTTGGCGCGCTGGATAATGTTACCCGCTCAAAAATTCATGCCGAGTTTAAAGCTCTGGATGAACTAAAACGCAAAACCATTATCATGGTAACACATGATGTGCAG
>JABDBW010000112.1:305-4571 GCA_013288485.1 Bacteroidota bacterium
CGACCGTATTTGCCTGATGGATAAAGGCAGGATCATCCAAAATGGTACGCCTGCGGAATTGCTGTTTAACCCGGTTAATGGTTTTGTTAAAGATTTTTTAAAAGAACAGCGCCTGCAGTTGGAGTTTAGGGCAATTAGGTTAGCTGATATATGGCCCCACCTAACCCCACAACCCCCTAAAGGGGGAGCTTTTGAAACGCATGATGGGTTAAATGGATATACAAGTTTTTGGTCGGCAATAGAGAGTTTCAAATTCATAAAATCAGAAGCCATTCGTATTACTAATCAGGAAAATGAAGCTAAGTCTGTCGGATTTGAGCAATTGATGGCGGCATTTTATCAATACAAAAAAACAGCAAACCCATGAATGAGCAGCAACAAACTTTATGGGGTTTTATGGCGCAGCAAAGCGATAAGCTGCTTACGCAAACGCTGCAGCATATCGGGCTTACCTTTATCTCGCTGTTCATAGCGGTGTTAATAGGTTTACCACTGGGTATATTTATAACCCGTAAAAAGCAATTTTCGGGTACGGTTTTAGGTATCGCAGGTATTTTACAAACCATTCCCAGTATTGCCCTGCTTGGTTTTATGATCCCGTTATTGGGCATCGGCGCTAAACCCGCTATTGTTGCTTTGCTGTTGTACGCGCTGCTGCCTATCATCCGCAATACCTATACCGGCATTACCGGTGTCGACAACGCGGTTAAAGAGGCCGCCGTTGCCATGGGGATGAGCAAATGGCAGGTATTGTTTAAAGTTGAACTGCCCCTGGCCATGCCGGTGATATTGGCGGGTATACGCACCGCTACCGTAATTAATGTGGGCGTAGCTACACTGGCATCGTATATTGCCGCGGGTGGCTTAGGCGAGTTTATATTCGGCGGCATATCATTGAATAATACCAACATGATTTTGGCGGGCGCTATACCCGCAGCGTTGCTGGCAATTTTGTTTGATTTTTTGCTCTCTCGATTACAGCACCTCGATTTAAAAAAACTAAAATCGGCCGCTGCCGCGCTGCCGCTGCTGATTATCATTATGTCGTCGTTTTATTTTATACCATCAGCCTACGGCGGCAAGTTAACTGCGGGGTTTACACCCGAATTTATGGGCCGGCAGGATGGAAACCTCGGCCTGCAAAGTAAGTACGGGTTAAAAATTCATACCATCGTTATCAGCGACGCGGTAATGTATAAAGCCGCTTACGAAAAGCAACTGGACGTGATCAGCGGTTATTCGACCGATGGGCGGCTGAAAGCCTATGGTTTAATAGTTTTGCAGGATGACAAGGGTATTTTCCCGCCATATTACGCGGCGCCTGTAGTGCGCGACGATGCCCTGAAAAAGTTTCCGGAGCTTGAGAAAACATTAAATATGCTATCGGGCAAAATAAATGATAGCGTTATGACAGATTTAAATTATAGAACTGACTATCTTCATGAAAGCCCGGAACGTGTGGCAAAAGATTTTTTAGTTGCCCATAATTTATGGCAGCCCGAACGTAACGGAAAAGCAGGCACAGTACGCATCGGTTCAAAAATATTTGGCGAACAATACATCCTGGCCGATATGTATTCAATGCTGATAAAGGGGTATACTGATTATGATGTAGCCACAAAAACAGGCCTGGGGGGCACAAAAATTTGTTTTGACGCGCTCACCAATAACCAGATAGACTTTTACCCCGAATATACTGGTACAGGTTTGCTGGCTATATTGCAATCGCCTAAAAAAACGGTTGATTCGTTAGGCGGCGATAAAAATAAGATCTATAATTATGTAAAAAACGTATTTAAAGCAAAGTATAATATTAAATGGCTGCAACCCATAGGTTTTAATAATGCTTATGCCTTAATGATGCGGCAAAAACAAGCGAAGGATTTGGGTGTTAAAACAATTTCGAACCTTAAACAATATTTGGAAAACAAATAATTAAATGAGCCTGACCGACTGTTACCTTAAAGTGCGTAAACGTACCGAAATGATCTGCAGCCATTTGCAGACAGAGGATTACGTAGTGCAGCCTGTTGCCGATGTTAGTCCGCCTAAATGGCATATGGGGCACAGCACCTGGTTCTTTGAAACCTTTATCCTGAAGCCTTATTTTATGGGTTACCAGGAATATAATCCTGATTATAACTACGTATTTAACAGCTACTACGAAACAGTAGGAAACCGTGTAATACGTACCGACCGTGGTAATTTGAGCCGCCCCACGGTAATTGAGATATATCGCTACCGCGAATATGTGGATGAGGCAATGGTTAAATTTTTATGCCACGAACCATCAGCAGATGTAAAAGAATTGCTCATACTGGGCCTCAACCATGAAGAGCAGCACCAGGAGCTTTTATATACCGATATTAAATATATACTGGGGCATAACCCGTTATTCCCGGCTTATGATAAAAATTATGTTTCGCCAAAAGTGAAAATTAGCGATGCCGGGTTTATTAAATTAAATGAGGGCGTTTACGAAATTGGTTTTGAGGGCGATGGTTTTTGCTTTGATAATGAGTTGAACCGCCACAAGGTGTATTTAAACAGTTTTGAAATAAGCCCTAACCTGGTAAGTAACGCCGAATATTTAGAATTTATAAATGCCGATGGTTACCACGATTTCCGTCACTGGCACGCCGAAGGTTGGGATTGGGTAAAAACAAATCAAATTGAAGCGCCGCTGTATTGGCATTTAATTGAGGGCGAATGGCACCACTACACCTATCATGGTTTAGAACCGCTTAATTTAAAAGAGCCGGTTTGCCATATCAGCTATTTTGAGGCTTATGCTTATGCGGCCTGGAAAGGGTTACGGCTGCCTACAGAGTTTGAATGGGAAGCCGCCGCTACCCGGTTTAACTGGGGCAAAAGCTGGGAGTGGACAGAGAGTTCGTATTTGCCTTACCCGGGTTTTGTAAAAGCGGCGGGGGCAATTGGCGAGTATAACGGTAAATTTATGGTGAATCAAAAAGTGTTGCGGGGGGCCTCGGAAGTTACATCGCCGGGACATAGCCGTATTACTTACCGAAATTTTTTTCAAACACATTTACGATGGCAATTTACCGGTATAAGGCTTGCTAAGTAAACTATTCAAAAGTAACCTATGAATCAAACTGTTAAACAACCCGAATTGGTGGATACATCAAAAAACAGATTGGAAACGTTTTATGATGATGTTATTGCGGGCCTGCAATCAGTCCCGAAACGCCTTAACTCCAAGTATTTTTATGATGCTAATGGCGATAAGCTGTTCCAGGAATTAATGGAATGCCCGGAATACTACCCAACCAAATGCGAACTGGAAATATTCTCGGAAAAA
The DNA here is from genome assembly GCA_013288485.1 of Bacteroidota bacterium. Classification (GTDB taxonomy): domain Bacteria; phylum Bacteroidota; class Bacteroidia; order Sphingobacteriales; family Sphingobacteriaceae; genus Mucilaginibacter. The sequence continues at coordinate 3,628 of JABDBW010000112.1, forward strand.
ACTGCCGACCTGGCCGCTTCTATCATTGGGGATGGTGATGCTTTTGACCTGATCGAACTTGGCGCGGGTGATGCCATGAAATCAACCTGGCTGCTTAAATATTTATTGAAACAAAGAATTGATTTCACTTACCATTGATATATCGGAGAATGTGATCAACTATCTTACGGTAAAACTTCCGGTTAGTTTACCGGGTTTGCAAATAACGGGCTTAAACGGCGAGTATTTTGAAATGCTGAATAAAGCGGCTTCCCTATCCGGCAGGCGAAAAGTGGTCATGTTCCTGGGGTCGAATATTGGCAATATGCCCATAAATGAGGCGGTTGATTTTTGCCGGGAGTTACGTAATCATTTAGCCCCCGGCGATATGGTAATTATAGGTTTCGACCTGAAAAAATCGCCCAAAACCATATTGGCGGCCTATAATGACCGGGGCGGCATCACCAAAAAATTTAACCTGAATTTACTGGAAAGGATAAACCGCGAACTGAATGCCGATTTTGATCTGGGCCAGTTTGACCATTACCCTACGTACGACCCGGAGAGCGGCGCCTGCAAAAGTTACCTCGTAAGCCTTAAAGACCAGGTAATAAATATTGGCGGAAGGGAAAATATCCGTTTTATAAAGGACGAGTACATTTACATGGAGATATCGCAAAAGTTTACCATTATGCAAACCGACCAGATGGCCGAAAATACCGGCTTCAGGCCCGTTAACCGTTTCTTTGATAGCAAAAAATGGTTTGTTGATACCATATGGATGGCAGAGTAGCAATTAACCCTACTTAAATAAACCTTATACCTTTTTTGGAATAACGCTGTAAATTGCTTTATTTTTAAGTTGTAAATAAAGTGTAAATGACATTCAATTTCCTGTCGCGAAACCGTTCTGTTTTAATTCATGGGGCAGCCTGATACGAGAGATTGCCGCCGGCGATAAGGCG
>JABDBW010000113.1 GCA_013288485.1 Bacteroidota bacterium
GTTATCAGCAAAAGCAGAGCTGGAAGTATTTTGTTTGATCAGCCACCCGGTAAAATAGAGTTCAAACCCCGGTTGATTGGCACCGCCCACATTGGTATAATAGGTAGTCCCGTCGGCATGTTGCAGTTGTATAATAGCGTTGTTAAGCTTGTAATAGAACACCGAAGCATCTAATAAAAACCGTTCGTCTTTATCCCTCAATCTAAAACCGGTTTCATAGTTATAACCGTCTTGCGCCTGCAAGGTTGGATTGATCACATGGTCCGTTCCCCTTACTTCGCCTGTTGCCGGCGCAGAATACCCGCGGCTTACGGATGCCCTCCAGATAAAGTCGCCGGTAATTTTGTACGATAGGGCCAACCTCGGCATCAATTCGGTATTGAAGGGCCTGTTAGTAAAACCGGTTTGTTTAAGTGGATAGATATTTAAAAACTGGTAGCTGTAATTGTTTAAGCTCAAGGCAGCTTCCACCTGCAGGTTTTTATAAAAATGCCCCTCGAACCGGGTAAAAATAAAATGCTGGTTGGTATGAATGTAATCCTGCGTTTGCGTGGTATCAGGCGCGCCGTGGTTATTGCCATAATCGCTCACAGACGAGTTGGTTTGCTGCCATTCGCCGCCCAGGTTCAGTTTCCAGTTAACATCCGCCTGCGGGGCGCCCGAGGCTAATTCAAAATAGGTGCGTAAACCAAAAGTATTCTCATTACGGTGCTCGTAAGTAGTGAACGAGGGGTTTGTCCAGTCAACGTGCGTACCAAACACAGTAAATACGTTACGCAGGGTATTGGTTATATGCAGTTCGTTCACTACGCCGGCAAGCGCTGTTTTATCAAACACAGCCGCTTTCAGGTCCTGTGCGCTCAGGGATGTTTTAGTGGCAAGCCGCGCATCGGTAGGGTTAGCCTGCATTTGGGCTAAAGTTAAACCTCCGGGGGTTTGATAATAAAGGTTAGAGTAAAATGCCAAAAACTTTACCTGGTCGTTGCCTGCGTATTTTAGCCGGTCCTCCAGTTGAAAATAATCTTTATGCATCGCACTGTTTTTGCGGTAACCGTCATATTTTTGGTAGGATTGGTTTACGTTAAGCAAATTATTGCCCGTTTGGTTTTGCACAGCCGCGTTTTCATGATAGAGGCCGTAAGTCCCTGCATTCATTCCCACCCAGGCAAAATTACCTGCGTAAGGGTTAATGGCATTAATTAAAACCACCCCGCTGGTGTTGGCTCCAAACAAGCTGCCATCCGGGCCTTTTAAAACTTCAATGCTGTTAATACTGTTTACATCAATAGCCTGTAAATAGGTATTACCGCCGGCATCGGTTAAAGGTATCTCATCGAAATATACCTTAACATCGCGTACGCCAAACGGCGACCGTATTTCACTTCCGCGTATGGCCAGGCGGTAACTTCCAGGCGACCGTTCTTCCATACGTACGCCCGGTATAGTATTCATAGCAGGCACCAGGGAATTGCCCGACTGCATTTTTAGCTGGTCGGGCGTTAATACGCTTACCGAAGCAGGTACACCTAGCATAGGCTGATCAGAAAGATAGCCCTTAATAGTCACTGTACTTAGGGTACTATCTTTTTTTAGCGTATCAGTTTTAGTTTTCTGCGCGCTGGCCATAGTGCCAACAGCAAAAATTAAAATAAAGGTCGGGTATAATTTAAGCACTTAATTTATATTTAGGTTAATCAAAAATAGCTGTTTCGTTAACAAAAGAACCAAATCTGTTTGTAAGATATTAGATACGTAATAAATAAGTTACTGAATGGCAATTACATAGCGTTTGTTTGCTGGGTAGTATTACCAGTTCCCCTATTCAGATTAATGATAAATTGTAAATTATGTTGTGAATATACTTTTAATGCAGGTACATTTAAACATGCATCATGAACACCATTTAAAAAGCTCTGATACCATCCGCGATATTGTTATCGGCATGTCCGACGGGCTAACCGTCCCTTTCGCTTTGGCGGCGGGGTTAAGCGGGGCCATCAATTCATCGGCCATTGTAATAACAGCCGGCATAGCCGAAATTGTAGCCGGTTCCATAGCTATGGGCCTGGGCGGCTTTTTAGCGGGCCGCACCGAAGCCGACCATTATACTGCCGAGTTAAAACGTGAATATGACGAGGTTGAACGTGTACCCGAACAGGAAAAAGCCGAAGTAAAAGAAGTATTCGCCAGCTTCGGCCTGTCGCCTGCCCTGCAAACCCAGATAGCCGATGAAATGGCAAAGGATAAAGATAAATGGGTTGATTTTATGATGCGTTATGAATTGGGCCTTGAAGAACCACAGGCCAACCGCGCCACCCAAAGTGCAGTCACTATTGGTTTATCGTATATAGTGGGAGGCATCATCCCATTGTCGCCTTATTTTTTTATAGCTAATTCACGAATAGCTTTATATTATTCGTGCATCATTACCATGATATGCCTGTTTGTTTTCGGGTATTTTAAAAGTAAGGTAACCGGCCAGCCACTCTTCTCGGGGGCATTAAAAGTATTAATAATTGGCGCACTGGCCGCCGCTGCCGCGTTCGGAATGGCTAAGTTGATTAATGGGGGGTTGTGATTGGAGATTAATTAATTAAAGATTAGTTGGAAATTTGAAAAGCTAACTTAGCTTCCCCATTTTGCTAATCGCTAAAACCTAATAAAGTTATCCATTTGCTCGTCGGTAAACTTTACAGTATCGGGTTTAAACAGGTCGCCGGTGGCATTTAGCTCATTTTTAATATCAGGGATATGAATTTTTAGGGGCATAGTATGCAGATGCAAATAATGGCAAACCCCGGTAAAATGGTCAATGCCCCGTATGTTGCCATACCTGCCGGATGAAACGCCAACCAGCGCCGCTTTCTTTTCATAAAAACTCTCGGGTAACGCGCAGGCATCCATAAATACTTTTAACACGCCGGGGAAACTGCCGTTATATTCGGGTATCACAAATAAAAACTTGTCGGTAGCGGTAATTATATCCTGTATTTTTTGAAACTCCGCACTTCTCTTGCCATACAGGTCGGTCTCAATTATATTAGCGGGTAATTGCGACAGGGATAGCAACTGCGCTTCGGTACCTTTCTCCAGTAATTTTTTTTGATAATACCGGGCCAGCTTAAGTGTTGAACTCCCGGGCCGGTTGGTTGCTGATATGATGGTTATCATGTTTAATTATTGAATTAATGAATTATTGAATTAATGAATTAGCCTAAAATGTGCAAACAAATCAATAATTCATTAATTCAATAATTCGCACCTAAATTGTTTGTAAATTACCAAAAGCTGTGGATTTCTCAATTGTTTAAATATGTATCTTGGCAGCTATTAAAAAGTTTCCCGAAGTTAGAAATTTATATTTCTATTTTTCGTTGTTATAACCACTGTTAAAAACTTGAACAGACAGCATGAGTAAAATAATTGCATTAGCAAATCAAAAAGGCGGTGTAGGTAAAACCACATCCTCTATAAATTTGGCCGCGAGTTTAGCCGTATTAGAATACCGTACATTATTAGTTGATGCCGACCCGCAGGCCAACGCCACATCGGGTATTGGTTTTGATCCGCGCAATGTAAAAAACAGCATTTATGAGTGTATTATTAACCAGGTTGACCCGCACGATGCCATCATAAAAACCGAAACCCCGCATCTTGACCTCCTTCCGGCACATATTGACCTGGTAGGGGCCGAAATAGAAATGATAAACCTGGAAAACCGCGAATACAAAATGCAGGAAGTATTTAACAAGATCAGGGATGAGTATGATTTTATTATTATTGATTGTTCGCCGTCATTAGGGCTCATCACCATCAATGCTTTAACCGCTGCCGACTCGGTAATTATACCTGTACAATGCGAGTATTTCGCGCTGGAAGGGTTAGGGAAATTGCTAAATACGGTTAAGATTGTACAAAACCGCCTCAACCCCGACCTGGAGATAGAGGGCATTTTATTAACCATGTATGATGTAAGGCTGCGCCTATCGAACCAGGTGGTTGAAGAGGTTAGAACCCATTTTGAAGATATGGTGTTTGAAACTATTATACAGCGTAATACCCGCTTAAGCGAGGCGCCAAGCTTTGGCGTATCGGTAATTATGCATGACGCCACCTGCAAAGGCGCCGTAAATTATTTAAACCTGGCCCGCGAAATTATACGAAAAAATGGTTTGATAAAAGACGAACTAAAGGCAACAACAGAAACCGTATAACATGAGTGCAGAAAAAAGAAATGCTTTGGGACGGGGTTTAAGCGCGCTGTTAAACGACTCGGAAGATGTACTTCCCTACAAAAAGAACAATACTAATGTAAGCCCAACTTCGGGAGTTAACAGCCTGGGTTCGGTTAACGAGATAAAACTATCAGAAATTGAAGTTAACCCTTTCCAGCCCCGTACCGATTTTGATGAACAGACAATGGCCGACCTGGCCGATTCTATAAAATTACA
>JABDBW010000114.1:61-657 GCA_013288485.1 Bacteroidota bacterium
GCATTGAAAACAGCCGATGCCGGTTACCTGACCCGTCGTTTACATGACGTTGCACAGGATATGATAGTAGGCGAAGTTGATTGCGGAACATTAAGGGGCATATACACTACCGCGTTAAAAGATAACGAGGATATTGTTGAGCCATTATACGACCGTATTTTGGGCCGTACTACCTTACATGATGTGCATGACCCTATCACGAATGAATTATTAGCAATTGCCGGACATGATATTACCGAGGAAGTTGCCAAGAAAATAGAAAACTCGCCGCTTGAAGGTATCGAGATACGTTCGGTATTAACCTGCGAAAGCAAGCGCGGTGTGTGTGCATTATGTTATGGCCGTAACCTGGCAAGCGGTAAGCGCGTGCAAAAAGGCGAAGCGGTTGGTGTAATTGCCGCGCAATCAATAGGTGAGCCGGGCACACAGTTAACCCTGCGTACATTCCACGTGGGTGGTACAGCGTCAAACATTGCTGCCGAATCACAAATTAACGCCAGGTTTGATGGTATCATTGAATTTGAGAATGTACGTAGGGTTAACTGTGTGCCCGGCTCACCTATTGATTGCGCGGCAATTACACCAACCGCTTCGCC
>JABDBW010000114.1:667-4404 GCA_013288485.1 Bacteroidota bacterium
GTATAGTTGATGTGGTATTGGGCCGCTCGGGCGAGTTCCGCATATTGGAGCAGGGAAGCAACAAAGTAATTGTTACTAATAACATTCCGTATGGTTCTTACCTGTATGTTAAGGATAATACCAAAATAAGCAGGGGCGACCGTATATGTTCATGGGATCCGTATAATGCGGTTATCATATCAGAATTTGCGGGTGTGGCACAGTTTGAAGCTGTATTAGAGGGTATCACGTTCCGTGAAGAATCTGACGAGCAAACCGGCCACCGCGAAAAGGTGATCATTGATACCAGGGATAAAACTAAAAACCCGGTTATACAAGTTGCCGATAACAAAGGAAATGTAATTAAAGGATATAATATCCCGGTAGGCGCCCACATCGCAGTTGATGAAGGCGAGAAATTACAAACCGGGCAGATCATCGCTAAGATACCTCGTTCAACAGGTAAAACCAGGGACATAACCGGTGGCTTACCACGTGTAACAGAATTGTTTGAAGCACGTAACCCATCAAACCCCGCGGTAGTAACCGAAATTGACGGTGTGGTAACCTTAGGTGGTGTAAAACGCGGTAACCGCGAGATCACTATTGAATCAAAAGACGGGCAGGTTAAAAAATACCTGGTTCCATTGTCAAAACACATCCTTGTACAGGATAATGACTTTGTGAAGGCTGGTATGCCTTTATCTGACGGTTCAATTTCACCTGCCGATATCCTGGCTATTAAAGGCCCGGCCGCGGTACAGGAATACCTGGTGAATGGTATACAGGAAGTTTACCGTTTGCAAGGTGTGAAGATCAATGATAAGCACTTCGAGGTTATTGTACACCAGATGATGCAGAAAGTAGCTATTGAAGACGCTGGCGATACCCGTTTCTTAGAGAAGGAAGCTGTTGACAGCTGGGACTTCATGCTGGAAAATGACGACATCTTTGATAAAAAGGTTGTTGTTGAACCAGGAGATTCTACCAGCTTAAAAGCAGGCCAGATACTATCTGTACGCAGGTTAAGAGACGAAAACTCTATTTTGAAACGTAAAGATTTGAAATTGGTTGAAGTGCGTGACGCTATCGCGGCAACTTCAAGCCCGATGCTGCAGGGTATTACCCGGGCATCATTAGGCACAAAATCGTTTATCTCGGCGGCATCATTCCAGGAAACTACAAAGGTTCTGAATGAAGCAGCAATTGCAGGTAAAAAGGATAATATGCTTGGCTTGAAGGAAAATGTGATTGTTGGACACCTTATTCCGTCAGGAACCGGTTTACGCGAATACGAAAATATCCGTGTAGGTTCACAGGAGGAATTTGATCGTTTGATGGCTTCGAAAGCTGAAGAAGTAGAAGCATAATCAAAGCATAACAATAAATATATTAGTAAAAAGCCTTCCGTTTTGCGGAAGGCTTTTGTTATTTTAGCAGTATGGAAGAACAACAAGAAAATCAGCTGAATATTGAACTTTCCGAAGAAATTGCAGAAGGTATTTATTCAAACCTGGCAATAATTACCCATTCAAACGCCGAATTTGTGCTTGATTTTATCCGTATTATGCCCGGTGCGCCAAAAGCGAAGGTAAAATCGCGCATAATTATTACGCCCGAACATGCCAAAAGATTGTTAACTGCGCTTGGTGATAATATTGAGAAATATGAGGCCGTAAACGGCCGTATCAAGATACAGCAGGAGCCATCTGTATTTCCAATGAACTTTGGCGGCACAATGGGGCAGGCATAGGAGAACGATTGTTCTTTACTTTTCATGCCGGATTAACGATATTTGCGTTTTATTAACCCATTCATAAACCAATGCCCTTATACAAATTTCCCGCGAATAAAAAAGTAAAAATTTGTGTAGTAGGCGATATGATGCTGGACCATTATATAGATGGTTCATGCGAGCGTATTTCGCCTGAAGCGCCCGTACAAATAGTTGATGTGTCCGGCGAAACTTACAGTTTAGGCGGAGCAGGGAATGTACTTAAAAACTTACAGGCCTTTGGCTGCAAAGGCTCGGTTATAAGTATAAGCGGCAATGATGATTCCAACCAGATCGTAGCCGCCGAACTTCAAAAGATCAACCCGGATTTTTATCACCTGGTTAAAGACGAACAGCGGCGCACCACTATAAAAACCCGTGTAATTGTAAACAGGCACCAGTTAATAAGGCTGGATAAGGAAGATAAAATATATTGCAACGACGCCATTGCCGATGACATATTTCAGTTTTTAAAGACCAAGATCACAGAACTTGATATTTTAATATTATCCGATTACTGTAAGGGGGTATTAAGTACCCGCCTGGTAACAAATATTATTAAATTATGTACGGATAATAATGTAATTACCATAGTTGATTCGAAGGATAAGGACTTGTCAAAATATTATGGGGCCACTTTGATCAAACCCAATAAAAAGGAAGCATCCCTGGCATCGGGCATAAATATTATAGATGATGATTCGCTTGAGCGGGCCTGCAAAAAAATTGCCTCTATTACAGCTTGTAAAACCGTTGTTGTTACGCTATCAGAAGATGGCATAGCCGTTTATCACCAAAATAAATTAACAAAAATACCTACCAAAGCGCTTGACATTTTTGACGTAACCGGCGCGGGCGATACCGTTGTTGCCGCTTTAGCCTTTGCTCTTGCTAATAACTTATCCATATCTGAAGCCTGTGATTTTGCTAATAGCGCAGCGGCTGTTGTAGTAGCTAAATTTGGCAGCGCGGTAGCAACCCTGGATGAAATAAATAATTTAAAATAGCGGGCAGTTACAGATAATAGGATGATTTATAGATACGCAACATATATCAAAACAATCAATCTTTTTGTTGACTATACCCTATTGAATATCAGTATGTTTATATCATACCTGATAATTAACAAACCCACTATATGGGCTATTGGCAATAGACATTTGCCTATAGTTTTGGTTTTTAACCTGATCTGGCTACTATCAGCCAATGTTACCGGTTTGTATAAGCAGGTTTTAAACAAAGATTCCATCAGCACCTATCGGGGGTTTTTCAAAACGTACCTGCTATTTGTATCGCTTATATGTTTTATCATTACCGTTATTGGCATTAAGGCGTATTTAATTACGCGGGATTATTTATTTTATTCGCTCATATTATTTGGGTTTTTAGCAGGTGTTTGGAAATTAGTGTTCCTGGCCATACGGAAAAGTAAACGTAACATGCTAATGGATTCCAGGAACATTGTTATTGTAGGGGCTGGTAGTATTGGGAAAGATGTATTTGAATATTTTAAATTTTATAAGCATAGCGGATATAAAATTTTAGGGTTTTTTGACGACCAGCCCTCACATGTTACGGATAGCGAATTATATTTAGGTAAAGTATCTGATTGCATTAACTATGTTATAACCCACAAGGCTGATGAAATATTTTGTGCACTTCCTTTATCACAATCGAAAAAAATTGAACAATTAATGCTGGATGCTGATAAACATTTAATACGGTTTAAAATTATACCTGAATACTATATCAATTCAAAAAGATCAATGTTCGTAGAAAATTTTGATCATATACCGGTAATATCCATACGGCCCGAACCATTAGAAAGTATGCTAAACAGGTTTGTGAAGCGCCTGTTTGATATTAGTTTTTCTTTATTTGTGATATTGTTTTTTTTTTAGCTGGCTTTACCCAATTTTGGCTATATTAATAAAACTACAATCGCCGGGGCCTGTTTTTTTTGTACAACTGCGGTCAGGGAAAG
>JABDBW010000115.1 GCA_013288485.1 Bacteroidota bacterium
AATTATTGGTTTCCAGGTACGCCCGTCGGCAGGCGCGCGTAAATTGGCCGAAGCCGAACAAATTGATATCAGGCTTTACTCCATCATTTACGATGCGATAAACGAAATAAAAGCTGCTATGGAAGGTATGCTCGCGCCAACTTTCGAAGAGAAAATTGTTGCGAATGTAGAGATACGCGAAACCTTTAAGATAAGTAAAGTTGGTACCATTGCCGGTTGTATGGTGCTTGACGGTAAAATTACCCGTAACAGTAAAATACGTATAGTGCGCGAAGGTGTGGTTATATATACCGGCGAGCTGGCATCATTAAAGCGTTTTAAAGACGATGTTAAAGAAGTTGCAGCAGGCTATGAGTGTGGGTTAAACATTCAAAACTTTAATAACATTGAAGTGGGCGATATAGTTGAAGCCTATGAAAATGTAGAAGTTAAACGGAAACTTTAAGCATAAACAACGATAATTGAAAGCCGCCCCGTTTACCGGGGCGGCTTTTTTGCTATATTTTTTTTAATATAAAAATATTTAATTTTACTCACCCTTGCACCATAGTTAATTGTCATAACCTAAACCACCGCCAATTTTAACTTTAAGCAATGAAAAATTACTTATATGCTTTATTGTTAGCTGGTTTATTTGGTTGTAAAGTGCCTTATCAGCCGCCTGTTGTTGCCGCGCCTAATAGCTATTTGGTTGTAGAGGGGGTGATCAATACCGCCAATGGCAGTACAGATTCGACCATAATTAAACTAAGCCGGACAAGCAGTCTATTGAAAGCGGATAAGCCCAACCCCGAATTACATGCACAAGTTGACGTTGAAGATGGGCAGGGCTTTGTTGTCGCTTTAAAAGACGCCGGCCTGGGTAATTATGTTGCCGCGCAATTAGGGCTCGATACCACAAAAAAATACCGGTTGAGGATAATAACTGCTGATAAAAAGGTTTACCTGTCGGACCTGGTTTCCGCAACCTATACACCGCCTATTGACAGTATTGGTTTTACTGTGCTGAATCCGCAGGTAATGATATATGTTAATGCACACAACCCGGCCAATAATACCCGCTATTACCGTTGGGATTTTACGGAAGACTGGGAGTTCCTGTCGCCTTTTGAATCGTTTTTTATGACCAATGGCATTGCAATAGTACCCAGAACGGCGGCCAACGCGTTCCCTATCAAATGCTGGGGACATAGCGCCTCCACTAATGTATTACTCGGGTCGACTGTGAAATTAGCCAGTGACGTAATTTACCAAACACCCGTAGCCTATATAAGCGGTACTTCTGATAAACTTGACTACCGGTACAGCATGCAGCTTAAACAGTACGGCTTATCGCAAGATGCTTTTAAATTCTGGTCGCAAATACAAAAGAACACCGAACAGTTGGGGACTATTTTTGACGCGCAGCCATCGCAGATAAATGGTAATATACAATGTATAACCAACCCCGCTGAGCCGGTTTTTGGTTACATAAGCGTTACTAATATCCGGGTAAAAAGAGTATATATAAACAGGGCCAATATCCCTGTTCCATTTAAATCAGATTTTGGTCATTCCTGTGAAATACGGCTCGATACTATATTTTATATCAACCCGACGACATTAATTGGGGTGGTACCGACACCAGGTTATCCAACCGTTGCAACAGCGTTAATCCCGGCCGGATCCTACCTTATCCCAGTAGAAATGATCTCTCAGCCTTTTATTAATCACACAGTGCCTAATATTCAGCCTGTCATAGACCCCGGATACAGCGCTCTTCCCCAGCAATGCCTGGATTGCTCTTTTCGCGGCCCTACCAAACCCCCGCCCTGGTGGGTAGAAAATTAAAGGCAACCTATCAGGTTTAAAAAATAAACTTAGTACTCAAAAAGTTCGATGAATGATCGCTCACTATCTCATTGAACAAATGCTTATTGGTTTCATTTAACTTGGTAGCTACTACGGTGCGGATAGAGAACGAGCGCAGCGCGTCGTGCACAGAAAGCGTGCCCTCTGCGCTATCCTTGCGGCCCGTAAATGCAAAAACATCCGGCCCGCGCTGGCATTGGCTGTTTATATTAACCCGGCTTACCAGGTTAACAAATGGGTCAATTAATGCGGCTATCTCACCGGCATCTTCACTGAATATACTTACCTGCTGACCATGCGGCGAATCTATCTGGTAAGCAATTGGTTCTTCCATATCTTCAAACGGCACTACCGGGATAACCGGGCCAAATTGCTCCTCGCGGAAAACTTTCATACGGTCATTTACCGGGTACAATATGGCCGGGTAAATAAACGATGCTACGCTTGCCCCGCCGTTCTCATTAACCACTTTAGCGCCGTACGCAACCGCGTCGGCAATGGTTTCTTTCAGGAAATCGGGTTTATGCGGTTCGGGCAGCGGGGTTAATTTAACGTCTTTATCCCACGGCAAGCCAAATGGCAGTTTAGGTATGGCTTCGCTTAACAGCTTTAAAAACTCATTCGCTACATCTTTATGTACATAGATGATCTTTATGGCCGTGCAGCGCTGTCCGTTAAATGACAGGGAGCCTAATATACATTCATTAACCGCCAGTTTCAGGTCGGCATTTTTAGTAATGATGGCTAAGTTCTTGGCATCCAAACTTAAAACGGCCCTTAAACGGTTTATTTTGGGGTGGCGCTTTTTCAGATCGTTGGCTACCTTGCTCGACCCGATAAACGCCAGCACATTGATATTGCCTGTTGCCATTAAACCCGGTGTTACCGTGGCCCCACGCCCGTAAACGGTATTAACCACCCCTTTAGGGAACGATTCGCGAAACGCGTTTAGCAAGGGGTAATGTAATAAAGTGCCGTGCTTTGGCGGTTTAAATAACAGCGTATTGCCCATTATAAGGGCTGGAATTAATGTTGTAAAAGTTTCATTTAGCGGATAATTGAAGGGCCCCATGCACAACACCACGCCCAATGGCGAGCGGCGCACCTGGGCTATAACGCCTTCGGCTATTTGAAAGCGGGAAGATTGGCGGTCAATATCTTTTAGCTCATCAATGGTAGCGTTAATGTACTCAACCGTGCGGTCAAACTCTTTGGCAGAGTCGGCGTATGATTTGCCGATCTCCCACATAATGAGTTTAACGATCAGGCTCCGCTGTTCGCTCATTTTTAAAACAAAGCGTTCCAGGCATTTTATACGTCCATCAATACTCATGGTTGGCCATTCGCCGCGGCCATTATCATACGCAGCTATCGCGGCATCTAAAGCCTCATTGGCTTCCTTTTCTGTACAAACAGGATAGGTGCCTATTAATTTACGTTTTAAACCGTCGGGGCCGGGAATACAAACCGGCGAATACACCTCGCTTACGGGCCCATCCCATTTTTTCATCTCGCCGTTGCATAAATATTCGCGCTGGTGGATCTCTTCTATCCTGAATTCTTCCGGTATCCGGCTTTCTTCAACGAATATCGACCTGATCTGATCTTCAAAGCTCATTTTTGTATATAATTATGCTGCAAAGTAGAAAATATTATTGTCGGAACCATGATTTAAAGAATTTATTGATTACCCGATTAAATTACACAAATAATCATGGGCATCTGAAAATCCAACGAATCATGGTTCAGATAAAAGGGAGTATTAATTATTTTCCAGGTTAGCGGCAGCGGCTTCATCTAAAAACCACTCTACCTCACCAACAATGGAATCGATGAGCTGGGCGGGGTAGTTTTCAATATCTTCATCATCTTCCAGTACATGATGTACGGCTTCGGCCTTTCCTTCACCGTAAACCAGGAACGCGATGTACTTTGCCTCATTAATTAAAGGCGCGTTCATAGTAATACGGTACACCTGCTGATCTTGAAGCCAAACTTCTTTTACCGATGGCGTTACATCATGCAACACGGGGGTATAAGGGAAAAGCGAAGCAGTGTGCGAGTTATCGCCTAAGCCCAGCAACACCAGGTCAAAACTCATTTCATCCTCATCAAAAAATTCCGCTATTTGTTCGGCATATTTTTGCGCGGCTTCCTTTGCCGTAAGCGTGGTATCAACCGGAAAAACATGATCGGTATCAATATATAAGGGTTCAAATAAGGCCTTTTTAGCCATCAGGTAATTACTATCGGGCGAAGTTTGCGGCACATCACGCTCGTCGCCAAAAAAGAAATAAACCTTGCCCCACTCTACGCTATCGGCATAGATGGTGGAGGCCAGCAGTTCATACAATTTTTTTGGTGAGCTTCCGCCCGATAGGGCAACCGAAAATTTGCCCCTCGCCGCGATGGATTCACCGGCAATTTTTACGAAATATTGTGCCAGCGCGTCGAGCGTTTCATCGGCAGTATTGAAAATGTTTAAGTTCATGTAGCCCCCTCTAAATCTCCCCCGGTAGGGGAG
>JABDBW010000116.1 GCA_013288485.1 Bacteroidota bacterium
ATTCTTTTCTTTGAGGATAGAGTACACAATTTGGTTATGCTCATCCGCGTTGGCGGCCCAATAAACCTTAACGCCGTTCTTTTTTAAATTCGCCTCAAATTGCAGCAGGTATGTTTGCAAATTGCTTATCACGTTCATTTTTATGGCTGATGCCGCTTCACGTAATTCTTCCCATTGGGGTGTTTGGTTTGCCTGTATATCGCGTTTTTGCCTTATCCACCATAAAGCGCCGTCGTGCCAATCAGCCTTTTCTTTATCCTGTATAAACTCTTCCGCAAGCGCCGCGTGTTTTTTTGTTCCGGTATCTCTCATAATGACGCGTTCAAAATTTCTGCAATATGTATCACCTTAACGTTACTATGATCCCTGTGTAATATCCCTTCCAGGTGCATCAGGCAGCTTAAGTCGGGCGATGTAATGTATTCTGCCCCGTTTTTGATATGATCTGTTACCCTGTCCTTACCCATTTTTACCGATACGGCCTCTTCGGCAACACAAAATGTTCCTCCAAATCCGCAGCAATCATCCCGGCGGTCAAGTGTAACTAATTCAAGCCCTTCCACCATATTTAGCAATTTTTCCGGCTTTGAAAATGGCGGACCAACCAATTCGCTCATTTTTGCCAGGTGCAACCCCCGCAAACCATGACAGCTTTGGTGCATCCCCACTTTATGCGGGAAACGGGCATCCAGTTTATCAACCTTTAATATATCGGTCAAAAACTCCACTAATTCGTATATCTTTTCCCGTATCATCATGGCTTCTTCGGGCGCGGTATCAGAATGCAAATGATCTTTTATATGCAGCACGCAGCTGGCCGATGGCCCTACGACATAATCAAACTCCGCGAAATTCTCTACAAACAAGTCATTACAGCCTTGCGAAAGATGCTCAAAACCCGAATTGGCCATAGGCTGTCCGCAACAGGTTTGTTTAGCCGGATAGGCCACATCAACCCCTAATTTTTGTAGTAACTGTAACGTGGCTTTTGCCGCGTTGGGATAAAACTGGTTAACGTAACAGGGTATAAAAAGTCCAACCTTCATTATAGTATGTATCTATTTTAAATTATTTCTCTTTCACTTTACCACCAAATCCATAAACGGCATAACGTAGGCCTGCAAAGTAACCAGCAGCCCAACCAACGCTGCTAAAAACAGGCTATGCACAAACACATACCGCAAAATATCACCCTCGTGCCCGTACCAGTTTGTTGCGGTACTGGCTACCACAATGCTTTGCGCATCGACCATTTTTCCCATTACACCACCCGAACTATTGGCCGCAGCCATTAAAATAGGGCTAACGTGAGTTTGCTTCGCGGTAATAACCTGCAGGCTGCCAAATAAAACGTTCGACGCTGTATCGGACCCGGTTAACGCCACGCCGAGCCATCCCAGCATGGTCCCGAAAAACGGGTACATTACCCCGGTTGTTGCCAGGGCCAGGCCGAGCGTTGCATCGCCGCCCGAATATTTTGTTACGTAGCCGAGGGCCAGCATAGCCGCGATCGTGACCAGTGAGAACCGCACCCGCCATATAGTTTGCAAATACGTTTTGACCATCTCCTTTATAGAATAGCCCATTATAAAAGCGGCTATGATGGCCGCCAGCAGAATCCCGCTGCCTGTAGCTGATAGCCAGTTTAATTTAAATATCGCTTCTTCGGGCTTAGTTGGCTTTGCCAGCGTAGGTGCCGGAACAATAGGCGGCGTGCGGGAAACCGCGTTATGTAAATAAGCAAATTTATATTCGGGAGCTGCAATGCCGTTCAATTTAGCTTTAACAAACGGCAGGCCCCAGGTAAAAATAAAAACCGTAAGCAATATCCACGGTAACCAGGCCTGGAGCATTTTTTTACTATTTACCACGCCTGCTTCCGGTTCAATAACCATAGTTTCATCCTGCGCGGGTAACTTCCAGATGGTTTTTGGCTGCCAAAACTTGAGTAACACTATTAGGGCTACCATTGAACAAATAGAGGCCACAATATCAACCAGCCACGGACCGTGAAAATTGGAGATCAAAAACTGGGGAATGGCAAAAAATATCCCGGCAACAAAAGCCGCGGGCCAAACCCCCAGCATTCCGCGAAAACCAACCATAGCAGTAACTACCCAAAAAGGTACAATAAAAGAGAAAAGTGGCAACTGCCGCCCTATCATGGCAGAGAGGTGCATCAGGTCGAGTCCGGTTACGGTTGAAAGCGCTAATACAGGCGTACCCAAGGCTCCGAAAGCAACCGGCGCGGTATTGGCAATAAGCGACAACCCGCAAGCTGCAAGTGGCCTGAAACCCAATTGTATTAAAATAGCGGCTGTAATGGCAACAGGGGTGCCGAAGCCCGCTGTGCCTTCAAAAAATGCGCCGAATGAGAAAGCGATCAAAATTACCTGTATCCTCGGGTCGGGGGCAATCGTGGCCAGGTTTTGGCGGATAACGGCGAACAACCCTTTATTTACTGTTAACTGGTATAGAAAAATTAAGTTTAACACGATCCAGCCTATCGGGAACAAGCCATTGGCCGCGCCGAAAAGAGTCGTGGCCGTAGCGATACTTATGGGCATGCGGTAAATAACAACCGCCACTAAAAAAGCAGCCGACAAGCCAATCGTGGCGGCAAAGTGAATGCGTACCTTAAAAATGGCGATCAAACTTAGCAGCAGGATAATAGGGATAGCCGCCACCAGCGTTGATAATACAATGTTGTGCAGCGGATCATAATTTTGTGACCAGATTGTTTCCATAAAATTGGTTCTTAGGTTTAATTGGTTTATAACTTAAATTGGTTTAATAAAGATATAATATCATTTCGAAATCTGCGAGTTGCGGTACCACACAAGTTATCCATCCGTTTGCCTGCTTAAAATTTATTTTTTTACCCGACCGCATCAACCTAACTTCCGTTACCGGTTTTAAGGGTTTGAACCTTACGGTGGTATTTTGTATGGTAACCGGCTGCAGCAATGAACTTCCTACCTGGCCGGTATGATTGATCATTCCTATCCACTCAAAAGCGTTGTTACGATTAACCAAATGGGTCATTTCAATCAATGGTGACGCATCTGTTTTAAGTGACATATCAACTTTTAACAGATTTTTAATTGCGGCTACAAAAAGTGCCTTATGCGCATGGTGGCCTTTTAAATAATATTCTGTACCCAACAGCCACGGTATGAAAACAGATTGCCCTTTACCGTAAGTATTGCTAAACATCCCGGGGGTGTTGGTGATCTGCGAATCATCAATATAAATTTTTTCGGGTGGCCCAAAGCGGGTAGCCGGTACCAGTTTCATATAGCTTTTGGTATTATCGAGCGGCTTAAGCTTTAACATATCAGAATACATCATCACCAAACCAATATCCTTAAACTCATTTTGGCCCATAGCGGCATGGTCATTGGCGGTTAATTTAAGATAGGTTGAAAAAGTTCGCGGAAATAATTCATAATCAGGCATTACCCCCAATGATTGCAGCGCTATGGTACTACGGGGTTTGCCCGTTCCGTCGTTTTTACCCGGAAAGCCGGTTACTAAAAGCTTACCTCCATTTTTTACGTAATTATCCAGGTAAGCTATGTGGTCATCGCTCATGCCGGTAACGTCGCCTAAAATAACCGCCTTGTAGTCGGATAGTTTGCGGGGAGTCCGGTCACTGCCTATTTCGGACGGATCAATAATATCATACATAATGTGCTCTTCGGTGAGCAATTTTATCAAGCCGCGATATTCCTGTGCCGATCCTTTTATAAGGGCTATATCACTGGCAGGTTGCAGGTTGGTAAATAGTTTCTCATTGTTTTTATGGAACCTGAACAGATCATTCATTATCGGAAAAAATTCCCTGTCCTCCTGGTTCAATAAGGTGCCGGCCACATATACATCAAGCGGGGCGCCGTTAAGCATATTTTCAAGTACCCATGTCCTTTCAATATTTGGCGAAGTGCTGATATGGCGATATGTAAGCGCCAAAAAATGCTGAAGCAGGTTGCTGGGCATCCTGTCTTTATAAGTGCCCAATATGGTTTTAACATGATCTGTTGCATTATAGTTCCATTCGTATTCATTACTAAGTGAAGATGAAGATTCAATGCGTATCATGTTCACCCCGGCTTCCGAATAGGAAATAATTATCAAATTGGGGTTGAGTTTTTTTGTTGTGCTTTCTATTTTTTTAAACAGGTCATCAGCCGTAGTTTTTTGAAATGCCCTGTACTCGCGCATACCGGGAT
>JABDBW010000117.1:0-1229 GCA_013288485.1 Bacteroidota bacterium
TGCCGGCCCGTTACAGGTATCGGCAGACCGTGAAAAAACCGTTAGCTGGCCGCCCTACCTGGGTGGTATATTGTTAATTGGCGGCATTGTAGTAGTTGTTACGTCAAAAAAATCAAGTTAATGTACCTGCCCAAGCTAAATGATAACCGTAAAAAAAGAAGGTGTAATTCTTGAACAAACTAACCTGGAATTTGAAAATGAAGGCGTATTAAACCCCGCGATAATTAAAGAAGGGAATAATATCCATCTTTTTTATCGGGCGGTACGCAAGGGCAATTTTTCTACTATTGGTTATTGTAAACTGGATACGCCGTTAACTATAGCCGAACGTTGGGATACCCCACTGCTTGTTCCGCAATTTGATTACGAAAAGCAGGGGATGGAAGACCCCCGCATTGTGAAGATCGGTGAAGTGTATTATATAGCCTATATAGCGTTTGACGGCATTAACGCCCTCGGCGCAGTAGCTACTTCTACAGATTTGCAGCATTTTGAAAAACAAGGGATAATCGTCCCTCAAATTACGTATGCTGAATTTGATGAGCTTGTTATAAGCAATAATGATTTTATAGAACGGTATAGAAGCGATTACAATGGAGCTGATACTATTGTGATGGATAAGGACCTGGTTTTCTTTCCTCGCAGGATAAACGGCAAGATCACTTTTCTGCACCGTATAAAACCTGATATACAAATAGCCGCTGTTAACGGACTGAATGAACTGACCCCGGAATATTGGAAAAACTACCTGCAGCATTTAGATTCGCATGTTTTGCTTGCCCCCAAATATGAACATGAAATTGATTATGTTGGTGGTGGTTGCCCGCCTGTTGAAACAGCGTATGGTTGGCTGATTATTTATCATGGCGTGAAAAATGTGGGCAGATGTTATGAATACGTCGCATGTGCGGCATTGTTTGACCTGGATAACCCACAAAAAGAAATAGCACGGCTGCCTTACCCCTTATTTAAGCCTGACCAGGATTATGAACTGGCCGGCGATGTTGACGATGTTTGTTTTCCTACCGGAACGGCCCTGTTTGGCGATACCTTATATATTTATTATGGCGCTGGGGATGATATTATAGCTTGTGCTTCGGTTAGTTTAAGCGGGTTGGTAGCCGAATTATTGGTAAATAAAGTTTCGCAATCGTTATAGCATTTTCTGTTGGTAAAACTATTATATATAAAGTATAATTGCCCCTGTAAATTATAAGCAACCAATGAAG
>JABDBW010000117.1:1239-4071 GCA_013288485.1 Bacteroidota bacterium
ATTTTCTTGACGACGACTTTTTATTAGAAACCAAAACCGCCCAAAAATTATATCATGACTACGCGGCCGGGATGCCGGTAATTGATTATCACTGTCATTTACCGCCTGATGAAATTGCCGGGGATGTCAACTTCCAGAACATCACCCAAATATGGCTCAACGGCGATCATTATAAATGGCGTGCCATGCGGGCCAATGGGGTTAATGAGGCTTATGTAACCGGCAATAAAACCGATTGGGAAAAATTCGAAAAATGGGCCGAAACTGTGCCTTATACCCTGCGTAACCCTCTATATCACTGGACGCACCTGGAACTACAACGTTATTTTGGTATCAAAGAGATACTGTCTCCCGCGACAGCGAAAAAAATATATGATGAATGTGCTGAAAAGCTGCAGTCACCGGAGTTTAGCGTTCGTAATATCCTGAAAAAGTTTAAGGTAGAGGTTGTGGGTACTACGGATGACCCGCTGGATAGCCTGGCGCATCATCAAAAAATAAAAGAGGATGAGTTTAGTGTGCAGGTATTACCGACATTCAGGCCGGATAAGGCGATGAATGCCGATAATATCGATACACTGAATACTTATATTGACAAGCTGGAGAAAATTGAAAATACTAATATAACCGGCCTGGACAGTTATTTAACCGTGTTAAAAAAACGTCATGATTATTTCGCGGCAAACGGCTGTAAAGTATCAGACCATGGGCTGGACTATATATATGCGGTTGATTATACCGATGAAGAAGTAAGGGCCATATTTGCTAAAATAAGAAAGAGCCAAGCCATAACAACCGATGAAAACCTGAAATTTAAATCGGCAATGCTGTTTCAATTCGCGTTATGGGACCATGAAAAAGGGTGGGTGCAGCAATACCACTTAGGAGCATTGCGTAACAACAATACAAGGGCATTGGCCACTTTAGGGCCCGACACCGGTTGGGATTCCATCGGCGATTTTACACAAGGTAAAAGCCTGTCGGGGTTTTTGGACAAATTGAATATGAATAACAGGCTGGCCAAAACAATTTTGTATAACAACAACCCGGTTAATAACGACCTGTTTGCCTCAATGGCCGGGAATTTTAACGACGGCTCTGTTGCCGGTAAAATGCAGTTTGGGTCGGCATGGTGGTATATGGATCAGAAGGACGGAATGACCGCGCAGTTAAATTCCTTATCAAACATTGGCTTATTAAGCCGGCTGGTAGGTATGCTAACGGATTCGCGGAGTTTTATGTCGTTCCCGCGGCATGAGTATTTCAGGCGGATATTATGTAACTTGTTGGGTAAGGATATTGAAAACGGAGAGTTGCCTAATGATACAGCCTGGACAGGCAAGATTGTACAGGATATTTGTTATAATAATGCGAAAGAGTATTTTGGGTTTTGAAAGAATTGAAAATTAACGGAGCTCAGCATGACACCCTTACGTAAAACGAAAAAGCCTGTATTATACAGGCTTTTTCGTTTTCATTATATCTTAACCTTCAATACCACTTTCTTAATCGGCCCTTCGCCAATCATTGGCGCGTGTACATCCTCGGGGTAGAAAATAACAAACTGACCGTCTGTTAAACCGAAGTACATATCGGGCGTATGGTTAAAAAAGGTTACGTCTTTTTCTTCGTTATAGCCGCCATCTTTTGCGTCGGTGCATTTTGCACGTGGTTTCCAGCCGATGGTTTCATTGCCACGTACGCATACCTGTATATCGATGTTTTTATCGTGGCACTCAAATTTTTGTCCGGCTACTTCGGCAGTTTTACCTTCGCCGTTTGCTACAATGGCCTTTAAACCATCGGCAATATCAAATTTGCCATCCTCCAAAGCGGCCAGGTCATGGCTGTTCAGGTATTCAAACGCAGCCTTAAAGTTCTTGTGCAGGCCGTAGTATTTTTCGGCATTTGCAAGGGTGTCAACTATCATATTTGTTCATGGTTGATAGTTCATGGTTCATAGCAGCTAATACTATGAACCATAAACTATGATCTATAACCTATCTCTGTACACGGCCCGAACCGTCGCCTTTTACCAATTCCTGAACTTCGCCTAAAGTAGCGTGGTTCAAATCACCCGGAATAGTGTGTTTGATGGCTGAAGCGGCAACGCCAAACTCGGCGGCATCGGCCATTTTCATGCCCGTAACCAAACCAAATATAAACCCGCTGGCAAATGAATCGCCACTGCCAACACGGTCAACTATGCGTACTTCGTATTGTTTGGTATGGTAAAACTCTGTTCCGTTATAAACCAATGCGCTCCATCCATTGTCCGACGCGCTATGACTCTCTCTTAAAGTTGAAGCTATATACTTAAAGCCGAATTTAGCCTGCATCTGTTGGAACACATCTTTATAACCGTCCAAATTCAGTTCGCCTTTGGTAACGTCGGTACCCGCGCTCTTAAAGCCTAAGGTAGTATCGGCATCTTCTTCGTTGCCAATACAAACATCAACGTATTTGCAAAGCTCGGTCATTACTTCGCGGGCTTTTTCTTTGGTCCATAATTTTTTGCGATAGTTCAGGTCAATACTGGTGGTGATACCTTTTGCTTTAGCGGCTTTTAAAGCGGCTAATGTAAGCGCGGCAGCCTTATCGCTCAATGCAGGTGTGATACCGGTAGTATGGAACCAGGAGGCGCCGTCTAAAATTTTATCAAAATCAAACTCGCTGGCATCAACTTCTGATATGGAAGCATCGGCACGGTCATAAACCACTTGCGAGGCGCGCATAGAGGCTCCTGTTTCTAAGAAATATATGCCTAAACGTTTACCGCCGCGTGCAACAAATTGCGTATCAACCCCATAACGGCGCAAATGGTTAATGGCA
>JABDBW010000118.1 GCA_013288485.1 Bacteroidota bacterium
TTAGCAGGACGTGTTCCTCTTGATGCGTTTAAAAGTGTACTAAGCTCTGGGCGCGGCCGTATGCCAAGCTTCCCTCACTTAGAAGATAGTACAGTAAATGCTATTTATGCATACCTGGCGCCTGCTGCACGTGGTGGTCGTGGAGGACGTGGAGGGGCTGCCGCAGCTGCCGAACCTGTAATTGATGGGCCTGTGGTAGCTTCGGGCGGCGCGCCCACTAAAGCCGGTGCAGCTGCGGGCGGCGGCGGTTTCGGTGGCGGCGGCGGAATGAAGGATTATCCCGAAGGCTACACCGGTAAAAAAGTACAATATGTTGAGGCAAGTAGCTATGGCTCCCCGGCAGCTAATATATTATCACCGCCATGGTGTGGTATAGCCGCATACGACTTAAATAACGGTACCCTTAAATGGAGAATAGGCCTTGGCGATGATAAACAATCAGGAACAAAAGGATTGGGAGTACCAAACGGAACTCAAAATCACGGTATGGTTATTACAAAAACAGGGTTGGTATTTGCAACCTGTAAAGATGGTAAAGTAAGGGCAATTGATGCTGATAATGGCAAGATTATATGGGAATATGACCTGGGAAGAGATGCTAACGGTATTCCTGCGATATACAAGGAAAACGGGCGCGAATATTTAGTAGTATGTGCAACAGGGGGGTTAACGGATAGGACAAAAACGGATGCTGATGTGCCTAAAGGATATATTGCATTTGCATTGCCCGAAAAGAAATAGTTATAAACAGATTTTATATGAAACTAATTGCGTTTTCCAAATTATTCACATCAACACGTGTTAAAGCCGGTATATTATTATTAACCGGTGCAGCATGTGTTGCTATGGCTCCGGTGGGCGGTAAACCCGGCCCGAAACCTAAAAAGAAGGCAACATCGGTTATCCCTCCGCAGCATACAGAGTGGAAGGATTGGGGTGGCGGCCCCGATGCTTCAAAGTTTGTAAACTTTAAACAGATAACCAAGGATAATGTGAACCAACTGGATGTTACATTTGTTTACAATACAGGCGATAATTCAGGTTATAAATTCAACCCTATTATTGTTGATAATGTGATGTATGTTTTGGCGAAGAATAGCTCGCTGGTTGCACTTGACGCCACTACCGGTAAAGAGATATGGATACATGCACGGTTGCAGGGTATTGTAGCGCGCGGCATTAACTTCTGGCAAAGCAAGGATAAAAAGCAAAAACGCTTCATCATCACCATCGGCAGCACTTTACAGGCTATTGATGCCAACACCGGAAAGTCGATACTTTCATTTGGCACCAATGGCTATGTTGACCTTCGTTATGGCCTTGACCGCGATCCGATGGTGATAAACCGTGCGGGCTCTACCTCGCCGGGGCGTATTTTTGAAAATTTATTCATAATGGGATCGGCACCGGGTGAAAACCTGTTTTCGGGACCCGGCCACGTTAGGGCATTTGATGTTATAACCGGAAAACAAAAATGGATATTTCATACCATACCTTTTCCGGGTGAGTACGGCTACAATACCTGGCCAAAGGATGCTTATAAATATGTGGGTGCCATAAATACCTGGGGTGAGATATCTGTCGACGAAAAACGAGGAATTGCTTATTTCCCGTTGGGCTCCCCTACTTATGATTATGACGGATCGGACCGAGAAGGACAAGGCCTGTATGGTAACTGTATTTTAGCGCTTGATGCCCGTACAGGTAAACGTTTATGGCACTTCCAATGTGTACACCATGATCTTTGGGATTACGACCTGACTGCAGCCCCGCAACTCATCACCATAAACCATAATGGTAAAAAAATAGATGCCGTAGCGCAGGCCGGTAAAAATGGCTTTTTGTATGTATTAAACCGCGTTACAGGCAAGCCTATATGGCCTATTGTGGAAACACCGGTGCCAAAAAGCGAAATGCCTGACGAACACTCATGGCCTACACAGCCCATACCAACAGTAATACCGCCTTTTAACAGGCACGTGGTTACTGTAGCTGATTTAAATCCTTATATGTCGCCGGCTGAAAAAGAAAAAATACTGCCACGCATAGCTGCTGCCAAATCGGGCTTATATGAGCCGCTTTCAGATAAATATGAAACTATTGCTATGCCGGGTTCAACAGGCGGCGCAAACCAGGGCAATACTGCCTCAAACCCTGATAAAGGGATGGTATATGTACTATTCAAGGAACAATCCAATTTTTACCAGCTTAAATTTTTAGGCCCGTTAGTTAGGGGCGCGGCCCAGGGGCCGGGGCAATTAGGAGAAGTTGCTTATGCGGAGTATTGCCAGGCGTGCCATGGTGCTGACAAGGCTGGTTTGCCTAATTTAGGCGTTTCGCTTGCTGATCTGGGTAACCGTGTTGACGCTGAGACCTTTAAAACAATTTTAAACCAGGGCAAAGGCAGGATGCCTGCATTGCCTCATATTGATGACGCTATCGTTAAGGCTATATATGGCTACCTTGTACCACAGCAACGTGGCGCGGGAGCCGCAGGCGGCGGACGTGGAAGAGGCGGTGCCGGAGCTGACGCGGTTATTGATGGCCCGGTTGTAGAAACAGGACCGGTAAAAACCGACCTGCCAAAAGGTGGGGTTATGAAAGATTACCCGGAAGGCTATACCGGTAAAAAAGTTTTATTTGTAGAAAAAAACAACTGGGGTGCAGGTCCTTCAGACCTTTTGAGTCCGCCATATTCGGGTATTGCAGCTTATGACTTGAACAAGGGAATCATGAAATGGAAAATCCCCTTTGGCGATGATCCAAAATCGCCGGTAAAAGGCCTGGGCATGCCTGGTGGCTCATCAAATAAAGGGATGGTTGTTACTGCAAGCGGCATTATATTCGCGAATTGCGGCGATGGCCATTTATATGGTTATGATGCCGATAACGGCAAAGTTATATTTGACAAAGAATTAGGCAGAACCCCATCAGGCATACCCGCAATTTACCAGGCAAACGGGCGTGAATACCTGGTGGTTTGTTCAACAGGCCCTGTGCGCGATAAAACCAAAGCGGATGCCGACGTGCCGAAAGGATATATTGTTTTTGCGTTGCCCAAAAAGAATTAAACCAATTATTAACTTAAATACACCCATGATGACTGACAAATTAATTTTAAAGGGACCTGCTAACCGGATATTCCGGCTATTAAGTATTCTTGTGTTATTAGTTTACATTTTTTGTTGCTCTGCCGTTATTAACCCGGCATCGGCGCAAATGCCAACCAAAACAATTTATTTCCTGTCGGGTATCAGGGATCATGCATCCCCTACTGTAGGCGGAAGGCATGAAGTAGCAAAGGACATGCTTGTACTGCAGCATTGTATCGACAGCGTAGCCAATATAAAAGGGGTAAAAATTATAACCAAGTATCTTCCCGAAAGATCAGCGCTTAATGTTGACGACCTGAAAGGTGTGGATGCCGTTATTGTTGAAGCCAGTTCGGTAACCAGTTCACAAAGGCGTACGCATCCAATTTTTCCGCCGTTGGCTGCGGGTGCAAAATATGATAAAGCTACGTTAGCTTACCTGAACCAGATAGATAGCTTACAGGCCGCAGGCATGGGTATTATGATGTTGCACTGGGGCATCACTGCCGAAGGCAACCTGCCCGCTACCGAACACTATTTAAGATGGTTCGGAGAGGCCGGCCATCCAAATTATACACAAAACCCGTTAGGCTACTGGATAGTAACACCTATTAAAGCAGCGGCAAAGCACCCTATTTTGCGTGGTGTTAAGCCTTGGGTTTATAAGGATGAAATATTTTCGCGGCTTATTGTAAATCCGGGCGATCCGTACCGTACTGATCTGCTGATGGGCGAATCGCCTGAAACTAACCAGAGTGAAGTTGGTTCACCTAAAAATGTTATCAGCCCCAGGTGCATTGCCTCGGCCTACGAAAAAGGCAAACAACGCGGTGTTTTATGGGGAGGAATGGATTTCCATTCGGCGCTGCTGAATGAAAATTACCTTCGCTTCGTGTTGAACGAGATCGTATGGGTTGCCGGCATTGACGTT
>JABDBW010000119.1 GCA_013288485.1 Bacteroidota bacterium
GATATGAACTATTACTTTTTTGGCGCGCAGGGTGTGCGGAACATATTAGCGGATTATACCTGGCTAATGGGCCGTATGGAAATGCCGCCGCTATGGAGCCTGGGCTACCAGCAATGCCGGTGGAGCTATATGAGCGCCAAAGAAGTTTTGGCTATAGCTGCCAAATTCAGGGAAAGAAATATCCCGGCCGATGTGATCTATTGCGATATTGATTATATGGAGGGCTTTAAAATATTCACCTGGAACAAGAAAACTTTTCCCGACCCGAAAGGAATGATAGACGAATTGAAAGCTATGGGTTTTCGGCTGGTTACTATTGTTGACCCGGGCATTAAAGTTGAAGAGGGCTATCAGGAATATGATGAAGGTGTAGCCAATAATTATTTTGCCGCCTACCCTAACGGCGAGTTGTATACTGCCGAAGTATGGCCGGGCCGCTGCCATTTCCCTGATTTTTTGAATGAAGAAGTACGCGAATGGTGGGGCGCGGCATTTACCGCGTTGACCGAACCGGGAGTTGAAGGTTTTTGGAACGATATGAACGAACCTGCGGCCTGGGGGCAAAACATACCCCGGCTGGTTAAATTCGGGAAGAGTTTTATGCCTGAGATAAGGAATGTTTACGGGATGCAAATGGCAAAGGCCACCTATAAGGGCGCTAAAAGGCTGCTGAATAATAAACGCCCGTTTGTACTCACCCGCGCGGCATATTGCGGCACACAGCGTTATTCGGCTGTTTGGACGGGCGACAACTCGGCTACGGATGAGCACATGCTGTTCGGGCAGCGGCTGGTGAATAGTTTGGGCTTAACCGGGATGTCATTTACCGGGGTTGATATTGGAGGCTTTATGGGCAATCCTACGCCCGAACTCATGGTACGCTGGAACTCGTTAGGGGTTTATACGCCTATGCTCCGCAATCATTCGGCTAAGGGCATGGAATACCGCGAACCCTGGCGGTGGGGGGCTAAAAATGAAGCCATCATTAAAAAAGATATTGAGCTGCGGTACAGGCTGTTGCCTTATATTTATTCCGGTTTTTACCAATCGCACCAAAGCGGTTTACCTCTCAGCCGTACATTAGCAATTGACTATACCTTTGATGAAAATGTATTCGACGTAAAATACCAAAACCAGTTCCTGTTTGGCGACGCGTTATTGGTTGCCCCCGTTATAAGCACCGCGCGAACTGCCGATGTATATTTGCCCGAAGGCGATTGGTACCGGTTAAGCAGCGATAAAAAGTTTAAGGGCGGGCAGGTTATTAATGTACCATCGCCATTAACCGACCTGCCGGTATTTGTTAAGGCCGGGGGCATAATCCCTATGCAAAATATAGTACAAAGCACCAACGAAAAAGGCGATGGCCTGCTAATGCTTCATACCTGGAACGGTAACGAAGCCAATGAGTTTGTTTATTATGAAGATGATGGCGTAACTTATGATTATGAAAAAGGCGCCTTCTATAAAAGAACCATCCGTTTTGATCCGCGGAAAAAGGAAATAACGCTGTCTGCCGCGGAAGGTTCTTATTTATCTAACTATTCAACCATTCAACTCCATTTGCATGGATTTGGGCTTGGGGTTGAAGCTATTAGGGAGTTTGCGAATGATAGTAAACAGATAAATATTGCTTATTAAAAAAATCTAAGTATCTTTAATCATGTCAATACCATTAACCTACAAAGTATTATTAAGGCCTGAACCGGAGGGTGGATATACCGTTAACGTTCCGGCATTACCCGGCTGTATAACTTATGGCGAAACCCTTGAAGAAGCCAAACATAACGCACAGGAAGCCATTGAACTTTATGTTGAAAGTTTAAAAGAACATGGCGAGGATATTCCATCAGACATTGATGTTCTTGAATATAACCTGCAGCTTTCTGCATGACCAAAAGAAATTACAGCTCACATGAAATTATTGACTTGCTAAAAAAGGCGGGGTTTATATTAGACCGCGTAAAGGGAAGTCATCATATATTTTACCATCCATCAAATAAGAAAAGAGCTGTTGTGCCTCATCCCAAAAAAGATTTACCAGTTGGCACGGCAAATACCATATTAAAGCAAGCGGGAATAGAATAACCAGGCCTAAATGAAATAGGCCGACCCAAAGGCCAGCCTCAAACATTTAAATCATTTGCACATCCCTGCCTGCGGCAGGCAGGTGCGCATCAAAACCTACTTACTATCCGTAGGCGTAAATAGTTTTGCTTTATCTACTTTTTCGACAATTGCGCCGTCTTTTAATGTTTTTGATATCGCGGGGTAAGGGGCCGATACTACTTCATCGCCGGCTTTTAAGCCTGAGAGTATTTGTATATACATATCATCCTGTATACCTGTTGTTACCATTACCTGTTTAACTTTCCCTGCATTGTACACAAATACATATTCTTTTGTCACCGGGGCGCTTGCCGTTGTTTTAACTGCCGCGTCTTTTTTGGGCGCGCTCATATCCATTTTTTTATCATCGCGGGTTGTTACCGCTTGTATGGGTACCGAAAGCCCGTGGGTATGGTTGGTTTTAATATCTACTGTAGCTGTCAATCCCGGGCGAAAAGGTGATGGGTTGGCGGCGCTTTTTATAAGCAGGTCGGCATACGATTTAGGGTCGAGCCTAACTTTAACCGTAAAGTTGGTAACCTGGTCGGCATTGGTGCCTACCACATTGGCCGCGCTGCCTATTTCTATTACTGTGCCGCTAAACTTTTTTCCCTGTAGCGCGTCAACTTCAATTTTCGATGAATCGCCTAATATAATGCGGTTAATATCATTCTCATTTACATCAACATCTACATCCAACTGGTTTAGGTCTGATATGGTCATGATCTCGGTACCCGCAAATTGCGCGGTGCCCAAAACCCGCTCGCCTTTTTGAATAGATAACTTGGAAACCACTCCGTCAACCGGGGAAAAAATAGATGTTTTATATAAATTATCCTGTGCCTCTTTAACCGATGCCGCAGTTTGCGCCAAACCAAATTGGGCGCCCTTTACATTTTGTTTGGCAGCCTCTAATGCGGCTTTGGCTCCATCGTAGCCGGCCTTTGCAGCGTCAAATTCTGATGCGGTAAGTACCTTGTTGTCAAACAAGGTTTTATCGCGGTTATAAATTGACTGTTGATTATTGTAAGTAGCTTCGGCTTGTTTAAGCATCTGGTCTGAATTGCCTATGGCTGCCTTTTGCGAATTGTTGGCTGCAACGGCACGGTCATACCCCGATTGTAAAATATCAGGCCTTATTTTACAGATCAGCTGGCCCTTTTTTACTACATCGCCTTCCTTAATGGGCAGTTCAACAACCTCGCCCGATACTTCCGGGCTGATCTTTACCTCCACATGCGGCTTTATTTTTCCGCTGGCCGAAACGGTTTCGTTAATATCGCGTACCGTAGTTTTTTCGGTAGCAACCTGCGTTTTATCAGATTTGCCAATTACGCCTGTGGCCTTGCCTACTATCAGCAGTACAACCAGTACGCCAAGTATTATTAAAATATATTTTGTAGTCTTTCCCATGATGGTTCAGGATTTTTTTAAAGTGTTATGGTATTACCCAAATAAAAGTCAATTATTTTACTTCTGAACACAACGCTGTATTGTGCTTCTATCATATCATTTTGCGCTTTACTGAAATTAGTAACCGCGGTATTATAATCAAGCGAATTTACCAAACCTACATCATACCGTTGTTTGGTAATGTTTAAAGCGTCTTTAATGGCCTCAAAAGTTTGTGTGGCCGATTGAAATTGCTTCACGGCGGCCTGCAGGTCGAGCACCGCTTGTATTATAGTTTTGCTTAAATTATTTTTTGTTATTTGTGTATTCAGTTCGGCGTTTTGATAATTCAGCTGCGCCTTATGCACATTGGTGTGGGCCATAAACCTGTTAAATATAGGTATCTGCACATTTACACCAACAGCCTGGTTAAAGTTATTGCCAAACTGGT
>JABDBW010000120.1 GCA_013288485.1 Bacteroidota bacterium
ATACTGGCGGGGTGGCGCAATTTCAGTTCGGTTATTTCAGGGTTCGAGGTTATTGACGAACAACCCAAAACAATTATACAGGCAGCTCATGAAGACGAAAAAAGTTAAAAAGCCGCTTACAATCGATCAAAAGATCAACCGGCGGAACTTCATTTCGTTTACCGCTTTCACTGTTTTAGCGGCAGGGGCCTATGGCGGATGGCGCTGGCTCTATAAGTCGCCTAACGAAATAGCGGGTATTACCGGCGGCGCGCGCAAGCCCCTGCGCAGGGCGCTCAATAAAACCGAACTGGTTTTCAGAAAGTTTTTCAGCAATAACCATTTGGTTAAAACCTACCCGAAAGAAATGGCGGCTAAGCGGGTGCGGGTAAATAGTGATATAGGCATAGAAGCCAATAAAAAATTCGACCCGGCCGCCTGGAAGCTCGAAGTAAAAAAACAATCGGGAGAAACATTGAATATTACCCTGCAGGAAATCATGGCGCTGCCTAAAACCGAAATAGTATTTGACTTTAAATGCGTAGAGGGCTGGGACCAGATATCGCATTGGGCGGGCGTTAAATTCAGCGATTTTATAGATCATTTTAAATTGAACGATCAAACCCAACTCGCCTATGTAGGCATGGAAACGCCTGATAAGCGTTATTATGTGGGGCTTGATATGCCCAGCGCCATGCACCCGCAAACCCTGCTGGCCTATGAGGTTAATGATAAGCTCTTGCCCTTACAGCACGGCGCGCCTTTAAGGCTGATCATCCCGGTTAAGTACGGTATTAAAAACCTGAAACGCATTGGCACTATAACCTTTAGCAACCAGCGCCCGCGCGATTATTGGGCCGAAGAGGGGTATGATTATTATTCGGGGTTGTAAATAAAATTTTTTAGTAAATTTGTATATGAGCGTACAATTTGTAACAAATGCTAAAGGTGAGAAGACCAGCGTACTCATTCCTTACAAAGAATGGGATGCCCTTAATAAGGAGCGCGAGGAACTGAAACATAAATTGCAGGAAGCAGAGTTATCACTTCGTTATAAGCAAGCATTTAAGGATGCAAAATTATTTAAAGAAGGAAAACTAGAAACCCATCCTATAGCCGAATTATGGGATGAGTTATGATATTCAATATAGCGATACCTTTAAACGTAGCGCAAAAGCACTTGCCAAAAAATATCCCTCACTAAAATATGACCTTGCAAACTTCGTAATAGAATTAGCCGAAAAACCGGATATGGGAACACCCATAGGCAATAATATGTTTAAAGTAAGAATGAGTATCAGCAGTAAGGGACGGGGAAAGTCTGGCGGTGCAAGAATTATTACCTGTGTGGTATATAAACGTGAGCAGATTCTTTTAGCAGAAATATACGATAAGAGCCAATATTCATCAGTAGATGAACAAAATATTTTAAAAAATCTTAAAGCTGAAGGGTTTGACTTATAATTTGTGGAACTGAATTAAAATCTTCCGGGTCTACAACTCCTTCCGCATTACATAATCGGTCAACAAGAAAGGCCCAAAGGGAATATCCTCTTCGTAAGCTATTGTAAAGCCCATTTTTTCGTAAAAGTTTTTCGCGGGGTTATGGCGCTGTACATTTAGCTCTAACAAGTGTTTGCCGGTGGCTAATACATTTTCAATAACCACATTGAGCAATATTTTGCCATAGCCTTTGCCTTGTGTAGCGGGCAGGCAGTAGAGTTTATGCAGCTTATAAATATCAGGGTTTTCTTCGCGGGGCGAGTAAGCTGCAAATGCTACGGCCCGTTCATCTTCAATTAATAGTAAATAGGTTTGGGTGCCCTGCTCAATTTGCTCCGTAATTTTTTTTGCCGAATAGATCTCGGCCAGCATATAAATTATTTGTTCCTTTTTCAGCAGCGGCGAATAGGTGGGCCACCATATTTGATCGGCTAAGTGCCGTATGGTTTCTACGTCGTTTATGGTGGCTTGCCTGGTATAGAACATTATTTAACACGCTATTGCTGTTGTTGCTGCTGTTGCATCATTTCCATATAACGCTGGTAGCTGTTTTTGGTATGGGTGGTATGTGCCGCCGCCGGACTTGCTATAGGTACATGTTCAGTAGCCAGCCTTTCTTCCCTGGCTAAAGGGTTATCATCATCAACCGATACAGAAACTTCCAGCGAATGGCCCGACGAGCCTTTATATATGCCCTTCACCGGCGAGCAATCCATAAAATTGCGCCCCACGGCCAGGCGCACATGGTTTTCATTAGCGATGATGTTATTGGTAGGATCAAGCCCCAGCCAGCCATAATCGGGAATGTAGGCTTCGGCCCAGGCATGGGTGGCGCCTTCACCGCGCATACCGTTTTTATCGGTGCAGATATAGCCGCTCACGTATCTTGCCGGTATTTTTACCAGGCGCAGCATTTCGGTTAAAATATGGGCGAAGTCCTGGCATACGCCGGCCTTTAGCTTCCATATTTCATCCAGGGTAGTTTCAACAGTTGTTACCCCTTTTATATAATCAAAGTTTTCATAAACATACTGGCAATAACGCAGGGCCACCTGGTAGGGCGTATCATCTTTTAGCCTTTCTGCTTCGACTATTTGCTCCAGCTCTTCTAATCCTTCAAAATACTCCTGCTTTAAAAAATCAATATAGGGCACCATATATTGCAGTGGCTTAAGGTCCTCCCATTGCTGGGCCGGGAAAATATCATTTACCGGGAAGGGCCGGTGTTTGGTACTCACCAATATTTTTGAGCTGATTATCAGGATAGAATGCGGCTCGCTGTAAGTAAAGCTGCCCACTTCATTGCCATAATAATCAATATGGGTATCTACAATGGGGTGGCCCGTTATAATAATTTCCTGCTTCAGTACATCCTGGTAAGCATCTTTTATAGGATACAGGATGATCTGGTTGGCGCTGTCGCGCGCCGGACTATCATAGATATACCTGGTGGTATGTTGTATTTCAAATTCAGGCATTGTGTTAATTATTTAATTTGATGATTTGAGAATTTGAAAATGCTTGTTTGCGTACAATTGTTCATTTTCAATATTCTATTATTTAATTTGATAATGCTTGTTTGTATATAGGCCTTCATTTTCAAATATTCAAATTGACACATTTTCAAATTCTCAAATTCACACATTTTCAAATTGTTAAGAGTTTGCAAAATAATGTTCATTCAGCGAATCGGCAATACCATAAAGCTCACTTCTTATTTGGGTGAGAAAGGTATGCAGGCCCTCCTGCCTTATGGTTCGTACCGAACTGTATTTAATACGGCTTTGCAGCCTCCCGATCTTGAACGACATCTCCCTGAAATCATCCATATTGCTATCGTTTTGCAGCCGCTCAAAATAACGCTGTATATTGTTTACCGAGTAAATAACCGAGCGCGGGAAATCGTTGTTTAATACTACCTGCTCCAATACATTCTCGGCTTCAAAGCCCTCGCGGTAAGTTTTTAAATACAGCTCATATCCGCCCAGCGAAAGCAGTAAGTGCTTCCAGTAGGTGGTATCGGTTAACAGGTCGGGATTATCGCTTATAGAGCCAAACTTGGTATCCAAAATATCAACCGATTGTATGGCGCGCTCCAGGTATTTGCCGATGTTCATAAAGCTGCGCCCTTCGCCGCGCTCCATGGTAATTTCAACTGTGCCGTAATAAAGCATTACCTGTTTTATTAAAACATCCAGTACGCTTATCGGGTCTTCCCGTTGCAGGGCGCGTTCCAGTTTGGGGTCTTTTACGGTATGATAATACTCGTTAAGGCATTGCCACAGGTCCTTGGTGATATGCTCCTGCACCCCGCGGGCATTTTCGCGCGCCAGGGTGATGATGTTCATTACCGAATTGGAATTGTGTTTGCCGATAACCATGTATTTCAATACCGCTCGACTATCGTTATCGGGCTTCTCCTCTT
>JABDBW010000121.1 GCA_013288485.1 Bacteroidota bacterium
CATAAAAATGTTCCATGTTAAGGATGCCGAGTTTAACCCTACAGGCCGCCAGGGCGTGTATGGAGGCTACCAGAACTGGGTTGAGCGGGCTGGCCGCTTCCGTTCGTTAGGCGACGGACAGGTTGACTTTAAAGGGATATTCAGCAAATTAACCCAATATGATTATACCGGCTGGGCCGTACTGGAATGGGAGTGCGCCCTTAAACACCCGGAAGATGGCGCCAAAGAGGGAGCTGTATTTATAAAAGATCATATCATCAGGGTAACTGAGAAGGCTTTTGATGATTTTGCAGGCACAGGCTCCGACGAAGCGTTTAATAAAAAAGTATTAGGTATTTAATAACTTTTGAGAATCAAGAAACAAGAGTCAAGAAACAAGATAAATTGCAAAAACCTAATTATCCTGATTCTTGCATCTTGATTCTTGAATCTTTATTAATACATTTATAAAACCAATTATAAACTTAAATCAAAAAACACAATGCAAATTAATCGTAAACAATTATTTCAGGCAAGCTGCTTGTCGTTATTAGTAACCGGGCTATCCTTTGGTATCAGGGCCGGTATTCTGGATAAACTTGGCGGGGAGTTTGCCCTTGATAAGGGACAGCTTGCAGCAATAACGGCAACCGCGTTTTGGGGATTCCCGCTGGCTGTTGTTATCGGTGGTATGGTAGTCGACATCATCGGAATGAAAAAGTTGCTGGTACTGGCATTCATTTTTCACCTGGTCGGCATCGTGCTTACCATTTTCGCCGGTGGATACTGGACGCTGTTTATATCTACCTTGATGGTGGGCCTGGCTAATGGTACCGTTGAGGCTGCCTGTAATCCGTTGGTTGCGGGGCTATATACCGACAACAAGGCCACCAAACTTAATCACTTTCACTTATGGTTCCCAGGCGGTATAGTGATAGGTAGTGTGATTGTATATTTATTAAATATAATAGGATTAAGCTGGCAAATACAGGTGAGCGCTATGCTTATACCAACAGTTATATATGGCTTCCTGTTCTCGAAACTTGATTTTCCGGTTACCGAACGTGTGGCATCAGGTGTTAGCTACGGCGGCATGTATAAGGCGCTGTTAAACCCTTTATTTATTTTCATGTTTATTTGTATGTTCGGCACCGCTATAACCGAATTGTTTACCGCTCAATGGATCGATGTGCTGTTAAAGAAGGTTTCGGATAATGCGTTGTTATTATTAACACTTGAAACGGGTGTAATGGTGTTAGGCAGGGCGTTTGCCAAACCGGTACTTAAAAAGATCACCCCACAGTCGCTTTTATTGATCTCTGCCGTGTTGGCGGCCTTAGGTTTATACATGTTTACTACCGTAAGCGGCCCTATGTTATATTTGGCAGCTATTGTATTCGGTATGGGGGTATGTTTCTTCTGGCCAACCATGCTGGGCTTTGTAAATACCAATATGCCCGAAACCGGCGCTTTAGGCTTAAATTTAATGGGTGGCGCTGGTATGTTTGCAGTATCTATTTTCACCATATTTATGGGTGGTTTTTACGACTCAATTGTTAAGGAGGCGGGGAACGATACCACGGCCGGAAAGCAGGTTTTACAGGCTACACTGGTAATACCTCTAATTTTGATAGTAGCGTTTACAGGCCTGGTTATATATATGCGCGGGCGGGCGAAAAAATCTGCTGCTGCTGTGCAGGTGTAGGCAATGCATTAATAAAACATTACTATAGCGTCCCGATGTATCGGGACGCTATTTTTGTTTATATTGGCTTATGTATTTCGAAATAGCCCTCACCAACCTCCACAAAACATTCAACCCCGGCAAACCCAACCAGGTTAACGCGGTTAATGGCGTTGACTTGAATATTAAAGCTGGCGAGTTTGTAGTTATTGTAGGGTCGAACGGGTCAGGTAAAACAACTTTGCTCAATTTAATTTCTGGCAGTGTGTTGCCAACATCAGGCAGTATCGCTATTGCCGGGATAAACGCAACCAAATTACCCGATTATAACCGCAGTAAATGGATAGCCCGCGTTTTTCAAAACCCGGTGAGCGGCACTGCTTCCGAATTGAGCATATTAGATAATTTCCGCCTGGCAGCTATACGTACCAAAGCCAAAGGGTTAACCATAGGCATAAATGACGATTTTAAAAAGCAGGTAAAGGAAAAGATAGCGCTATTAGGGATGGGGCTGGAGAAAAAGATAGAACAACCAATGGGCACATTATCCGGCGGACAACGGCAGGCCTTAACTTTATTAATGAGCGTGATGGATGATTGTAAAATATTACTCCTTGACGAACCCACCGCCGCCCTCGACCCACGTTCGGCTGAATTGGTAATGCATACAGCTGATAACCTAAGCCGGGAATTTAAACTGACCACCATATTAGTCACACATAATTTAAAAGATGCCTACAATTATGGAAGTCGCCTTATACAAATGGCTGAAGGGGTAATTATAAAGGACGTAGACACGGTACATAAATCTCATTTAAAACAAAATGACCTGTTTGAGTGGTTTGGGTAGACTATTATTATTTTAAAATTGGCAAAGTTATTGTATGCACCACCCTACTATGGAAAACAATAACTTTCAAACTATACTTGATGCGTACCAGCTGGTAAGCGGTGCAAAGATCAAGGGCAAAAAACACGAAGAGGTTTTTGAACTGGGTAAATACGATGCCAACAAGAGAGGATATACCGCTTATCCGGTTGAACAAGGCGTTAAATACGACGACTTCAGCGTGGTTATTGCTGAAAACGAACTCAAAAATAATTTTTTGATAGAAGCAGCGTAAGACTAAGCTTTCTTGACTGTCGCCCTTACTTTCTTAACCTCAGTTGCGGTAACCGTGCTGGCCTTATTGCCGAAGCTATTGCGCACATAGGTTAAAACATTGGCAATATCCTGGTCTTTCAAAAAAATCGTGAGAGGGCATTACGTTCGAATAGGTATTGCCTTCTATTTCCACCCTCTCGTTAAAACCGTTCAATACAATAGTTATGAGCTTGGTTTTATCGCCCAAAACATAAGTGGTTTTAATTAATGGCGGGTTCATGTTTTGCACGCCGCCGCCATCAACCTGGTGGCAGGTTACACAGGTTTGCATATAAACATCTTTTCCTTTGGCAATTGAAGCGGCTATGCCGGGCGGTTTTGGTTTGGCTTTATGTTTAACCTGTGCGTGCAATGCAGCGAAAAGCAGCATTAACAACGAGCTTAAAATAATTCTCTTAAAAAGCATTATCTATTTTTTATAAGTGATCTTGTAGAGCGTGCCTTTAACGTCATCGGTCACATACAGGGAACCATCTACGCTTTGCGCCAGTCCACATGGCCGGTGTTCGGCTCGGCCCGACTCGGTTTGCGCCTTCGAACCTGAGAAACCATCGGCAAATACTTCCCATTGCCCATCAGGCTTCCCATTTTTAAACGGCTGGAAAACCACAAAATAACCCGCCTGTGGCTCGGGTGCGCGGTTCCATGAACCGTGAAAAGCGATGAAAGCGCCATTTTTATATTTTTCGGGAAATTGGTTGCCGGTGTAAAATAGTAAACCAACAGGTGCCAAATGGCCCGGAAAAGCAACTACAGGGTCAATAGCGTTTTGGCCCCCCTCTTTTTTACCGTCGCCGCCATACTCAGGCGATAATATTTTTTTATGCTGTATCTGGTCGTAATATATATATGGCCAGCCCGCGTCATCGCCTTTTTTCAGGGCATACATGCACTCGGCAGGTAATAGCGATGATTGTTTAACCGTATACAGGTTAGGGAAAATATAATTCAACTGGTCGCGGCCATTCTGCGTTACAAAGAGTTGGTTATCCTGGTAGTTCCAGTCCATGCCAACTACATTGCGCAAGCCTGTTGCATAGCGA
>JABDBW010000122.1:0-2454 GCA_013288485.1 Bacteroidota bacterium
AATTAAAGCATCAATTTTCGGCTGTAATGTAAAAACACTGTCTTGTTAAAAAATGCCGCATCATCAATCAAATGATGCGGCATTTTTTGTGGCGGTTTATTTTAAATATTTGTTTTACATTTTTCTGGTCTACCACCCATATTCCCTAAAAAAAATTCGTATTTTTAAGACATTCTATCTACGCATAAAAAAGCTTCAACAAAGTATATGAATGCCGTTCACAATAAAGATATCGGAACCAAGCAAAAAGCGCTTGCCATTAATCTTGACCCGCAAATTTATGGCTCGTTCGCCGAAATTGGTGCGGGACAGGATGTAGCCGCCAATTTTTTTAAAGCAGGCGCTTCATCGGGC
Organism: Bacteroidota bacterium; assembly: GCA_013288485.1. GTDB lineage: Bacteria > Bacteroidota > Bacteroidia > Sphingobacteriales > Sphingobacteriaceae > Mucilaginibacter. The sequence goes on from JABDBW010000122.1 coordinate 355, forward strand.
ACTATCGCCAAAACCATGTCGGCTTATGATATGACTTTTTCCGATGCCATATACGGTGTGCAGCAAATACGCAGGTATGTAAGCGAGAACAGGCTGATATCAATGCTTGAGCATGAATATGGCCTGTTGATAGAACGTTTGGCGGCGCAACGCGGCGGTACAACAACCTTTTTCGCATTTTCCGATACCATGTCGGCGCTCAATTACCATAAAACAAACGAAGGGCATGGCTGGATGGGGGTACGTTTCCAACTCGAACCCAATGGGATGTATAATGATGTGGTGCTGCATGTAAAATTGCTTGATAATGATAATAATTTGCAGCAGCAGGCTGTAGGCAAATTAGGTGTGAACCTGATGTATGCCTGTTTTTATTACAATGAGGTGCCGCCCGTGTTTTTGCTTTCATTGATGGACAATTTGTCGAAAGACCGTATACAAATAGACATGATCCGCTTTGAAGGGCCCAACTTTACTAAGGTTGATAACCGGCTGATGAGCCTGCACCTGGTAAAATATGGTTTTTCGGACGCGGCCGTATTTGGCCCAGACGGTAAAAACCTGCAGCCATCCGAAGTTTTGCATAAAAAGCATATCGTAGTTATACGCGGTCGTTTCCGCCCCATTATAAATGTGCATTTGGACATGCTCAACAACGGCGTTAAGCAGTTTCTGCAGGAGCCTGATGTAGATAAGGGAAATGTAGTAGTGATATCGGAACTTACCCTGCAATCGTTAAAGGAACGCAACGCCGACCAGTCGGCAGAAATTGATGAAAAGGATTTTCTCGACCGCGTGGATATCCTCTGTTCACTCGGGCAAACCGTGCTCATCTCCAATTTTCATGAATACTATAAACTGGTGGCTTACCTGTCAAAGATCACCCCGTTAAAAATGGGCGTAGTTTTGGGCTACCCTAACCTGGAGTATATTTTTTCGGAAGTACATTACCAGGACCTTCCGGGCGGCATTCTCGAGTCATTCGCTACCCTGTTTAGCCGCAAGGTAAAGCTGTTCATTTACCCTACTTTGCGTGATGGGGTTATATGGAACTGCCTGAAGTTTCATCCGCCGCCACACCTTATGGACCTGTACCGTTACCTGATAGCCAATAACAAAATAGAAGACATCAGGCATTACAACGAAAATAACCTGCATGTACAAACAGATATTGTGCTGCAACTCATTAAACAAGGTGCGGAAGGGTGGGAACAATTTGTACCGCCAGAGGTGGCGGCTATGATAAAGGAGCGGTGCCTGTTTGGTTATGTTTGTGAAGTTGAGCCGGGGAAAGAGGATATGGCCGCAACAGGTGAGCATACCGGAACCCACGAGTAACGCTAAGGTTATTGTTATTTAACCGAGATAATCCCCCGTTTTACCGATAAGTTTTAATATCTGGCAAGGTTTAGCTTTCCGAAAACCTATCATTCCGTAGTTTTGAGTAACAAAAAATTAAAACGATGGACAACCCTACAGAACCCTATACGAATAACGCCGATGACTACCTCAACACATCGGTTATTTTTGGCGGGGTAACCCGCACAATTATTTCTAAAAATTTTATAGGCGGACAAGTAACCAACCTGTTTGGCGGCACCAAGCTTGATTTTACTTACGCTGATATTAACGGACGAGCCGTACTGGATATATCGCAAGCATTTGGTGAGACCCAGATAACCATACCACGCAACTGGCGGGTTGAACCACATACCGTACACTTTTTATCAACTGTTGAAGATAAGCGCCGCGATTTTAGCCAGGCAAGCAGTGCCGATAAAATATTAGTGCTTAAAGGTTTTTCTACCTTTGCAAGTGTTGTGGTGGTACATGCTTTATAGTATAAAACTAAAATAAATTACCAATTCTCAACTCAATTATCTAAATTGGGTTCATGAAAACTGATCTCACTAACCGCTTTAACGGCCGGCTTAAAATCGCTATGTTCTTTGCCGGCATCCTGCTTTGCCGTATTGCTTCCGCGCAAACACCCGATAAGGGTATTATTAACGCCATGATGCAGGAAGAAACCAATAATTCACAAATTAAGCAACTGGCTCATGAACTTTTTGACGGCGTTGGGCCCCGTTTGGTGGGCAC
>JABDBW010000122.1:2464-3602 GCA_013288485.1 Bacteroidota bacterium
TGGTGCAGGCCAGCGATTGGGCTATTGCCAAATATACAAGCTGGGATATACCCGCCCATAAAGAAAACTGGGGTGTATGGCGCGGCTGGGAACGGGGCATATCGCATATTGATATGATCAAACCGCGCGTAAAATCGTTGGAAGGTACACAGCTTGCCTGGAGTCCCGGCATGGGCAAAAAAACGGTTACCGCCCAAACTATTATACTGCCTGACCTGGCCGATTCTATCGCTTTTCTAAACTGGCTGCCGAGCGTAAAGGGTAAACTGGTACTCATTTCTATGTGCCAGCCAACCGGCAGGCCCGATGATAACTGGCAGGAGTTTGCCCTGAAAACATCATTTGATAAAATGAAAGCCGACCGTTCCGACCAAACTGCAGCCTGGACGAAACGCATCAAGAAAACGGGCTTTACCTTAAAAACCCTGCCCGTAGCTTTAGAAAATGCCGGAGCAGTGGGTGTAATAAGCAATTACTGGTCGGCCGGGTTTGGGGTTGATAAAATATTCAGCGCCTATACCAAAAAAGCACCTACGGTTGATATAGGGCTGGAGGATTACACACTCATCTACCGTTTAACCGAATCAGGTACCCCTCCTACGTTAAGCATTCATACCGAATCAAAAGAACTGGGCGAAGTGCCTACCTTTAATACCATTGCCGAAATAAAAGGCACCGAAAAGCCTGATGAATATGTAATGCTATCCGCCCACTTTGATTCATGGGACGGCGGCACCGGCGCAACGGATAATGGCACCGGTACGCTTACCATGATGGAAGCTATGCGCTTGTTAAAGAAGTTTTATCCTCACCCTAAACGCACTATACTGGTTGGCCATTGGGCCAGCGAGGAAGAAGGGCTAAATGGCTCGCGCGCGTTTGTGGAAGACCACCCTGAAATAGTAAAGAACCTACAGGCGCTGTTTAACCAGGATAACGGCACCGGCAGGGTGATCAGCCTTAGCGGTTCCGGTTTCGCCGACGCCAAAGATTACCTTCCCCGTTGGCTGGCGGCCGTGCCCGATACCATCAAGAACCGGATAAAAACAAATTTCCCCGGCGCGCCGGGTGGTGGCGGGTCCGACTTTGCGTCGTTTGACGCGGTTGGCGCACCCGGGTTCTCGTTAGGTTCGCTTAA
>JABDBW010000122.1:3612-3762 GCA_013288485.1 Bacteroidota bacterium
GGCATACGGCGCGTATACCTGGCATACCAACCGGGATACGTACGATAAGCTTATTTTCGAGGAGGTAGAAAATAATGCCCTGTTAGCCGCCATACTGGCTTATATGGCCAGCGAGGACCCGGCAAAAACAAAAAACATAAAAGCCGAAGG
>JABDBW010000123.1 GCA_013288485.1 Bacteroidota bacterium
AATACCCGAAAGCCTCGTGCGCAGGCATCAGTATTTTTACCGCAAGCAGCATGATATTTAAACCGGCCAGCAGGGGCAATGCCCACCCGTATATTTTTTTTGCAGGATAACGCTGTACCATTATATCAAAACCTTTGCAGGCCAGGAAAATAAACGGTAGTATCAATGGCAGCAGGAAGCGTACCTCTTTATGGGCGATGAGGCTATGCCCAACTAAAAAGGCTATACATATCCAGCTAAACAGGTGGCGGGGGTTTTTCCATATACCCACAGCGAATAATGGCAGTAATACATAGCTCAGAGGCGGCACCGCGTAGTTGATGAACAGGGTTACGTAATACCACCAGGGAAACACACCATAATTATTAGCTATATGCTGAATAACATTTACCTTATAATAATTATAGGGCGAAAAAACCCATACGCCATATAACCAGCGATCAGCAATTACAGACAATCCTATAGCCGTCAGTCCTGAAAATACCAGGATGAGCCAGTTTTTAACGGGCCATTTTATATATACTATCAGCCATACTACCAGCGCGATATAAGCAAACGCCATCTGCAGGCGTATAAACAGGGCAAAGCCTAAACACATCCCGGCTATTATTAACCGCAGGTTGAGTTTGGTGAGATTAGTGGTAAGCAGTCCCGGCAATAAAGAGAGGGCGGTAAAAAACAACATCCCGGCAATGTTTTCGGCGGCGAAACGAACACCTATATAGGGCACGAACCAGAGCAGGAAACTGCACCATACATATACCTGTTTGCCTTTTTCGGTAGCAAATTGAGGCAGCATCAGCGCTACCACACGACAGGTTAGCAGCCAGGTGCTTATTCCCATAGCCAGCCGCATAAGGAAACTTACCCAAAACGGATTGTACAGGTTAAGCGCCTGCAATGCTCTGCATAAAACATAGGCACACAAGGGCTGCAAGCCCGACCTGCACTGCGCCGCAAACTCCCAGGGCAGGTCGGTAGCCGGCGATAGCCCCATTTTATAATTGCAAAACTCCAATACCTGGAAATGCTCATCGCACTGGTTGTACCCTAAACTGAACCAGGCTGCTACCAGTTGTACCAATAAACCCAATAAAAGCCACTTACGGTAAAGGTTATTTTGCTGCAGTATCATTATCAAAAATAGTTAACGATAGTTGATTTATAACAGCGCTGCATCAAAATATATCCATTTACTGAAATGAGGTAGGGTTAGTAGCTGTATAGGGGATGGTTCCTTTCATCATTTTCTGGCCGTTATTGGTAAGCCGCAAATAAAAATCAGAAGAAACATGTGTTCCGTCAGCATCAAGCGTGAGAAAATATTCGCCGGCAGGGCTCATAGTTGCATCTTCGGCGCATTTAAATATAGCGGTAGCTTCATTTATCTCATCAAACATTGAGATATAAACACTTTTTACACTCGCACTTTTTGCAGCCGCGAACTGCGACCACATAAAATCGCCGTGCGCCCGTGGTATCTCATTTTTAGGTTTGGTTGCATCCGAATTAAAGAAAGCATAACCGGGGTATATATCCGCCTGGTAATCAATACCAAATGAATTGCAATAAGACAGGTTATTAGCGTTCTGCGACTGAAAATTCTGAAAATTTGTATTGTTGCCAACTTCCCAGGGCATTATCATATTAGCTGTTGTATAAACCGACTGGTTTGCCGCATCAGAAACAAAATTACCCGGCGCGCCAACTATTACATAACAGCCCTGGGCCTTAAACCAGGCTAATACATCTGTCCACGAAGTAACATTTCCGGGTCGGCTTGAGAAACCGGGGCCCCAAACACATACCACCGGCTTGCCATTTTGCATAGCGTAGGCTGAAGATGAAGTAAGCGTGCTCATATAGCTGGTCCAGTCAGTTTTTATTTGTGTTTGAAAACTGGTCCAGCCGGAAATATCATACATGATATAAAATTTGCGCCCTGTTGCTTCGGCAGCCGTTCTTACTTTAGCTGCCATACCATCCCTTTGTGCTTTAAGTGTGGCATTAGATAATTCAGATCCGAATCTTTGCAGCGCCACGCAATCTATCCCGTTTTGCTGCATCCATAAAAAATGAGTGTTAACGGTAGACTGATCATAAGATGAAAACATTACCGCCGGACTACCATTCCCCATATTGCCGGTAAATGGCGGCTGTGTTACACCCCCGTTTTGATTGAATGGGCTTCCCGAATAAGTATTTGTATATTCACGTGTATCGGGCCATATTTCAATATTCTGGTGGTTCCATGAATTTGACGGCGAACCATCACCCTTTGCCGAAAACCATCCCTGGTAACCAACTACCAGTTTGCCAACCACATCACCATCGGCCGAAGTAGCGGGTGGTGTAACAGGCGGTGTAACAGGCGGAGTGGGTGTAGGTGTAACCGTAGTTGTAGCTGGCGTGTTACTGCTTTTTGAACAACTAAATAAACACGCAGTAAGGGCAATTAAAATAATAAAGCTTAATTTTTTCATAAAAATAGATAGGTGTGTTAGTTAATTACGGCGTATAAATAACCAGCCTCAAAAAGAGTACCGGTTAATAAATAGCATGTTTCATTATTCAATAGGTAATTGGTTCCTTCTATAACGTTAAAAGGTATTTTATTGTTGGGTAAAACTAATAAAATAATCTATTCCCTTATAATTTAGTTTGAACTTGCAGCCCGGAATAATGGATAATTTTTATCGGTTTTCCTTCTGCCGAACCCGTTCCGTTTGCCTTATTTACCAATATCAAATTAAACACCCTGTCCTTCAGCATATCCGGGAATGTGCCTTTTCGGCCACCAATCATTAGCATTTTTGTTTGGTTGTTCCATTTAAAATCAATGGTGCTGTATAGGCCGTTCTCATAATTGTAATTGTCGTTTTCGTCCTCATACAACGTGAAATTGCCATTGGCGCCGGGGTATATTCTTATTTCCAGCTTATCAGCTTTTTTCTCGGATGTATATTGCTCAAATGGCCCCATTGGAATAATAGAACCCGCTTTTACAAACAGTGGTATTTGGTCGATAGGTGCTTTTACATCGATGTTATTGCCGCCAGTATAGGTGTCGCCGGTCCAGAAATCTATCCATTTGCTGCCTTTGGGCAGGTACACAGCCTGGGTTTTTATGCTGCTGAAATCAGACACAGCCGTACCTGTAGCCCTGCTTACATACAAGGAATCAGTTACAGGTGCAACCAAAATCGCCTTGCCGAACATATACTCGTTGTTGATATCATATGCTTTTTCATCCTTAGGGAAATCCATTACCAAAGCGCGCATCATGGTGGACTGGTTCGCGGTAATTTGCCACGCGTTCGAGTAATTATAAGGCAGCAGCCTGTAACGCAGGTTAATGAATTTTTCCTGCGCGTCATACGCCCAATACCCTTTGGCGCCGAACTGGAATATCTCGCGCGGTGTGCTTGTGCCATGCGAGCGCATCAGCGGGGTAAAGGTTGCAAACTCGAGCCACCGGGTATAAAGCTCCTGGAAAGCAAGGTCCTTTACACCCCTGCGATATTTGGTTGCCGAAAAAAAGCCGCCTATATCTGTGTTCCAGTAAGGTATCGCGCTTAAGGAAAGATTTAAGCCGCCCGAAATTTGATTGCGGAACGATTGGTAATTACCCTGTATATCGCCCGACCATG
>JABDBW010000124.1 GCA_013288485.1 Bacteroidota bacterium
CCCCTGCCCATCAGGGGCCTTACTTGTTTACCCCCCAAGCCGCCTGAAGGCGGAGTAATAGCGGTAAGTTTTATAGCATTATCAGGTATCCGATATATTATTTTTTATCTCCAGTTAGTATAAATTTTCAATTAAGCATCTTTTTATTACTTTTTTCAATTAAGCATCTTTTTATTACTTTTGCCCTCCGTTGTATACTACCAACTCAAAATAAGGGGGATTAGCTCAGCTGGCTAGAGCGCTTGCATGGCATGCAAGAGGTCATCGGTTCGACTCCGATATTCTCCACACAGAAAAAGCCCGAACCACCTGGCTCGGGCTTTCTTTTTATGTAGATTTTTTTACGTCAACTCCACCTCTTCCGGTATATCACTCGGTTTATCAACACTCGCGTCGCCGGTTGGTTTTTTATGCCAGTAGGAGGCCAGTACCGAGCCTGTAACGTTCATTAACGGGCCAAACACGGCAGGCGCTAAACCTACTGTTGCCATTTTACCCATTTCTTTGGCTATGCCCGATGCGAGGCCGCCGTTTTGCATACCTACTTCAATAGCCATAGTACGGCAATCGCGCTCGTTCATTTTGAATAACCTGCCCGACCAATACCCCAGCGTATAGCCCAATAAATTATGGATCAACACTAATAATAGCAGCAGGGGGCCAATGGTTAAAAGGCTGTCGCGGCCTGCGGCGTTAATAATTACGATGATGAACGCTATGCCAAACATTGATACTACCGGCATGGCGGCATCCAGCCATTTGGCTTTACCGGATAACAGGCGGTTAAATATCAGCCCGGCGCCAATTGGTATAATTACCATTTTGAAAATGTCGAACATCATTTTTGTAGTATCAATATGGATGAACGAGCCCGCCAGGTACTTCATCAATATAGGCGTTAAAAATGGCGCCAGCATGGTTGATACCGCAGTAATGGTAATAGAAAGCGCCAAATTAGCTTTAGCCAGGTATGATATTACGTTTGATGCCATACCGTTTGGCGAACAGCCTATCAAAATCATGCCTGCCGCAATTTCGGGCGGAAAATGGCTGATGGTGGCCAGCGTAAATCCAATAGTTGGCATAATAATAAAATGACTTGTTACGCCAATAAATACGCCTTTGGGTGTTTTAACTACCCCGGCAAAATCATGCAGGCTCATGGAAGTGCCCATGCCAAACATAATGAGCTGGATAAGCGGTGTTATTAACGAGGAAAATTTAAAATCGCCGTAGGCTACAAAGTGCGAAGGATAATACATAGCCAGGCTCACTGCCGCGAATATAATAACGGTATACGAAAACCTTTTTAGGTTTTCGTAACCTTTGAAACCGATGGCCAGGGCCACAAAGAACACTACAAATAAAGGGCCCGCTTCGGCCAGGCGGCCCAAAACAGCCATAACTAAGGCGGCTAATATACATGCAAGGGCCAAGCCTAATGCAATTTTGTATAGAGTTGTATTTTTCAATTTTCGTTTGTTTAAATAAGGCATTATTGTTTATCAGGCAGGGCGAAGGTAAGCAACTTGCCGCCGCTGGGTAAGCCATAACGACCTCCGCCGCAAACAATTGACACGTATTGCTTGCCATTAACCATATAGCTTGCAGGCGTAGCAAAACCACCGGCAGGTAATTGATATTGCCAAATAACCTTACCGTTTTTGGTATCAAATGCCCGCAGGTTCTCGTCATCAGTTGCTGCTATAAATAACAGACCGCCACCGGTAACTACGGCACCACCATGATTTTCAGTTCCTGTAGTATGATCGGCCAGTTTAGGGTAATAACCCAGTGGCACCTGCCATAAGTACTGGCCGGTATTCATGTTAATAGCATTTAATGTACCCCATGGCGCTTTCATAGCCGGGTAACCTTCCTGATCGCGGAACTGCCGGGTACCATTACTTTGGAATGCCGGGCTGTAGGGTGTAGTTTGACGTCTTACATTAGCACTGGCAGCCGGAACATTTTTCTCGGTATGGAGTAAAAAGTCGATGATCAGGTCACGGTCAGCCTTAGGGACATTGGCGAACGACGGCATACGCGCACGGCCCGTTTCCATTAAGGTGCTGATCTGGACGCGGGTAAGACGGCTGCCCACATCGGTTAAAACAGGGTAAGGCTGCGCGCCGTCGCCATTATTAGCACCACCACCGTTTGAGCCGTGGCATGATGCGCAATTGGCATTAAACAAAGTAGAACCCGGTGTTGCCGCAGCTAATGCGTCACGTTTTGCCACATCGACCATGAACTGCCACCATAACATATTGTTCGAGTTGATGTAGATAATTCCTTTAGGGTCAACCGCTGTACCGCCCCATTCGGCGCCACCGCCAAACCCAAAATACAGCGTGCCTTTTTCGCTTGGGGGCATGTATTTGCTTGCGCCACTAACGTGAAGGCTGTTATTGTATCTTTCAAGCACATAAGCATGTGCTTCGGGGGTACGGTCGGTAATAGTAGCCTCGGTTAACTCCTGCATAGAATATGGCTTGGGCAGTACCGGTATAGGTTGTGTTGGCGATGGATGTTCGCCTGGTAACGCAGGTGTAGTTGGTACCGGCGTTTCCTTTACCGGGAATACAGGCCTGCCTGTAACCCTGTCCAGTATAAATAATAATCCATCTTTTGTAGCCTGTGCAATAGCATCTATTTTTTTTCCATTATGCATAATAGTTACCAGGTTGCCGGGGCAAACCAGGTCGCGGTCCCACATATCATGGTGTATGGTTTGAAAATGCCATAAGCGTTTACCTGTTTTAGCGTCGAACGCGATAATACAGTTTGCAAACAGGTTTTGTCCCGGCCTTATAGCGCCATAAAAATCAACAGAGGCCGAACCGGTGCTTGCGTAAACTATGCCGCGTTTATCATCAACAACGAAACCTGTCCAGTCATTAGCCGCGCCAATTTTTTTATAGGAATCAGGGCCCCAGGTGCTATAGCCATATTCGCCCGGAAGCGGTATGGTATGAAAAACCCATAGCAATTTACCGGTTATTACATTAAATGCCTGTATATAGCCCGGAGGCGCGTCTTGTCCTTCAGACATGCTGGAGCCAACAACATAAACGTCTTTATAAACTGCCCCGGGCGATGTATTGCGCATACCCCATTTTTGCGGGTCGGCGCCCCAAACTTCATTATCTTTCAGGCCAATATGTATATCAGCTAATCCATCCTCGCCAAACGATTTTATCCATTCGCCTGTTGCGGCATTAACTTCGAAGATCACAAACCCGTAGTTTACAATTATGCGCTTGTCGTCTCCTTTTTCCCAATAGGTTACGCCCCGTGTAGGGCCGCCCGGCCTTTTACCGGTTACTGTTGGGTCAAATATCCATATCTGCTTGCCGGTAGCAGCATCCAGCGCAACCAGTTTCGACCTTGGGGTAACCACATACATCACTCCCTTTACCACAATAGGCTGGTATTGCCAGTCGTTACCACGGCCACCGGTATTATCGCCGCTGTCATAGGTCCAGGCTACCTGCAGGTCCTTAACATTTTTTTTGTTGATCTGGGTTGCAGGCATATAGCGGTTACCGGCTTTATTACCACCGTAACTCGGATAATCAATATCTTTAACCATTGCGGCCGCA
>JABDBW010000125.1 GCA_013288485.1 Bacteroidota bacterium
ACGCGCCCATTATCAGCACCAATGCCGGGCTTTGGCGTTATTTAATTGGCGATACTATACGTTTTACATCGTTGTCGCCTTTCCGTATACAGGTTACCGGGCGCACCAAACATTTTATAAACGCCTTTGGTGAGGAGGTAATTATTGACAATGCCGAGCGCGCCTTAGAGGAAGCCTGCAGCCAAACCGGTGCCATCATTCGCGAATATACCGCCGCGCCGGTATATTTTAACGGCAATGAAAGCGGCGCGCATGAATGGCTGATAGAATTCGAAAAAAAACCTGCCGAGTTTGAGCGTTTTGTTGATATACTTGACGCTACCCTTCGCCGCATTAACTCCGACTATGACGCCAAACGCTTTAAAGATATGGCCCTGCGCCGCCCTATAGTGCGCAAAGTACCCAAAGGCACCTTTTTTAACTGGATGAAGGAAAAAGGCAAATTGGGTGGCCAGCATAAAGTACCCCGCCTGGCCAATAACCGCGAATATGTGGATGCGATTTTAAAGGTGGTGGAGTTGGTGGGATAGGTTGATTTCGAATGTTCGATTTCGGATTTTTTTTTAAATTTATATCCTACAAAAATTTCTTAAAAAAGGGAAATATGAAAACTATAACTTACTTTTTTTTAACCGTATTAATCATCTTTAGTAACATTGGTTGTGCTCATGCCCAAACCAGTATTGAAGATAAACAAGCGATGCAAATGCTAAAAGAGTTTTATATAGCTCATAATATTGCCTGGTCAGTTGCTCGGACTACAGGCCCTTATGTTCTTATAAAAAAATTAGATTCGTTACAAAAAAAATATTGCTCCGTAAGGATGAGAAAGGAATTAAAGGAAGAACAAAAAAAGAATGGATTAGATTATGACCTATTGACAAACGATGAGCATGCAGATGTTAAACATTTAAAAACACTCACTATTACAAAAGATGCAACCAAAACAAATGGTTATACTGTTTCTTATATAGCTTCTAATACTGACCCTACTGGTAAGCCGATTGATGAAAAAGCCGTTATCCATGTAACCGTAGTGAAAGAAAATGAGGGTTTAAAAATAGCATCAGTTAAGTAGTAGTAATTAAGTTATGAACCAAAACTAACAAGGCTGGCTCGGATTACTTCACTAAATCAAGCAACCGAAGTAGTTCCTTATCTTCAATATCCGATTGTTGTGATTTATCGTAAATTGATAGTAAGAAAACAGAACTTTCCGTAATAGCAAAATAAGTAATTACCCGTGCACCGCCCGATTTACCTTTTCCTTTGGATGCAATTGCCAAACGGATTTTATAACAATCGTTACCAAGTGATGTGCCTTTTTTGGGTTCGGTCTTAATTGCAGATATAAGATCGGATAACTCAGTTTTTAAGGAAGGATACTTTTTAACAAGCCGTTTAAATTGTTTGTCAAAAGACGCAATTGTTAAAACATTATAATTCATTTAGCAATTCATCTGCCGGGCGGCCTTTGAGTTTACCTGCTTTTATTTTTTCGGCATTTTTAAAAGCCTTTTTAATTTCATTGATCTCTGCAAAAAGCGCGGCATCCGGCGCAGAAATCGGCTGCACTTTCGCGTCAGAATTATTCTTGATTAATTCCATAAATCTGTCTGCCTTTTTATCCTGAATGTTAATTAATAGTAACATGTTTCTTATTTTACTCAAAAGTACCAATTTATGCTTTTAATAACAACATCGCGAACTAACATTTGTAGTACTTCCATATATAAACCAATCCATGCCCCATCGGGGCTATCTCTTTGTAGAAATCAAATTTTTATGAACCATGCCCTGTCAGGGGCTACCCTTTGCACGTTTGGGTAACCCCTGACGGGGCAAAAAAATGGTTTACGTGTTGGTGCTACAATGAGGTAGCCCCGATGGGGCAGCATATCGCTTTGGCATCCATTTCTTATTCGAACTCCTATTAATTTCCTATCTTGCATCATTCAAAAAAAATGACCACCAAACCATTTAACCGCCCCATACGTGTTTTAGTTGCCAAAGTAGGGCTTGACGGGCACGACCGTGGCGCGCGCATCATCGCCACCTCGCTGCGTGACGCGGGCATGGAGGTAATTTATACCGGCTTGAGGCAAACGCCCGAAATGGTGGTGAACACTGCCTTGCAGGAAGATGTGGATGCCATAGGTATTTCTATTCTATCAGGCGCGCACATGACGGTTTTCCCCAAGATCATCAATCTCTTGAAAGAAAAGAAAATGGATGATGTGCTGGTTACAGGCGGCGGCATTATACCGGAAGATGATATGAACGCGTTAAAAAAGCTGGGCGTTGGCGAACTTTTTCCGCCGGGCACTACCACGCATCATATTGTGCAATATATAACCGAATGGGTGCATAAGCATCGTAATTTTTAACTTTGCGGTATGGCTTACCAAAACTTATTGATAGATCATAAAGAGCGTACCGCGTATATCACCATCAATCGTGAAAGCAAGCTCAACGCCTTAAATAAGGCTACCCTTGCCGAACTGCATAATGCCCTCTCTGATGCTTTTGCCGATGAGCGGGTTGGCGGCATCATTATAACCGGGGGGGGGTACAAAGGCTTTCGTAGCAGGCGCTGATATTGCCGAATTTATAGGCGTGGATGTTGCCGGTGGTCGTGAAATTGCCCGCGAGGGCCATACCAAAATTTTCGACCTGGTAGAGAATGGCGGCAAACCCGTTATAGCCGCTATAAATGGCTTCGCCCTGGGCGGCGGATTGGAGCTGGCTATGGCCTGCCATATCCGTATAGCCGCCGATACTGCCAAAATGGGGCTGCCCGAAGTTACCCTGGGGCTTATTCCCGGCTATGGCGGCACACAGCGCTTAACCCGGTTAGTTGGCAAAGGCAAGGCAATGGAAATGATAATGACCGGGGATATGGTTACCGCTGCAGAGGCCCATCAATTGGGGCTAATTAACCAGGTTACAACGACCGAAAACCTATTGCCGGCAGCCGAAGCACTCCTTCAAAAAATATTAACCCGTGCGCCCTTAGCTATAGCCGCTGCCATTACCTCCATTAATGCCGCAGGCCGCAATAACGTTAACGGGTTTGAAACAGAGATAGAAGAATTTGCCAAATGTTTCGGCACAGCCGATTTTAAGGAAGGCATAACGGCATTTTTGCAAAAAAGAAAACCCGGTTTCAAAGGCGAATAAGCTTAATTTTTACATTTTCACTTAAAATACCCCTTAGTGAAAAAAACGTATAGCTTTGCAAAAAATTTAACCGTTACAAATGTTAAATTTACGCTATAGTATACGTTGTTAATTCATTATGCGTTTTAACACATTAAATCTGAACAATTGAACATGAAAATTACACTTAAACCGCTTGCCTGGTCATTATTATTTATAAGTTTTTGTTTTACCGCAAACGCGCA
>JABDBW010000126.1 GCA_013288485.1 Bacteroidota bacterium
GCGTTTTAGGCAAATAAACTACGCGATAAAATATCAGTAAAACTGGTTCACCGCCTCAATGAAGTTGCCGGTATAGCCCTCATCATCGCGTCGCTTATATTGTTTGATAAGCTGGTAACGCATTATGTTTTTTCGCCAATTTAAGGCCCCCTAACCCCCTAAAGGGGGAGCAATGGCGGGTAAACGGTCATAACTGCTGAATTTCAACTCCCTCTTCAGGGGGCCGGGGGGTTACATATACGCCCTTTGATTCTTGCCTTCCATCCAGTTAACAAAGGCGCGGTTAACAACTTTGTTGCCGCCGGGTGTTGGGTAATCGCCGCTGAAGTACCAGTCGCCGGTATGGCCCGGACAGGCTTTGTGCAGGTTATCTAAAGTTTGATAGATCACTTCTACTTCGCAGTTTATATCTTTTGGTGTGATGATCCTGGCTATGCGGTCTGATAACTGCTGATCGGTAAACTGGTCGTAAATAGCTTTCACATAATTTACAACCGCTTCTTTAGGCAGGTCAGCGCTATCCTTACATTTTTTATAAACATCCAGAATAACATTTTCCTTACCTGCTTCTTTCAGTAAGCTGATGGCTGCTTCAAACGCCACAAACTCGCCCATGCGCGACATATCAATGCCATAACAATCGGGATAACGTATTTGCGGGGCCGATGATACCACCACGATTTTTTTAGGCCCCAGCCGGTCCAGTATTTTCAGGATGCTTTGCTTTAAGGTGGTACCCCGAACAATAGAATCATCAAGCACCACTAAAGTATCGGTGCCATTTTTTATTAGCCCGTAGGTAGTATCGTATACATGTGCCACCATTTCACTTCTGTCGGCATCCTGGGTAATAAAGGTGCGCAGCTTAACATCTTTGATCGCTATTTTTTCAATACGCGGGGCAATGCATAATACTTCCATCAACTCTGCTTCACTTATCTTGTCCTCACGGTTAAGCAGCTTGTCGCGCTGGTATTTTTTTATGTATTTGTGTATCCCCTCAACCATTCCATAAAACGCTACTTCAGCAGTGTTAGGAATGTAGGAGAATACCGTGTTTTTTATATCGTTATCAACCGCGCTCAATATTTGCGGACAAAGCAGCCTGCCTAATTGTTTACGCTCTTTGTATATCGACGCGTCGCTCCCCCGCGAAAAGTAAATGCGCTCAAACGAACAGGCTTTCTTTTCAAGCGGTTCAGCAAACTCTGTTTCGGTTATTTTGCCATTCTTCTTAACAATTAAAGCATAGCCTGGCCTTATTTCCTTTATATCATCAATGGGGATATTGAAAGCTGTTTGTAAGGCAGGGCGCTCGGAAGCGGCCACTACAATTTCATCATTATAATAATAATAAGCGGGGCGTATGCCCACCGGGTCGCGCATTACAAAGGCGTCGCCATGGCCCAGTATACCGGCAATGGTATAACCCCCGTCCCAGTTTTTTGCCGATTTACGCAGTATCTTGGCCACATCCATATCATTGGCTATAAGTTTGCTTATCTCTACGTTATCATCCAACCCTTCGCGTTTATATTGGTCAAACAGGCCCTGGTTCTCGGTATCAATAAAATGGCCCATTTTTTCCAGAACGGTAACGGTATCCGCCTTTTCTTTGGGATGCTGTCCGAGGTCGTATAATTGTTGCAACAGCTCATCAACATTGGTCATGTTAAAATTGCCGGCTATAACCAGGTTACGCGTCATCCAGTTGTTTTGCCTTAAAAAAGGGTGACAACTTTCGATGCTGTTTTTACCATGTGTACCATAACGCAAATGGCCCAATAAAACTTCGCCGGTAAAGCTAACGTTGTCTTTGAGCCATTCTGCATCCGCCATTTTCTCGGGCGTGTTTTTTTGTATTTCGGCAAACTTTTTCTGGATATATTCAAATATATCAGCCACCGCGTTTGATGCCATCGATCGGTGTCGGCTTATATAGCGCTTACCCGGCGCAATATCAAGCTTAATGGTAGCAACACCCGCGCCATCCTGGCCCCGGTTATGTTGTTTCTCCATTAAAAGGTAGAGTTTATTTAAGCCATACAGCGCAGTGCCGTATTTTTGGTGATAAAAAGAAAGTGGCTTTAAGAGGCGGATAAATGCCACACCGCATTCATGTTTAATCTGATCGCTCATGATTGGGAATGAGCGGGCAAAGTTATAACTTTCTCTTTAAGTATGGTTAAATTGATTGTCATAAATTAATATTTATAACAATTAAAATTAACATAGGAAATCGTAATGCTAACGATAGCGGGGAATCTCTATTTGCCTCTCAAATATAACTCTTCCACCTTTTTCCTCGCCCAGGGAGTTTTACGCAGAAACTTAAGACTTGATTTAATGCTGGGGTCTTCCAAAAAACAATTAATGCGGATGCGGTAGCCTAACTCTGGCCAGCCGTATTTGGCTACCAGTTCGTTAAGTATGGTTTCTAAAGTTATGCCATGAAGTTTGTTATTGGGTTGTTCCTGCATGGATTAGGGGGATAATAGTTAATGGTTCATAGTTCATAGCAGGGAAAACCAACTATGATCTATGAACCATGACCTATGAACTGCAAACTAGCTCCTGCTCGCGTTAACTATAGCAATCGCTTCTTTGGTAGCTTCAGTTAATTCAGCATATTTTTTGCCTTCCATAACGTCCTTGCTTATCAGTTTGCTGCCCATGCCTACGGCACAAACACCTGCCTTGAACCAGCCGCCAATGTTTTCTTTGGTAAGCTCAACGCCACCGGTAGGCATAAATAATAGGTTAGGGAACAACTCTTTAATGCCTGATAAAAACGACGGTCCTAATAAATTACCCGGAAACAGTTTGATCACTTTAGCGCCTAAATTCTCGGCCCTTATAATTTCCGACGGCGTCATGCAACCGGGTACCCAAAGCATATTGTTTTTATTGGCAACGGCTATCACTTCCTCCACCAATCCCGGGCTAATTATGTAATCAGCGCCGGCATCAATAAAAGCCTGCGCGTCTTTCGCGTTTTTTTATCGTACCAACACCTAAGTACATTCCACCCAGCTCTTTATCACAAACCTCGCGCAGTTTATAAAAATTCTTTAAGGCAGCCTCGCCGCGGTTGGTGTATTCAATGGTTTTAATTCCGGCTTTGTATAAAGCGTGCAAAATATTTACGCTAACTTCTTCATCCTTATTAAAATATAATGGCAAAATACCCTGTTCAGGTATCAGTTTTAAAATGATGTCTTTCTTATCCATGTTTAGTTATTTTTTGATGCTGTAATTGGCGGGTAA
>JABDBW010000127.1 GCA_013288485.1 Bacteroidota bacterium
TTATTATGTGCAGGAGGCATCGTCAATGTTTATCGCCCACATTGTTAAATATATTAAGCGTGCGGAGCCCGTGAAAATTCTGGACCTATGCGCCGCGCCGGGTGGTAAAAGCACCTTGTTGAATTCGGAAATGACGGCCGATGACCTGCTGGTGGCTAATGAAATTATTAAAACACGCGTACCTGTTTTGGCCGATAACCTAAGCCGGTGGGGCACAGCAAATGCCATTGTTACCAATAACGACCCAAAAGATTTTACCCACCTGACCGATTTTTTTGATATTATTTTGGTTGACGCGCCCTGCTCCGGCTCGGGGATGTTCAGGAAGGACCCGGCGGCGATGAATGAATGGAGCGAAGCTAATGTGAACCTTTGCCACCAGCGACAGGAGCGCATCCTGGCCGATATTTACCCCGCTTTAAAAGAAGACGGATACCTTATATATAGTACCTGCTCGTATTCGCACGAGGAAAATGAGGGTATACTGGATTGGCTCTGCACCGAATTTGCTTTGGAAACCGTGCGCATACCTATAGATAGGGAATGGGGTATTGTTGAAACACAATCGACAGATAAAAAAGCATGGGGTTATCGCTTTTATCCCGGCAAGGTTAGGGGCGAGGGTTTATTCGCGGCGTGTTTGAAAAAGAAAGAAAGCAGCGGCAACCTGCTATCCTTTAAAAATAATAACAACCAAAAACTGGCTTCGGGCGAATTTGAATTGGTGAAGGATTATATTAACAATCCGTCTGCCTATTATTTTTTTAAGGTGAATGATGACTGGTTGGCTATAAACCATCAGCATAAAGAAAGTATGAATTTATTGCAGCACCATTTATATCTTAAAAAATCAGGGGTGCGTATCGGCAAGCTTGCGGGAAAGGACCTGGTACCGGACCACGAACTGGCATTAAGCACTATAGTTAATAAAGATGCTGTGCTGCAAACTGAATTGGACCACGGCCAGGCCATACAGTATTTAAGGCGGGATAATTTAATTATTGATACGACCGAAAAAGGCTGGAGTTTAATGACCTACAATGGCCACGCTTTAGGATGGGCGAAATTGTTGCCCAACAGGATAAATAATTATTACCCTAAGGAGCTGAGGATTTTAGCCCCCAGCCCCAGGGAGATATAATTTAGTGATCAGCGTTTAGAGTACAGCAATTGTATCTTATTTGGATTGTCTATGTCCAAACGGAAAGAATTGCACCCATAGCAAACATGGAGATCAACCAAAAACCAATATCCATAAACCAAAGCGCCCAGGGTTTCTTTTCATAAAGCTTGGTGCATAACATTACCGGCACAACAAATCCCAGCCAAGTAAAAAAGGTACATACTAAACCGCTTTCCACGCCGCTTACTTTGTGGAAGTAATCAGCCTCGGCAATGGTGTGGTCAAGCACAAAGGCCATTACAAATGAGCTGATCAATACCAGCACCATATTTACCGGCGCTGGCTTCATATCAGTAATCCCGGTAAGGCGCACCCAAACTTTACTAAAAATTGCGCCATACCAGATGGCGCCAATAATGTAGCTGGCAACCGCTGCCGCCAACACAGCAAGATAATTTACATGAACTTCCATAATCGTGATTTTTAGGGTTTATATTGATTAAATATAGGCATACAAAAACAAAAAACGCAAATATCGGTCTCTACATAACCCGGCGATGCTATACCTGGTTTTTTTATGCGTGTACGTTTTGTATTATATGTTTATTGTTTATTACTTCTATCATGCGGCCCGAAGAAACCCGCTGCCATTGATATAGTTAATGATAATGCCGGGCGTGAAACGGTTATACTTGCCCCAACCGATGGCACGCCCGCCATGAATACGATCAATACCGGGAAAATCACGCCGCAGCAACTCATCAGTTTCGCGCGCACTGCTATAGGCATACCTTATAAATATGCTTCTTTCGACCCGGAAAAGGGTTTTGATTGCTCAGGCTTTATCACCTATGTTTTTAATCATTTTGGCATAACCGTACCACGAGCTTCGGTGGATTTTACCCATGTTACCCACGAGGTTCCGCTTCAAAGCGCCCGTGCGGGCGACCTGATACTTTTTACAGGCACAGATAGCCATACCTGTATAGTTGGGCACATGGGTATTGTAATAACGGGTAAGAATGAGCCGCTACAGTTTATCCATTCTACTTCGGGCAGGGCCAACGGCGTAACTATATCGCCATTAAATACGGGTTATATGAAACGGTTTGTAAAAATTGTGCGGATATTTCCTCAAAATGAAAAATAAGGCCTACGCCACACTACCTAATCTCTGATTACTAATCTCTAATCACTAATACTGCCCTATCGCCAACAAAGTCAGCGTACAGGCATATTCCGTTTCAATGCCTTTTTCTTCGGCCATTTTGCGCAGTTCAGTGTTTTCGGTACCGGGGTTGAATATAATGCGTTTGGGGTGGGTATTCAATATATAATCATACAGCGGCGGCTGCTGCTGGGGGCCAACGTACAGGGTAAGCGTATCAATATCGTTATGAATGTTTTCGGGCTTTTCAATAGCCACGCCTGCTACCTCGCCTTTTTTTAAACCAACGTTCACAATAGAATGCCCCCTGCTTACCAGGCGGTTTGCTGCCAGGTTGGCGTAACGGCTAGTATCGGGCGTGGCGCCTAATATCAATGTTTTTTTTATCAGCCATGTATCCTGCTATTCAAATATTACGCCAAAGCTGTAATTTTTAGCCGGTTTGGCAGTCAATAGATAGTCACAAAAAATAATTTAATTTTTTTTAAAATGTTTTTAAGTGTCAATCGTCTATACCTTTAAACAAGTAATACATTGATAGCGACCTTAATGCCCGAAGAAAGAAACAGCCATATCCTTTACGCTATAAAAGCGTACGGTAAAAGTTTGCTGGGCTTTATTCGCAAGCGGGTTAAGAACGATGCCGATGCCGAAGACATCCTGCAGGATGTATGGTACCAGTTTAGCGCGCTGGTAAATTCTGAACCTATTGAGCAGACAGGCGCCTGGCTGTATAAAGTGGCGAGGAACAAAATAACGGATAAGCATAGAAAGCGGTCGGAAACCT
>JABDBW010000128.1 GCA_013288485.1 Bacteroidota bacterium
TTTTCAGCATTACTGGTAGCGGCGGCACAAACATCTCCGCTGCTATACCCGGCGTACCTACCGGCGGCTGGGTTACACCATTTGTACTGGAGCCATCATGCCATACTTGTATTCTTGCTGGTTACCAGGATGTTTACCAGAGTACAGACCAGGGATCTACGTGGACCGACATATCCGGTGCGCTCACCGCTCCCACTTCCGACCTTTTGCGGGTGGCCACTTCTCTTTCCGATCCGAATACTGTTTATGCAACCGAAGAGAACACCGAGAACATTTTTTATACCCATGATATGGGGGCAACCTCCTGGACTAACATTACCGCCCCATACCCATCAGGCAACATCATATCCGATCTGAAAGTGGATCAATTTGATCCCAATAAATTATGGGTTACGTTTGGCAACTATGGAAGCCAGAAAGTGGCTACATGGAACCTGGCAACTGGCTGGTCTTCTTTCAATACCGGCCTGCCTGATGTTCCGGTAAATTGCATTGCTATTGATACCTCAAACCGGGTTAAGTATGTGGGTACCGATATAGGCGTTTACTATCGCGATACCACAATGTCTTCATGGCAGCCGTTCGTTACGGGTATGCCCTCGGTAAGGGTCAACGACCTGCAGATAAATTATGCTAAAGGGGAAATATGGGCGGCCACATATGGGCGTAGCCTGTGGAAATCTATAAAGCAGCCCAAGCCTGGCGCCAGGGTAGGCATAACGCCGTATGCACTGGATTATCTTAATGTTGCCCCAAACCCGAGTAACGGTACCTTTACAATTACTTTGGGAAGCAGTATCTTCGATAAAAAAGTATCCGTGAGGATCATCAATTTTAACGGACAAACGGTTTATGAAGACAATTTGGATGTAACCAATGGCAATAATGTTCAAGTACGAACAACGGGTATCGCCCTGGGTAATTATATTCTTGAGATCAACGACGCAAATACAACTATTGCGCGGAAGAAGATAACTGTCTATTAATTGGACCGGGGAGGATCATGAAACGGACTAAAATAATAAACCCCGGAGAATATCCAGGGTTTATTATTTAGAACAAAGCTTAAATTACTTAGCTTTAGTTTCAGTTTTAGTTTCAGTTTTTTTGGCAGTCTTAGTCTTTGTGCCAGTAGCAGATTTTGAATCCATCTTGGTTTCAGTTGTTTTGGTGGTCTTTGCAGTACCGCCTTTTGATTCCATTTTGGTTTCAGTTTTGGTTGTTTTCTTTGTTTTAGCTGGTTTCGCAGCATCCTGAGCGAAAGTAACAGAACCCATTACAAGAAGGGCAACAACGGAAGTGAAGATTTTTTTCATTTTGTGTGATTTTTTTTGCAAAGTTAAAAACAATTTATGATAACTACAAAATATCATTCGCTTTTTTAAAAGTTAAATCATTCTTAACTACCTGCGGGATATGCATTTGCATAAAAAAGAATCCCGGTTGGGAGTGTTTTAACTATCAATATGGGAGGTTATTCACATGCTGTTAATAAAATATTTTTCGTGTAATTAATTTGATTTTAGATATTTGCACCACTTCATTTATTTGTTCTGTTTAAAATGGAATAGTTATGGCATCTAATTTATTAGTCTTCCTGTGTAAAGGAAGTTATATATTGAGGGTCATAAAGTTTTTTCTCCTGTACAATACTGTTACCCTGGTATTGCTGATGCAGGATATAATTAATGGATCGTTGTTCATAAATAAGATCAATAGCATATTTGGTAAAATATCTCTTTTTAAGCTCAGCGAAATAATCATAATTATCTTATCCATATTCTCCGCTCTTATAGTAAACAGGTACTCCGAAGAAAACGGCGGAATGCAGGAATGATTATTATTGAACCTGCATATCTACCTTAATGCTTTCGCGCGAAAGTTTGTACCCAATGTAAATATTAAGCAAGTTGGTAAAATCTTTCTGGTTTTGAATTCTCCTTACTGTAACTGCTGGTTTATGGGGCACCAACGTCCAGGTTGCCGTTCCTACGTTCGGGCTTGTTGCATAAACCGATTTGTAACCGGTGTAATAATACAGTTCGGCAGGTTCAATATCAGCTACATCTTCTACGCCCATATCCTTTAAATAACCTGCTGGTGGCAATAAGATCACCGGGTTGTCAACGCGCGCGCTATTAAATGCGCTGACCCATTGCATATATACGGAGTAGGCGCTGCCGTAGCGGAGCATTTTTCTTTCAGCTGGTTGCAAGTTTGTGAATTCCTTTTTATAGCCAATAGTCGGCTGCAGTATCGAAATGGTCAACCAGTAGTAGTACCAGGGCATTACAAAAAACAACGCCGATATAAGCGTTGACGCGATAAGCAGATAACCTTGTTTTGTCACTGAACCCTTACCCATTCTTTTAGCGTTTCATCATATCGCTTTATAGGCTTTGCCGGATTGCCAGCTGCCACGGTATAAGCCGGGATGTCTTTTGTAACCACAGACCCTGCCGCAATAACGCAGTGACGGCCAATGGTAACGCCAGCCGTAATTACCGAGTTAGCGGCTATCCAGCAGTCATCGCCAATGGAGATGGGGGCTGTAGTTACTTTTTGCAGGTGTATTGGGGTTAATATATCTTTGTATTCGTGGTTTAGGCCGCTCAACACAATGTTCTGCGCTAATATTACATTATTTCCAATGGTTACAGGGCCGATAATAACATTGCCCATACCTACAAGGGTGTTATTGCCAATAACAACATCACCCACGCCATTATTAATGGTACAAAAGTCTTCTATGACTGAATTATCTCCCAAGACGAATTTCTTGAATGGCACTACATCCATCCTGGTTCTCCGGCGGATACGCGAACCTTTGCCGCGCTGATGCATAAAAGGATTAATGAATATTTTTACCCATAGCCGTGGCCTTGCTTCATTTTTTGGAATAAGCAACCGGTGAACAAATTGCTTGAATCCCGGGTTATTTTGGATGATAGCTGAAATAGCCATATTTCGCGTTGGGAATGGTATGTTTTAGACAAAAATAATCTTTTGTTTCATAAAGGCGCTAA
>JABDBW010000129.1 GCA_013288485.1 Bacteroidota bacterium
TGATTTCATAAATATTTCATATTGATGCAACATTCAGAAAAAACTGCTGTCATATAACCTGAAAGCTAAAACTTTGGACGCCTTATTCATCGACAAGCATTACAACCTGGTGGTTGAGTGCAAGCAGGGCAGTAAAAAAGCCTGCTACGAGCTCTACCGGCTATACTCAAAAGCGATGTTGAACGTCGCCTTTCGTATCGTGGGCAATATCGGCGAGGCCGAGGATGTTTTGCAGGAAGCCTTTTTAGATGCTTTTAACCGGATAACAGACTTTAGGCAGGAAACCACATTTGGTTTATGGCTTAAACAAATAGTGGTAAGCCGGTCTATCAATTTATTAAGGAAACGAAAATTAGAGCTGGTTGAAATAGGCGATGAACAATTAGATAATATAAGTGGGGAGGAAGCGGATGATGATTACGAGGAAACCCAATACAAAGTAGCCTTAATTAAAGAGGTTATGAAAGAATTGCCTGAAGGGTACCGGATGGTTATATCACTATACCTGCTGGAAGGATATGACCATGAAGAAATAGGGCAAATATTAGGCATTACAGAAAATACATCAAGAACACAATTTTTAAGAGCAAAAAGAAAGCTGAGTGAGCTATTAAACAGGAAGGGAATAATACAATGAGCAAGCGATTAGAGGATTTTATAAAAAATAACAGGGAAGAATTTGATGACCTGGAACCCAGGGCAAACCTGTGGAACAGGATAGAGAATGAACTGCCGCAGCAATTTAACGAGCAAAAGCGGCCACAAAAAACATTTTCATTAGCATTTGTTTTGCGGGTTGCGGCCCTGGTAATTTTAGTTATGGGTGCCTGCTTTGCTGTATACCTGCGCAACGAGCGGTCAACAGTTAACCTGGCGGCCATTAATCCTGAATATGCCAAACAACAGGTGCATTATGCCTCATTGATAGCAACCCAACGCACCGAGCTAAAAACTATTGCAAAATCAGACCCGCAATTGTATAAAGAGTTTAGCGCTGAAATAGCTAAAATGGATTCTACATATAAAAAATTAAATAATGATCTGGCTACCAGTCCTGACCAGGAAGCTGTTTTACGTGCAATGATCCGGAACTTGCAAATACAAACAGAGGTGCTCAATCAGCAACTTAATGTAATTGAACAATTTAATGAATTTAAAAATCCCAAAAAAAATGAAACTAAAGATATATAGTATTGCCTTAATTACATTTATAGGCACGGTAGCCTGCAGTACTGTAATTTACGCGCAAGCCACAACAGCCCAATCACCTGCCCCCGAGGCAAGTGCAAACTCGTCTCATGGCGAAGGGAGTGCTTCATCATCTTCGTCAGCCCCGCGTGCTTATTCGTATGCTGCTCCCGGAGCTTACTCGGTGAGCCCTGACATTAATTTTTCAAGTTCGCAGGACACGGCTTACCTGCGTAAAATGAGAAAATTACAGGAACAGCAACGCGAATTACAAAAACAAATGGAGGAACTGAGAAGAGAGGAAAACAAAAAGAACAATACCGAAGCAAAGGACAGATTATCAGTAAGGTTAAGGGATATGAATGTGAGGCTAAGGGACATGAATGTAAGAGTCAACACAGATATCAATGTAAAATTCGATTCTGCCTTTAACAAGAATTTCAACAGGAGTTTTAATAACAACATGAGGTTCAGCTTTAATGTCGATGACAACCTGGATAAAAAGGTACAAAGCGGTGAGGTAAAGGAAAAAACCAAAACCTACACTAAAAGCTACCCGGCCGACGGGAATGATAAACTGGAAATTGATAACCGCTATGGTAAAGTAACCGTTGCCACCTGGGCCAAAAACGAGTTTAAAGTTGATGTGCAAATTAAAGCCTACGCTAATGATGATGCCGAAGCACAAAAAATACTGGATCAAACCAGCATTGCCGATAGCAAAGAAAACAACCTGGTATCATTTGAAACCGTTATTGACGGTTCTAAAAATAGTTGGTGGGGAACAATGACCAATAATGGTAAAACAACCGTGCGCAAAACCGTGGTAAGTTATACCGTATATATGCCGGTAAAAAGCGCGGTTAGCATTACCAACAGGTACGGATTAATTCAATTACCAACCCTTGAGGGTAAAGTAACTATTAACAATAGCTACGGAGGCCTCATCGCTCAATCATTAACCAATAGCGATGTCACTGTACGTTATGGCGCCGCTAATATAATCAGCCTGACCGGCAGCGACCTTAATTTATCATACGGCAGCCTTAAACTCGATGCTGCGGACAAATTAAATGCGGTAATAAACCATAGTCCCGCAAAAATAGGCAAACTGAGCACTTCGGGTAATATCACTGTGCGTTATGACGGGCTGGAAATAGGCGATGTAGATAAAAACCTGAAAACATTATCAATTAATACATCCTTTGCCCCCATAAAATTAGGTTCATTAAATGATATGAATGCTGATTTTGATGTAACAACACATTATGCAGATTTTATATACAATAATGCAACCAGTGTTACCAACAAAACACCTACAGATGAAAACCGCCATAACTCAACAATAAATTATAAGGGGCATATAGGCAAAGGGAATACTGATAAAGTGATCACTGTTAAATCAAATTACGGCAGCGTTAAGTTTGATTAAATAAGATGCAAGAATTAAGAGTCAAGAACCAAGATTAAATTTTCCTGATTCTTGACTCTTAATTCTTGATTCTAACTCAAAACACCCTGCACAACAACCCTTTTAAATACTCCCCTTCGGGGAATGATGACCTTACCGGGTGGTCTTCGGGCTGGCAAAACTGGTTGATGAATTGCACCTGTTTGCCGGCATCCAGGGCGGCCCAGGCAATAACCTGTTTAAAGGTTTCCATATTCATAGCGCCTGAACAGGAATAAGTGGCCAGCAGCCCGCCGCCATTTAACAGCAGCATGGCCAAACGGTTAAGGTCCTTATAGGCCCTCGAAGCCCTGTCGAGCGCTGAGCGCGAGGGCGCGTATTTTGGCGGATCAAGTATGATCAT
>JABDBW010000130.1 GCA_013288485.1 Bacteroidota bacterium
ATAGAGCAAAAAGATTTTAAGATCACTATAAAAACCACCCTGGCGCATACCACGGTAACTACGCACGCTGCGTTGCCTGTTGCCGCTGCCCCTGCTGTCGCTGCTACACCGCCTGCTGCCCCTGAACCCGCTGCTGTTGCTGATACGTCACACTATTTGACAATAAAATCGCCTATGATAGGTACTTTCTATCGTTCGGCATCGCCTGATAAACCATTGTTTGTTAACGTTGGCGATGAAATTGAAAGCGGTACCGTGGTTTGCATTATTGAAGCCATGAAATTGTTCAATGAAATTGAATCGGAAGTTTCGGGCCGCATCGTAAAAATATTGGTGGATAACGCGTCGCCGGTTGAGTACGACCAGCCATTATTTTTAGTAGAACCTATGTAATTTGAAAATTTGGTGATTTGATAATTTGAAGATGCAGCGCATATTCAAATTTTAAATCATTTTCAAATCAGCACATTTTCAAATCTTCAAATTAAAAAAGATGTTTAAAAAAATATTAATAGCTAATCGTGGTGAAATTGCCCTGCGGATCATCCGCACCTGTAAGGAAATGGGTATTAAAACGGTAGCTGTATATTCTACTGCCGATCGGGACAGCCTTCATGTACGCTTTGCCGATGAGGCTGTTTGTATTGGGCCGCCCCCAAGCAGGGATTCTTATTTAAATATACCTAATATCATATCAGCCGCCGAACTCACCAATGCCGCTGCTATCCATCCCGGTTACGGGTTTTTATCTGAAAATGCAAAGTTTTCGGCTATATGTGCCGAGTACGGCATTAAATTTATTGGCGCGACTGCCGACCAGATCAATGCCATGGGCGATAAAGCATCGGCTAAAGAAACCATGAAAAAAGCGGGTGTGCCTACTATTCCGGGTTCGGAGGGGTTACTTACCGATGTTAAACAGGGCATAGCTATCTCCAAAAAAATAGGTTACCCTGTTATACTAAAAGCTACTGCCGGTGGCGGCGGACGTGGTATGCGCGTTGTTTGGAAGGACGACGAGTTTGAAGCTGCATGGGATTCGGCACGTGCAGAATCGGGCGCGGCATTTGGAAATGATGGCATGTACCTGGAAAAATATGTGGAAGATCCGCGCCACATCGAGATACAGGTAGTAGGCGATCAATACGGCAAAGTTTGCCACTTAAGTGAGCGCGATTGCTCTATACAGCGCCGTCACCAAAAACTGGTAGAAGAGGCGCCATCACCTTTTATGACGGAGAAGCTGCGTAAAAAAATGGGCGAGGCCGCCATAAAGGGTGCCAAAGCTGTGAAATACGAAGGTGCCGGGACAGTTGAATTTTTGGTCGACAAAAACCGCAACTTCTACTTTATGGAGATGAATACCCGTATACAGGTAGAGCACCCGGTTACCGAGGAAGTGATCAACTTCGACCTGATAAAAGAACAAATAAAAGTTGCGGCGGGTATACCCATCTCCGGCAAAAACTACGAGCCAACCATGCATGCAATCGAGTGCCGTATCAATGCCGAAGACCCGTTTAATAATTTCCGTCCGTCGCCCGGTAAAATAACCAATTTTCATTCGCCCGGTGGTCATGGGGTACGTATTGATACCCATGTTTATACGGGTTACGTTATACCGCCAAACTACGATTCAATGATAGCCAAGGTAATTTGCGTGGCGCAAACCCGAGACGAGGCCTTGAGTACTATGGAGCGCGCGTTAAGCGAATTTGTAATAGAGGGGGTAAAAACAACCATACCTTTCCACTTAAAATTGTTACAGGACCCAAACTTCAGGGCAGGTAACTTTACCACAAAATTTATGGAAACGTTTGATTATTCGGAATAATAAACGTTTACAGAGGGAGTTACAGAGAAAATGAGCGACAATAAAATAGTAAAGGCCATACAGGATAAGGGTAAAAACATGGAATCCGAAATGTCATTCTTTGAGCATTTGGAAGCGCTGCGTTGGCATTTAATAAGAGCTGGAGCCGCTGTGCTTGTTTTTGCCATCATCGCTTTCTGCAATTTCCATTTTATTTTTTATGACATTATCCAGGGCCCGTTCAAACCTAGTTTCTGGACCTACCGGATGATGTGCAAGTTGGGCAGCGGTTTCTGTGTTACTACAATGAACGCCAACCTTATCAATACTGAAGTGGCCGGGCAGTTTATGCTGCAGATCAATCAATCTATACTGATCGGTATGATCGTATCTATCCCTTATATACTATGGGAACTATGGCGTTTTATTAAGCCAGCCCTGTTAACCAGAGAGCGAAAAGCCGCCAGCGGTTTTGTTTTTTATGCTACCCTGCTTTTTGTTTTGGGCATTTTATTCGGTTACTATATTATTGCGCCCGAATCGATATCGTTTCTTCTTACTTATACCGTTAGTCCTGACATTAAAAACCAGATCATGATCAGTTCCTACGTTTCAATGGTAGCTACCATAACATTGATACTGGGCCTTGTATTTGAGTTGCCGATGATCATCTACATACTGGCTTCTTTGGGCATATTATCGGGCACCTTTATGCGCAGAACCCGCAGGTATTCTGTTGTGATACTGCTGATAATCGGCGCTATTATATCTCCATCGCCCGATTTTTTGACCACCATGATATCAACCGTCCCATTATTTATATTGTATGAAGTGGGCATTGTTGTGGCCTCCGTGGTTGAAAAAAGACGGGAAAAAAAGCACGAAGACCTGATGAACTCATAAAGCTATGATAGAAGGATTAAAAATTGCCATTGGCGCCGACCATGCCGGTTTTGAATACAAGGAGGCCCTGTTAACTATATTAGGCGAAAACGTAAAAGATTTCGGTACATTTTCAAATGATTCTGTTGATTATACCGACTTCGCGCACCCCGTTGCTTTAGCAGTAGAAAGCGGCGAATTTGATTATGGTATACTGCTTTGCGGCAGCGCAAATGGTGTAGCTATTACCGCCAACAAACACCAGGGCATAAGGGCGGCTATTTGTTATAATGAAGATGTAACCGT
>JABDBW010000131.1:0-86 GCA_013288485.1 Bacteroidota bacterium
GGGTATGGGACCGTGAAGCTGAACCTGCAACCATTGCCGGGTTAGCTTTTTTCCTGGGATTTAATAGCCGGGACGAATTTGATGAA
>JABDBW010000131.1:96-2939 GCA_013288485.1 Bacteroidota bacterium
GTTGTTGGGTGGCCTTAAAAGTTATTCATGATAAAAAGATATTGCCGGGACGAATTTGATGAATATGAAAGCAGGGGCAAATTTTCAACCCTGATTAAACGCGCCCGTTTGCGTATAGAAGCAGCTTATGAGAAGAAGCTGGACACATCTGCCGGCGCCATTTTCGTCCTTAAAAACATGGGGCGGAATGAAAAGGCTGAAAATTCAAGACCGGTTGATAGGGTCAGATCTATCAAAGTAAAGATCATTGAATCGGGTCCGCAGCCTGTTGCCAGCGAAAAAGAAGTATTGCTGTAAACTGATTATCTATTTAAATACTATAAACAATGACTGCCCATGATTATGAAGCTTCTGTTCTGTTTAAGCAGAATTATTCATCTGGTGCACATGTAGTTGTAAACCAGGGAGGCACAAGTTCCGGAAAAACCTATGCGATAGTACAGGTGCTTTTTTGCCTTGCCGGCGAAGCTGAAAACCAGGTTATTACTGTTGTAGGACAAGATATTCCCAACCTCAAAGCCGGGGCACTGCGGGATGCTTTAAGTATATATAATAAGTCTGCCCGGTTAAAAAATTTGATCAAAAACTATAACAAAACAGATAGAATATTTGAGTTCCATAATGGCTCTGTAATTGAATTTAAAAGTTATGCAAATCCACAAGATGCTAAATCGGGTAAGAGAGATTATCTTTTTATTAACGAAGCAAATGGTATTGAATGGAATATTTATACCGAGCTGGCGCTGCGTACAAAGACCCGGATATTTATTGATTATAACCCCAATTATGAATTTTGGGTACATAATAATTTGATTGGTAAACCCGGAGTAGAACTGATTATATCCGACCACCGGCATAACCCGTTCCTGGAACAAAATATAAGAGATAAAATTGAAAACATAAAAGATGCTGACACGGAATTATGGAAAGTATATGCACGAGGCATTACGGGTAAAATAAATGGGCTTATTTTTAATAACTGGTATATCTGTGATGATATTCCGGTTGATGCCAAACTAATTGCGGCGGGCCTTGATTTTGGTTTTACAAATGATGAAACGGGCTGTATTGAAGTATACACTCAAAATGGTGAACTATGGGTTGACGAATTGTTATATGAAACCGGGTTAACCAATAAAGATATAGCCAATAAATTAATTGAAGCAGGCCTTAACAAAAACACCGAAATTATAGCCGACAGCGCAGAACCAAAATCGATTGAAGAATTAAAAAGATTGGGGTGGCATATTAAAGGCGCAAAAAAAAGGAGCCGACAGCATTAATAATTCTATTGATATACTTAAACGATACAAAATAAATATTACCCGGCGCAGTGTTAATATGCGCAAAGAACTGGGGCGCTATAAATGGAAAGTAGACCGGGCGGGCAAAACCACGAATGAACCGGTTGATACCTGGAACCATTTAATTGACCCGCTGCGGTACGTTGCTTTAAATAAGTTAAAAATAAACACACTTACCACGCGTAAATCACGTCTCCCTTTTAGGGAAAACAACTGGCAAAATAAACTTGCTGATTTTATTACTATATGATAGAAAAAACGTTAAAAACAACAACAGGTAAGCTAAGGGTTAAAATACCAACTCATTTAAATGAAGTTAGCCTGGGGCAAATGATCGCTATGCAGGAAAAGCCTCATCTGAGTGACCTGGATGCGATAAGCATATTATCCGGCATTGCGGTTGAGGAGTTAAAGAATGTATGTAATATACAAGATTTTGATAGGTTTGGCGAAGCTATAATTTCGTTATCAAACCAAATCAAATACTTGTATAACAGTGATGATATACCTCAAACGGTAACCTTTATAATTGGCAATAAAAAAATAGTTATAAAAGTTATCAGCAATTTATCTGTCGAACCTGCTGGGGCATTTATGGCAGCCCGCGATATTATTGCAGATGAGATTAATAAGCATATTAACTTACATGGACAGGAAGACTGGGAAGCGTATTTTAATCCATCATTAACAGCTTGCTGCCATGTGCTTGCCCATTATTTTTTTTGCAAAGCTACAGGTAAAAAATATTCCGAGTATGAAGTTGAAGGGTTTTGTGAAATCGTAAAAGCACTAAGGGTAACGGAGGCACTGCCCATAGCCATGTAGGGTTTGTAGATCAATGGCAAAAAAAATATGTAATTACTGTTGAGGGTAATACCAATGAAGCTGGCAGTCGTGAAGGGGACGGAGTTTACCGTAAACGCAGGCCCATCAGATCAATTTATATAGTGGCAAATTATATCGATAAAAAATGAAAAGAATCATCATCCTGGTTGTATTGAGTGGTTTATTAATGGCATGTTCTAAAAAAACCCATATACTGGATAGTTCCAAAGTATCAAAGCAAACCAAACGCTCAAATGACAGTACCGGTCAAAAGAAAATAGAAACAATAGATCGAAGTATAATAATTACTGACAGAAATATTGACACCAATATTATAACAACCGGAAAGACTTTAACCGGTTATATCAATCCACTGGCATCGAATAGTACAGATACGATAATTGACGCTCATTTTGAGAATAATTATATTAGTTTAGACTTGCAAACCCATAAAAAAAGCGGCATAACCAAAGCCACTGCCAGACCAAAGCCCCAAAATACACCTATTAAAATTCATGAAAAAATTACTGTACATAGTGATGTTCATACTATTGAGGATATAAGATCAAACCTGAAAACCAGGAGCGAAACTAAAACAGATTCGATAGGCAAACACGTAACAGATCATACTGATCCTGGCACTGCCATTAAAGGTTTAAGAACTGTGGTTATTTGGTTCCTGGTTATTGTAGCAATAGTAGGTGTAGTTCTCTA
>JABDBW010000132.1 GCA_013288485.1 Bacteroidota bacterium
ATCAATATTATAAAGTTCCTTCGGGGAATTAGGGTTAAACGGGAATAGTTCAATGGTAGAATAGAGGTCTCCAAAACCTTTGATCAGGGTTCGAATCCTTGTTCCCGTGCATTATAGCAAATAATTAACAATGGCTAACGTATCTGAATATATAAAAGAGTCTTACATCGAGTTGACCGAGAAAGTAACCTGGCCAACCTGGAGAGAATTGCAGCAAAGCGCGGTTTTAGTATTAATAGCAGCGGTTATTATTGCTATGGTAATATTTGGTATGGACCAGGTGATCGAAGTAGTGCTTAGGAAGTTTTATGATTCACTGACTTAATATATTATATAAGAATGAGTGATCAGATAAAATGGTATGTAGTACGCGCCATAAGCGGTAAAGAAAAAAAGGTTAAACAATATATAGATGCCGAAATTGCACGTTTAGGCATAACACATTTGGTTCCGCAGGTATTAATACCTACCGAGAAATATTACCAGATGCGTGACGGAAAAAAAATAGCCAAAGAGCGCAATTTCTTTCCGGGCTATGTATTGATAGAAGCCGCGCTGGATGGCGAACTGGAACACATCATAAAAAATGTGAACAGCGTTATTGGTTTTTTAGGCGATAAACAGGGTAATGCTATCCCTTTGCGCCAGGCAGAAGTTAACCGCATTTTAGGTAAGGTTGACGAGATGAGCGCGCAGGGCGAAACTATGAATGTGCCTTATTACGTAGGCGAAAACGTAAAAGTAATGGATGGCCCTTTCAACGGATTTAGTGGCGTGATTGAAGAGGTTAACGAAGAGAAAAAGAAACTAAAAGTAATGGTAAAGATATTCGGCCGCCGTACGCCGCTTGAATTGAATTACATGCAGGTAGAGAAGGAGTAGTTTGGTGATTGGTTGAATAGGTTGATTAAGTGAGTAGTTAACCTTTGCAATCTCAACTATATAAAAATATAAACGAGTGTTTGAATTAACGAAGTGAGCTAACTACTCACCACTCACAAAATCAACCACTCACTAAAGATAAATGTTACATAGCTTCCACTTATTAACATTGAATAATTAATAAACAACAAAAAAATGGCAAAAGAAGTCGGTGCAATGGTTAAGCTGCAAGTGAAGGGCGGTGCTGCAAATCCATCTCCCCCAATAGGGCCTGCGTTAGGTGCTAAAGGGGTGAACATAATGGAATTTTGCAAACAGTTCAACGCACGTACCCAGGACAAACCTGGTAAAGTGTTACCTGTAGTTATAACTGTTTATGTTGACAAGTCATTCGATTTTATCATTAAAACCCCTCCTGTAGCTATCCAGTTAATG
Source organism: Bacteroidota bacterium (assembly GCA_013288485.1). GTDB lineage: Bacteria > Bacteroidota > Bacteroidia > Sphingobacteriales > Sphingobacteriaceae > Mucilaginibacter. Next base: position 1,318 of record JABDBW010000132.1, read on the forward strand.
GAAGTATCAGGCTTAAAAGGTGGTTCGGCCGAACCCAACCGTAAAAAAGTTGCCAGTGTAAACTGGGACCAGGTTGAAACTATAGCCAAAGATAAAATGACTGACCTGAACGCATTTACAGTAGAATCGGCCATGAAAATGGTAGCAGGTACTGCCCGCAGTATGGGGATAACCGTATCAGGTACGGCACCCTGGAACTAATTTCGAATTGCGGAATGCCGATTGCGGAAGTTTAAATCCGAAATTGAAGATCCGATATCCGAAATTAAATTAATTTAACTAATACAAATCAGTTTAAGACAGTGGCTAGATTAACAAAAAATCAAAAAGTGGCGCTCTCCAAAATTGAGGCTAATAAATCGTATACATTGCAGGATGCAACATCGTTGGTAAAAGATATAACTAATACCAAGTTTGATTCATCAGTTGATATAGATGTACGTTTAGGTGTCGATCCCCGTAAAGCCAATCAAATGGTACGCGGTATCGCTACATTGCCTCATGGAACCGGCAAAACTGTACGCGTTTTAGTGCTTTGCACTCCTGATAAGGAACAGGAAGCAAAAGACGCAGGTGCAGATTTTGTAGGATTGGATGACTATATCGCCAAGATTGAAGGCGGATGGACTGACGTTGATATTATCATCACTATGCCAAGTGTTATGGCTAAAGTAGGTAGGCTGGGCCGTGTGCTTGGTCCGCGTAACTTAATGCCTAACCCTAAATCAGGAACAGTAACTCCCGACGTTGGGAAAGCTGTAACCGAGGTAAAAGGTGGTAAGATCGATTTCAAGGTTGATAAAACCGGCATCATCCATGCTTCAATAGGAAAAGCATCTTTCCCGGCTGATAAAATTTATGAGAATGCTTTAGAAGTATTGCAAACTATCTCAAAATTGAAACCATCATCAGCTAAAGGCACTTATTTTAAGAGTATTCATATCTCTTCAACTATGTCGCCGGGAATTACAGTAGAAACAAAATCAGTAGCGGGGATCTAAAATCATGAATAAAGAAGAAAAACACGACCTTGTTCTTGCCCTCTCTGAACAAATGAAGGAATACGGTAATTTTTATATTACCGATACTTCAGACCTAACGGTTGCAAAAGTTAATAATATCCGTCGTAAATGTTTCGAAAGTAACATCACGATGCAGGTAGCAAAAAACAGCTTGATCAAAAAAGCTATGGAAGCTGCAGGCGGTGATTTTACGCAAATGTATGATGTATTAAAAGGCTCATCATCAATTCTTTTCTCCAAATCGGCAACTGCCCCGGCAAAGCTGATCAAACAGTTAAGAAAACAAGGTGAAAAGCCAATTTTAAAAGCAGCTTACATTGATTCGGCAATATTTATTGGCGATAACCAGATCGATACCCTGATGACCTTAAAATCGAAGGA
>JABDBW010000133.1 GCA_013288485.1 Bacteroidota bacterium
AAAACAGGGTACTGATTTTTTTATTATTACCGGCATATTTAATAAAAACGAACAGGATGAGGCCATAGCATGTTCTGTAAAGCGCAATCAGAAAAAGCAGTTTAAACGCAATAAAAAAGATTACCAGCGCCTGGCCGATCATATCGGGCTATTGCCATTGGTAATGGTTTCACCTTATGATATCAGTATTATTATTGAAGGCAGTGAAGAAAGGCGCAAGTTTATTGACAATGTAATATCGCAAACTGATAATTTATACCTGGATGAATTGATAACCTATAATAAGGTATTAGTAAACCGTAACGCGTTTTTAAAATCGATAGCTGATACCGGCAGATATGACCCTAATTTATTGGAGGTGCTTGATGAACAGTTGGTTATTTCGGGTAATCGGATATTTGAAAAGCGCAGGCTTTTTATGGAAGCTTTTACCACCATATTTAATAAACATTATCAGTTTTTAACCGATGATGCCGAGCAGGTTGAATTGCTATACGAATCTCAGTTGCTGCAGGATGATTTTGCCGGCCTGCTTAAAAAGAATTTGGAACGTGACCGTGCGCTTGAACGTACAACTGCCGGTATACATAAAGACGAACTTCAGTTTGCTATTCATGGAATGCCGATGAAAAAGTTTGGATCGCAGGGCCAGCAAAAATCATTTTTAATTGCCTTAAAGCTGGCGCAGTATAGTTTTTTAGATCAGCAAAAAGGGTTTAAACCATTGTTATTGCTTGATGATATTTTTGATAAACTCGACGACCTGCGGGTAACCAAATTAATGCAAATGGTATCGAACAATAACTTCGGGCAGGTTTTTATTACCGATACCAATGATGCCCGGGTAAAAAAAATATTTAAAAGCATGGGCGTGCCTATAAAATTGTTTAAAGTGAAGGAAGGAGAGATAGATGCGCAGAACTAACGACAAATCGCTCAAGGAAGCTATTGAACAAATGATGCAGGTTTATAAAATTAAACGCAAGTTTGATGAAACCGGTGTTATAGCGGCATGGCCCAAACTGGTAGGCCAATCGGTAGCTAACCGTACCAAAGAATTGTTTATACACGACAAAAAACTATTTCTGCGCATTGAATCATCAGTAATAAAAAACGAACTGATGGTAATGCGTACGCAAATAATAGAAAAAATTAATAGCGAAGCTAAAACTGAATTAATTCAGGAAATTATCTTTCTCTGAGATAACTCCCCGAAACTTTTTTACTGCAGGTATATTTTAAAAACGCTCAAAAGCAGAGAAAAAGAAGTTACCCTCAATAGCCGCGTTTTCATCAGAATCAGAGCCATGAACAGCATTCGCGTCAATTGATTTTGCAAATAAATTACGTATGGTACCTGGTTCAGCCTTTGTAGGATCGGTGGCGCCTATTAGTTTGCGGTAATCCTCAATTGCATTTTCTTTTTCCAATATTGCAGCTATGATGGGCCCTGACGACATGAATGAAACCAGCGCGTTATAAAAAGGGCGGCCCTTATGTACGCTATAAAATTCGCCTGCTTTTTCCGCGCTTAAAGCAGTGTATTTTAAGGCAATTATTTTAAAACCATTGTCTATTATCTTATCTAAAATTGCACCGATGTGCCCATTGGCAACCGCATCGGGTTTAATCATTGTAAAAGTTTTATTACTCTCCATTTTGTAATTTAGTTAGAGTGGATGCCGCTCGTGCGTGTAAAAATTCCACTTTTATATAATTCCGCAAAAGTAGGCTTTTGCAACCGTACCCTAAAGCTTTTTTCATTAATTTATAAATGCTTTAAGTTTATTTATATAGCTTTGCAACTCTTTTTTTAAACTGAATGTTAGATACCGCTTCGCTTAACGCTCTATTAGCACAGCCTCAAAAAATAGTTATCACTACCCATCATAAACCTGATGGTGATGCTATGGGTTCGTCGTTAGGTTTATATAATTATTTAATACAGCAGGGCCATCATGTGCGGGTAATTACGCCTACAGACTATCCCGATTTTTTAAGCTGGATGCCCGGCAACGGAGAGGTTATTATTTATACAACGCATACGCAGGAAGCAGCTAAATTAATTGCTGATGCCGCGCTGATATTCTGCCTTGATTTTAATGCCCTTAACCGCATTAACGAAATGGGCGAAGTGGTGCGTGCATCAGGCGCTTATAAAATAATGATAGACCATCATCTTGAACCCGAAGATTTTGATGATTACCGTTATTGGGATATCAATGCCTGTGCAAGCGCGCAATTGGTGTATGATTTTATAGTTAATGTATTAAACAATAAAAAGCTGGTCAATAAAGATGTTGCCACTTGTTTATATACCGGCATAATGACCGATTCAGCCTCATTCAAACTACCTAACACTACCTCAACTGTACACAGGGTTGTAGCCGATCTAATCGATGCCGGGGCAGTTAACTGGCGCATACATGAACTGGTTTATAATAGCGCGACGGAGAACCGCCTTCGTTTCCTGGGGCATTGTTTAACAAATTGCCTTGAAATTTTACCTGAATTTAATACGGCCATTATAACGGTTGACAAACATGATATAGAGAAATACGCTGTTAATACCGGCGATACAGAGGGCATAGTAAACTACCCGTTATCAATAAGCAATGTTCATTTAGCGGCATTTATAGTTGAGCGAAAAGATAAAATAAAACTTTCCTTGCGTTCAAAAGGTGATTTTCCGGCAA
>JABDBW010000134.1 GCA_013288485.1 Bacteroidota bacterium
CTTTCGCGTTATGTAAAAGAGAATATTGTAGTGAATGTTTTTGTTGACGATGCTGCTCACGAGGCTGATGTAAAGCAATTGCAAACGCAGCTGGAAGCTAACCCTGCGGTTAAACAGGCCATATATGTAAGTAAAGAACTCGCTGCACGCAACCTGCAAAAGGACCTGGGCGAAGATTTTGTGAAATTCCTGGGATATAACCCATTATCGCAATCGCTCGATGTGTATTTAAATGCCGATTATGCCAACAATGCCGGGATATCGAAATTTAAAACAGAGCTGTTAAAAAACCCATTGGTAAAAGAAGTTAAGTACCAGCAATCATTGGTCGATCAAATGAACCAGAACTTAACTTCCATTAGTTTGGTTATACTGGCCTTTGCGGGCATATTTGTGGTGGTATCGGTAGCGTTAATCAATAATACCATAAGGCTGGCCATATACTCGCAACGATTTTTGATCAAATCAATGCAGCTGGTAGGCGCTACAAAGGCGTTTATCCGCAAGCCGTTCCTGCTTTATGGTATGTGGCACGGGCTTTTAGGCGGATTAATTGCCGTTATTATCCTGGTAGGTACATTATACCTGGCTAACCTGGAAGTGCCCGACCTGGTTATACTGCAAAACAATGCCGAATTCGGATTGGTATTTTTATGTGTTGTAGGCCTGGGTATATTTATTTCGGCATTCAGCACGTATCTTGCGGTAAATAAATTTTTACGTTTAAAAATATATGATCTTTACAGGTAAAAGGAAAAAGCAGAAAGGTAAAAGGTTGTTCGTTCAATACTTAAAAACAATTCACTCAATCACTAATTCACTCATTCAATAACTAAAACATAGATGGCAAAACCAGCACAGGCGGTTAAAACAACCGCGAAACCACAGGCAAAGGATACGAATACCCAGTCTGTAAAATTTATATTCGATAAAAGTAATTACCGCTGGTTCATTATCAGCATAGCCGTAGTGGCCTTTGGCTTCGTACTCATGGCGGGCACCACCAATATTTACAGCACCACTAAAATTGTTATAGCGCCTATAGTTGTTTTAGCCGGATACGGGCTGGTTTTTTACGCCATATTAAAGAAACCGGAAGAGAAGTAGTTAATGGTTCATAGCTATTATTGCCATATAATAACATTCCAACATTCCAACTTTTAAACCTTACAACATCCACAATGAACATTATACAAGTCATCATCCTTGCAATTATTGAGGGGATAACCGAATTTTTACCTGTGTCGTCAACCGGACACATGGTTATAGCCAGCTCGTTGATGGGTATAAGCAAGGACGAGTTTGTTAAACTGTTTGAAATTGTTATCCAGCTGGGTGCTATCCTGGCGGTAGTGGTACTTTACTACAAACGTTTTCTTCGCTCTATTGATTTTTATATAAAACTGGTGATCGGTGTTATACCGGCGGTGGTATTCGGGCTATTGTTGAAGAAGAAAATTGATATTCTTTTAGAAAGCCCGCTGGTAGTTGCCATAGCCTTTGTTGCCGGTGGTATTATTCTATTATTTGTTGACGATTGGTTTAACAAACCCACCGTTAACGACGAGAAAGAGATCAGCCATATTACCGCGCTTAAAATTGGTTTCTTCCAATGTTTGGCCATGATACCTGGCGTATCGCGGTCGGCGGCCTCAATAGTTGGCGGTATGTCGCAAAAGCTAAGCCGTAAAGCCGCGGCCGAATTCTCATTCTTTTTAGCCGTGCCCACCATGTTTGGCGCTACGCTAAAAGACCTGTATGATTTTTACAAGCACGGTAATATTACCGCTGCCGACCTGCACCACGATATTAAATACCTGTTAATAGGCAGCGTTATCGCTTTTATAGTGGCGTTAATGGCCATTAAGTCATTCATTAATTTTTTAGAGCAAAAAGGGTTTATGGTGTTTGGCTATTATCGTATATTGGCAGGTATTGTTATCATTATATTGTACTATACAGGCAACGCCCTGCATACTGTTTAATACTTTTTTAAAATACATAAAAGAGCGGTAAGTTGTAAAACTTACCGCTCTTTTTATGCGTATAAACGGGCGTGTAACATTAATATGTTAAATAGTGTTAATTCAATAACAGGCTGCAATTAATATTACGGCACGGCGTTTGATAAAGGTTGTTCGATACATCGGATTAACGTAATGTGCTGATTAGATGTAAATTCTACAGCATATCTCTTCATATATATTGGTTTATAATTGGTTAGTTAGAGCTCCTGCCCATCAGGAGCTCTTCTTTTTTTAAGGCTTTTATATTTTTATCTATCCTGTTTTTCTCCACCTTATTTTTAGCCAGCTTTAAAGCAGTTTGCAAATGCTGCAACGCTTTTTCATTAGCTATCCCACTATACAAATACCCTAATAAGGAATGATATAAATGACTGCCCGTTAACTGCGTTAATTTTTCGGCTTCAATAATTGCTTTTTCTTTACCATCGGCTTTTGCTAAAGCGTAGGTGCGGTTCAGTGCCGCCATGGGCGAGTATTCCAGTATCAGTAATTTATTATAAAGCTGTAAAATATTCTCCCATTTTTCGGCACTGTCTGTTTTAATGGTATGCCAGTAAGCAATAGCCGCTTCCAGGTGGTAACGAGTTAGCTGGTCGCCTCGCGATGCGCGTATCAGGTAATTTGTT
>JABDBW010000135.1 GCA_013288485.1 Bacteroidota bacterium
TGTAAGATCTGCTTGCCATAAGTGGCTTGTTTGGCAGAGCTCTCCATAATAACATGATAAATGAAATTTACTATCGGTATAACGATCAACAGGCCGGCAGCAACCGAAAGAAGAACTATCCTATTGTTAACAAACATGGCAACCATAAACGCTACAAGAATACACGCACCCGAAACAAAAAACCAGTCGAGCGCGGCGGCAAGCAGGCGCTGGTCAAAACTACCATAATATTGCAGCAAGGCTTGTTTATGAAAGCCAAAAAATTGGCGCAGTTCGGCAATTTCATGGGCTTCTTTGTAATCGTCCATTGCCGGGGTTTTAACAAAGTCGCCGGGTTTTATTTTTAATTCTTTGAGTTGGGATATGGTATAAGGGCCTTCGGGTTTGCCGTTTATTACGAGGAAGTAGGTGTCCCCGCCCATCATTTTACAGATGTAGATAATGTTGCCCTATATTCTTCCTGCAAAGCCAGTAAACAATCCGCGCACATACACCCCTCAAAATTTTCGCTAATGTATTGCACCTCGTTCAAATTTAACTGCACTTTGCTGCACTGGCATTTGGTATAAGCGTTTGCCTTACATTCTATACGCTTTCCGCAGCGTTCGCAAGAAATTATTTCGTGTTTGGAGTTTTGGATCATGGTTGATAGTTCATGGTTCATAGCCCATTTCAATCAAAACAAATATAATGTAAAAAGACCATAGCCATTGTCAATTGAATTTCTTCTTTTGACAATGGCTATGGCCTTTATTCCAATAATCTATGAACCATGAACTATGATCCATCAACTAACTTACGCCGAGCAAGTCACACAACCCTCTTCCATTGAGCAGGTTGGTCCGGCGGGTATTTCGTCGGCAATTTGATCCACCACTTCTGGTATTACCGGATCCATGTTTTTTCCGCCCTGGTTCTCCACAGTAAATTTAACCGCTTGCGATGCCGCTTGTGTGCGCAGGTAATACATGCCGGTTTTTAACCCTTTCTTCCATGCGTAGAAGTGCATCGAGGTTAGTTTTGAAGCATTTGGCGAGTTAATGAACAGGTTCAATGATTGCGACTGGCAAATGTACGCGCCCCTATCGGCAGCCATATCAATAATATCACGCATTTTGATCTCCCAAACGGTTTTGTACAGGTCTTTCAACTCTTGTGGTATTTCTGCAATATCCTGTATAGAACCATTCGCTGTAATGATCTTATCCTTCATGTTATTATCCCATAAACCACGGTTTACCAGGTCGCGCAGTAAATGTTTGTTTACGATGATAAACTCACCGCTTAAAACACGGCGGGTATAAATGTTAGAGGTATATGGCTCAAAGCATTCGTTATTACCTAATATTTGCGAAGTTGAAGCGGTAGGCATTGGCGCTACTAAGAGGGAATTACGTACACCATGGTTCATTACATCCAGGCGCAGGTTTTCCCAATCCCAGCGGCCACTATCGGGTTTTACTTTCCACAGATCAAACTGGAACTCTCCTTTTGATAATGGCGATCCCTGGAAGGTTTCGTAAGCGCCATCTTTTATCGCCAGGTCCTTCGAAGCGGTCATGGCAGCGAAATAGATGGTTTCAAATATCTCTTTGTTCAGTTGCTTCGCTTCAGGGCTTTCAAACGGCATACGCAGCAGTATGAAAGCATCGGCCAGGCCTTGTACCCCTAAACCAATAGGGCGGTGCCTCAAGTTTGAATATTCGGCTTCTTTAACCGGGTAATAGTTATTGTCAATGATCTTGTTCAGGTTCAAGGTAGCCTGGTAAGTTACCTCGTATAGCTTTTCATGATCGAATGCACCATCCCGCACATATCGCGGCAATGCAAGCGAAGCCAGGTTACAAACCGCTATCTCATCAGCCGAAGTGTATTCCAATATCTCGGTACATAAGTTCGAGCTTTTTATGGTACCCAAATTTTGTTGGTTCGATTTCCCATTAGCGGCATCCTTATACAATAAATAAGGTGTGCCGGTTTCTACCTGGGCATCCAATACGGCAAACCAAAGTTCCTGCGCTTTTATAACTTTACGGGCACGGCCCTCTTTTTCGTATTTTTTGTAGAGCTTTTCAAAATCCTTGCCCCAGCAATCAGCCAGGCCCGGTGCTTCATGCGGACAGAACAAACTCCAGTCGCCATTAGCTTCTACCCGTTCCATGAACAGGTCAGATACCCAAAGGGCATAGAACAGGTCGCGGGCGCGCATTTCTTCTTTTCCGTGATTTTTGCGCAGGTCCAAAAATTCAAAAATATCGGCATGCCACGGCTCTAAATAAATAGCGAATGCGCCTTTGCGCTTGCCGCCGCCCTGGTCAACATAGCGGGCGGTATCATTAAATACGCGCAGCATAGGGATAATACCGTTGCTGGTTCCATTGGTGCCGCTGATGTAAGAGCCTGTTGCGCGTACATTATGTATGCTTAGGCCAATGCCACCCGCGCTTTGCGAAATTTTAGCGGTTTGCTTTAAGGTATCATATATGCCATCAATGCTGTCGTCCTTCATGGTCAGCAAAAAACATGACGACATTTGCGGTTTTGGCGTACCTGCATTAAACAAAGTTGGTGTAGCGTGGGTAAACCAACGCTCGCTCATGAGGTTATAGGTTTTTATAGCGCTT
>JABDBW010000136.1 GCA_013288485.1 Bacteroidota bacterium
AGGATAAAAGCTTTACCAATTTAGATCCGTTGACGCCGGGAATGTTTGGTTACTCTATATTACGTACATCAGAGAATGGCGCTTATTGTAATGACCTGTTTGACCTTTTGCACGAGTTTAATATCCCCTTAGAAGGGTTTCATACCGAAACAGGACCGGGTGTTTATGAAGCGGCTATACTGCATTCGCACGTTTTAGAAGCTGCCGACAGGGCCGTACTATTAAAAACTGCCGTGAAAGAAATTGCTTACCGGCATGGTATTATGGCCACTTTTATGGCTAAGTGGAACGAAAGTTTGCCCGGGTGCGGCGGCCATGTTCATCAAAGTTTATGGAATAAAGATCAGTCAAAAAACCTGTTTTATAACGGCAATGACGCCAACAAAATGAGCGAATTGCATAAACAATATTTAGCTGGCCAACTATATTGCCTGCCGCATATTTTGCCTATGTACGCGCCAACCATAAATAGCTATAAACGCCTTATTGAAGGTGCATGGGCGCCAACTACCCTGACCTGGGCTGTTGAGAACAGGACAACCGCGTTCAGGGTATTAAACCCATCCGAAGCTTATACAAGACTGGAAACCCGCATACCGGGGGCCGATACCAACCCATACCTGGCCATGGCCGCAGCGCTGGCATCGGGTTTATATGGTATTAAAAATAAGCTGAGCCTGGACATCCCTCAAACTATTGGCAATGGCTACCAGGATGCTAAAAACGGAAGAATTGCCGCCAATTTGTATGATGCCACAATGGCCATGAAAAATTCGGTAATCGCTAAAGAATTATTGGGCGGAGATTTTGTTGAACACTATACACAAACCCGTTTATGGGAATGCAAACAGTTTGCTAAAAGCGTAACCGACTGGGAGTTAAAAAGATATTTTGAAATAATTTAAGTTTGCAATAATTTAAATTAAACCTATATTAGCCTTAAACCAATTTTAATTCCTAACCCGATGAATTTCTCCAAAAAGATTATCCCTGTTTTGCTGCTTTTTGCTGCGTTGTTTTATGGTTATACGGTAAAAAAGCCTGGTGGCAATGTAGACTGGCGTATAGCCGGCGGCTCCAAGCAGTCAAATCATTATTCCGCACTTAAACAAATAAACACGCATAACGTGAAGCAGTTGCAACAAGTGTGGGAATATCACAGCAATGATGCTGACTTGCAGGGCTCATCGCAGATACAATGTAACCCTATTATTGTTAACGGGGTTTTGTACGGTACCACGCCCCACCTGCGGCTCGTAGCGCTTGATGCGGCTACCGGCGAACAGAAATGGATGTTCAACCCCGAACTGTACCTTGCCGGGCGAATGAGTTATGGCGTAAACAATAACCGCGGGGTTACCTACTGGGAAGCCGGGAACGATAAACGCATATTGTATTGTGCCGGGTCAAACTTGTACGAAGTTAACGCCCTCACCGGCGAACCTGAAAAGGATTTTGGCAATGGGGGCTGGATAGACCTGCACGACAACCTGGAACTAAAAAATAAAAATTGGTATGTGGGCGCAACTTCGCCAGGCATAATGTATAAGGATATTTACATTTTAGGCAGCCGCGTGAACGAGTCGGCCGAGGCCGCGCCGGGCAGCGTAAGGGCCTTTGATGTGCGCACCGGTAAATTGCGCTGGATATTTCATACCATACCGCACCCCGGCGAGGCTGGGTACAATACCTGGCCGGATAAAGACGCATGGATGCATTTAGGCGCCGCTAACAGCTGGGGGGGCATGAGTTTAGACGAACAACGCGGTATGCTGTTTATGCCGACCGGATCCATTTCGCCCGATTTTTGGGGGGGTAAAAGAAAAGGCAAAGACCTGTTTGCCAATTGCGTTATTGCGCTCGACGCTGCAACCGGGAAAATGAAATGGTACTACCAGGTAGTGCATCATGATCTATGGGACAGGGACCCGCCAACCACGCCTGTGCTGGTAACGGTTACCCGCAACGGTCATAAAATTGACGCGGTTTCCCAGGCTACCAAATTTGGCTATCTTTATGTATTAAACAGGGTTACGGGTAAGCCTATATTCCCCATACACGAAACACCGGTACCTACCGAAAACGCATTGCCAGGCGAAGAAGTTTGGCCTACTCAGCCCATACCAACCTTGCCCCAGCCTTATGCAAGGCAAACTTTTAGCGAAAATGATATTAATCCTTATATATCGGCTGAGTCAAAAGCTGAACTTTTGGGCAGGATAAAAACATATCGTTACGGTCAGTTATTTTTTGTGCCCGGCAAACAAACAGCTGTTGCTGTTCCGGGTTTTGAGGGAGGTGCAGAGTGGGGAGGCTCCGGGTTTGACCCGCAAACGGGGATACTTTACATTAATGCAAACGAAATACCCTATATATCAACTATGACAGAGGCGCGGAGAAGGCCCGCTGGCGAAGAAAATTTTGCCGCTGCCGGTGCGAGGCTGTTTGCACGAAACTGCATTAGCTGCCATGGGCAGGACAGGAAAGGTTCGGGAAGTTACCCTTCGCTAATAGATATAGAAAAAAAGTATACCAGCGCTCAAATACTTGATCTGTTGGAAAATGGCCGCCGAATGATGCCTCCTTTCAAGCAGCTTTCTACGCAGGATAGAGAAGCT